>CANIVF010000040.1 GCA_947470895.1 Bacteroidota bacterium
AAACATGCAGGAAAAACAACACTCAATATCTCCGCCATTGGTGAAAAACGAATATGGTTAGACGGATTATTTGATATCGTCAGGCAAAAAGATCAACGACTAGCATTTTCTAATGCATAATCTGGGGTTAATGATCCTCAAGAGCTTGCTCCGCAAAGTGTGCGATTAAAAAAAATACTTGAGTTTTTTACCTTAAAAAATACCTTAAACGCCTACAAAAACCGTATTTTTGAAGGTTATAAAAAACCACAATGAACGAACTAAGTCCAAAGAAGGAAAGCAGTTATTCAGCAAGTAATATTCAGGTACTGGAAGGGCTGGAGGCAGTGCGTAAAAGACCTGCCATGTACATCGGAGATATCGGCATTAAAGGACTTCACCACCTCGTTTGGGAGGTTGTTGACAACTCCATCGATGAAGCCATGGGAGGCTATTGCGATGATATTCATGTTACCATCAATGAAGATAATTCTGTAACAGTAGAAGACAACGGGCGCGGCATACCTACCGATATGCATGAAAAGGAAAAGCGTTCGGCCTTGGAAGTGGTCATGACTGTATTACATGCTGGTGGAAAATTTGATAAAGACACTTATAAAGTATCCGGCGGGCTTCATGGCGTGGGTGTTTCTTGTGTCAACGCACTCAGTTCTTTGTTACATGCTACGGTGTATCGCGAAGGAAAAATTTTCGAGCAGGAATACCATCGCGGTGTTCCTCAATATCCTGTGCGTGTGATCGGGGATTCTGAGCGAAGAGGTACCACCGTTCATTTCAAACCAGACTCAGAGGTATTCACACTCACCACCGAATATAACTATGAAACGGTGGCTTCGCGCATGCGTGAGCTTTCCTTTTTGAATATCGGGATCAAACTTAATCTCAAGGATCTTCGGGATAAAGATGAAAGCGGTGAACCGAAAACAACTTCATTCTTATCAGTAGGTGGCTTGCGTGAATTTGTTGAATATCTGGACTCTACCCGAGAGAAACTGATTCCTACTCCCATCTTTATTGAAAACGACAGAGGTGAATTTCCCGTGCAGGTTGCCATGGGCTACAATACATCCTATAGCGAGAATCTCGTTTCTTATGTGAACAACATCAATACCCACGAAGGCGGCACGCACGTAGCCGGTTTCAGAAGGGCACTTACCCGCACACTGAAAAGCTATGCTGATAAGTCAGGTTTGTTGGAAAAAGCAAAGGTCGAGATCAACGGTGACGACTTTAGGGAAGGTTTAACAGCGGTTATTTCTGTGAAGGTGGCTGAGCCGCAATTCGAAGGACAGACCAAAACCAAATTGGGTAACTCTGAAGTAATGGGAGCAGTGGACATTGCAGTTGGAGAAATGCTTAATAACTATTTAGAAGAAAATCCAAGAGAAGCCAAGCTAATCGTTAGCAAGGTCATTTTAGCTGCACTGGCACGCATAGCCGCACGTAAGGCACGTGAAATGGTGCAGCGTAAGAATGTACTATCAGGAACAGGTTTACCTGGTAAGCTTGCTGACTGTGCAAGTTCAGACCCTGCTATTTGTGAATTGTATTTGGTGGAGGGTGATTCAGCAGGAGGATCTGCCAAACAGGGACGCGATCGACATTTTCAGGCGATATTACCTTTACGTGGTAAGATCCTGAATGTGGAGAAAGCTCAGGAACATAAGATTTATGAGAACGAGGAAATTAAGAATATGATCACTGCATTGGGCGTAAGCTTTGGTACTGCAGAAGATAATAAAGCACTGAATCTTACGAAATTAAGATACCATAAAGTAATCATTATGACGGATGCGGACGTGGACGGTAGTCACATCCGCACGTTGATTTTAACGTTCTTCTTCCGCTACATGCGCGACCTGATTGAACAAGGTTATGTGTACATCGCATTGCCACCACTTTATTTGCTCAAGAAGGGAAGAGAAGAGCGTTACTGCTGGAATGAAGAGGAACGTGATGTAATCGTGAAAGAGCTGAGCAAAGGTGGAAACGAAGACAGCGTAGGTATACAACGCTACAAGGGTCTGGGAGAAATGAACCCTGAGCAACTTTGGTCAACAACTATGGATCCGATCAGACGCACATTAAAGCAAGTGAACGTGGAGTCTGCGGCTGAAGCGGACCATCTGTTTTCGATGTTGATGGGTGACGAAGTGGCACCACGTAGAGAGTTTATCGAGAAGAATGCCAAGTACGCACGAATCGATATATGATAGGAGAGCCTTCCAATGTTGAGCAACACATGGCAGACAAGCCTCAGGACCTGATCAATAATCAGATTCTGAATAGTAATTACATCAGCCGCGACCTGAGCTGGCTGAAGTTTAACTACCGTGTGCTCGACCAGGCCAAGCACATTGATCGCAGCATTTTTGATCGGATGAAGTTCCTGGCGATCACTGCATCTAACCTTGATGAATTTTGCACCATCAGGGTGGGTAGTTTGTACAACTACATTGATTATGGAAAAGAACGGTTCGACTATAGTGGCCTGAGAGAAAACCCGTTTCGTCAGTATATGATGAATGAGGTTCACAAGTTTGTGCAGTACCAGAACGAGTATTACATCAAAAAGCTTAAGCCGCACTTTGAGAAAAATAATTTTCGCATTGCTGACTATGACTCTCTGACCGTTGAGCAGATGGCTCAGGTAAATCAATACTTTCAACAGACGATTTACCCCATGCTTACTCCCATGATGTTTGACAGTTATCACACATTTCCGGTGTTAAAGTATAATCGTTTGTTGTTTGGTGTGATAACCAAAGCTCCGCAGGATTTGATCAACCAGCAACGGGTTTCTTTTATTCAGGTGCCGAGTAATCTTCCTCGCTTTTTTGAAATCATTCATGATGATCGTTTTGTTTCGTTTGTTCCGCTGGAAGAAATCGTTAGGTACAACATTCATCATCTCTTCAGGAACATAGAGATCGAAGCAGTTAATCTATTTCGGATCAATCGCAATGGAGATTTTACTTTGGAAGAGAGTGAAGATATTGAATCGAATTTTCTTTTGGAGTTAAAGAGAAAGCTGCAAACACGAAGAACGGGAAGAGTAGTGAAGTTGGATATCGAAGAGAACTCTGCCCCTTGGTTGTTACGTCTCTTAAAAATTCAATGGGATATTGATGATCTTAACATCTTCCATATACCTAAAGAAGGAATGATTGATTTTACAGGCATTAATCAAATTATTAATCATAAAGAGTTTAAGGATAAGCGTGCACCCATGCGGCCACCGCGTTTGCCAGTGGCTTTCCCTGAGTTTGGTACAAGAGATATTTTTGAAGTACTCAAAGAACGTGATGTGCTTTTGCACCACCCTTATGATTCGATGGATCCTGTTCTTGAGTTGGTGGAGAAAGCTGCAGAAGATCCATTAGTACTATCCATTAAGATTACAATCTATCGGGTTGCCAAGGATTCCAGAATAACAGCCGCATTGTTACGCGCAGCCGAAAACGGAAAGCATGTAGCCGTATTGTTTGAAGTGAAAGCGCGTTTTGATGAAGAGAACAACCTTCGTGAAGCACAGAGATTGCAGAAAGCAGGTTGTTTTGTCATTTATGGGGTGAGTAGTTTAAAGACACACACCAAACTTTTATTGATTGTACGTAACGAGCCCGATCGGGTTTATCGCTATGTTCACTTATCGAGCGGAAATTATAATGAAGTAACTTCCCGTTTCTATACCGATCTTGGTCTGCTGACTACCAATGAAATGTACGCCAATGATGTGTCGGAGTTTTTTAATGTTATTACAGGGCATTCACAACCTTCCGCTTATCGTAACCTGATTACATCACCACGTGACATGCGCATTCAGTTATGTAATCTGATCAAACGTGAAGCAGAAAATGCTCGCCAAGGAATGGCGGCAGGTATTGTCATTAAGCTAAATTCATTACAGGATAAAGAGTTTATCGATTCTTTGTATGAAGCATCACAAGCTGGGGTCACGATTAAGTTAATCATTCGTGGCATGTGTTGTCTGCGACCGGGGAGGCCAGGGCTAAGTGAAAATATTGAAGTGATTTCCATTGTGGGTGAATACCTTGAACATTCGCGCATCTATTATTTCCATAATGCAGGTAATCCCAAAGTGTATATTGGAAGTGCAGATGCCATGGTGAGAAGTTTTGATCGTAGAATAGAATCGTTGTTCTCCTTAGAACAGGATCTTCTTAAGAGGCAGACCATGAACATTATCAAGTTCAACTTGAAGGATAATGTAAACTCTTATACGATGAAAGAGGATGGAAGCTATGTGATCAAAGAACAAAACGGAGAAGCTCCATTTAATGTTCACAAGGAGTTCTTTGAAGTAACCCAGCATACCATCCGGGATGTAAACTTATTTTAGAACCGTCCTTTTTTGAATTCAATCTTTTTCTGAGTTACATTCTTTTCAAAGAGGTGTAACATAATACCATCCTTTAAACCCACATCAGGAACAAGAATGCTGTTAGCGCGTGCCCATTCCATCACTTGAAGATAAATTCCCGTTGCGGGTACAATAACATCAGCACGGTCAGGGTTCATTTGTAAATCATAGATGCGCTGATCCATCGTTTGACTTTCAATCATCTTACGAATCTCCTTTACCTTTTTGATAGGTAGGGCTTGCCCCGGTTTTTTCTTAGCCAGTTCAAAAATCTTGCTGATGTTTCCACCAGTTCCCACAGCAGTTAATTTACCGTATTCTTTCTTCACGTTATCCTTTACCCACTTCTCCATATCATTCCACATCACTGGAGAGTCGTGATGTTCTAATACGCGTACCGAACCGACTTTAAAAGAACGCGTTTTGATTTTAATCCCTTTTACAAACAGGTTGAGCTCCGTACTACCACCACCCACATCGATGTGCAAATAAGTATCACTGCCGAGGTAAGAAGCGATAGCGCGGTTGATGAATTCAGCTTCTAAAAGTCCATCAATGATGTTTATCGTTACACCAATTTCATTCTTTACTTCTTCCGCTAACTCTGGTCCGTTTTCAGATTCACGCATCGCAGATGTTGCACAGAACATGTAGTCATCAACTTCATAGAGTTCAAGAAGTAACTTATACGCCTTCATAAGTTTCTTAAACTTCGCCTTGCTGATATCACTGATTCGGTTATCGTTGAATACATCATGCCCTAGTCGCAAAGGGAAACGAACGTATTCTAATTTCTTAAACAGGAGCTTGGGGCCTTGATCGTAGATGGTCGAGATTTGAAGGCGAATGGCGTTTGAACCAATGTCTATAGCAGCGAGTTTCAACGGAAGTGGTTAATGACGATTACCACTGCAAAATAAGCACATCGAATCTTTATATTTAACATGTTAATGCTTTTCTTTGCATTGCTTATCCAGAAAGACCGAGGGAAAGGGCCCACTGACGTCTTAGCAACCTTGCTCATAACTTGGTGCTAACTCCCTTCTGCAAAGAACAATCGTATGCAGAGAAGATAGGCGGCCCCTCATCAGGCTCTTTCTGGAAAGAAACTTAAAAGAGAAAGAGTGAATAAAATTCAAGGAATATTAAAAGAACGCATCTTAGTACTGGATGGTGCTATGGGTACGATGATTCAACGTCATACGTTGGAAGAGGTCGATTTCAGAGGCGATCGTTTTAAGGATCATAAATCTCCACTGAAGGGTAACAATGATTTGTTATCCATTACCCAATCGGATATCATCAAAGATATTCATCGTCA
Organism: Bacteroidota bacterium; assembly: GCA_947470895.1. Lineage (GTDB taxonomy): Bacteria > Bacteroidota > Bacteroidia > Cytophagales > Cyclobacteriaceae > ELB16-189. The sequence continues at coordinate 5,706 of CANIVF010000040.1, forward strand.
GTATTTGTTGGCTGGCGCTGATATCATCGAAACCAATACATTCAGCAGTACTTCTATTGCTCAAGCTGATTATCACTTGGAGCATATTGTTTATGAGCTGAATTATCAATCCGCAAAGATTGCCAAAGAAGTTGCTGTAGAGATAACGAAGTCAAATCCTGAAAATCCACGCTTTGTAGCAGGCGCACTTGGGCCAACGAATAGAACGGCATCCTTATCTCCCGATGTAAACAATCCTGGCTTTCGCGCAGTTTCATTTGATGATTTGCGCATTGCGTACAAAGAACAAGTGAAAGGTTTGCTGGATGGGGGCGCAGATGTGCTGCTGGTTGAAACTGTATTTGATACACTCAATGCCAAAGCTGCTTTGTTTGCGATACAGGAATATTTTGAAGAAACAGGAAAACAAGTTCCGATCATGGTATCGGGTACCATTACAGATGCCAGTGGTCGTACGTTGTCGGGGCAAACTACAGATGCATTTCTGATTTCACTATCCCATGTTCCGTTGTTAAGCATCGGATTGAACTGTGCATTAGGCGCAGCGCAATTGCGTCCTTACTTGCAAGTGTTAAATGAACATGCACCATTCTTTGTCAGCGCTTATCCTAATGCTGGTTTACCTAATGAGTTTGGTCACTACGATCAATCACCCAAAGAGATGGGCGTGCAAATGGAAGAGTTTTTGAAAGAAGGACTGGTTAATATTGTTGGAGGTTGTTGTGGCACCACTCCGGATCACATCCGTGTGATTGCAGAGGTGGCAAAAAAATATAAACCCAGGGAGGTAGCTCAACATGCATAGACCATTAAAACTTAGCGGACTTGAGGCAGTAGTGATTACTCCCGGTTCTAATTTTGTCAACATCGGTGAACGCACAAACGTTACTGGCTCTGCCAAATTTCTTAAGCTAATTAAGGATGACCAGTTTGATGAAGCACTGAGTGTGGCATTGGATCAGGTGCGCGGAGGAGCACAGGTAATTGATGTGAATATGGACGAAGGTATGCTTGACTCTGAGTCAGCCATGGTTCGGTTCCTCAATCTCATGGCTTCAGAGCCAGAAATTTCTCGTATCCCGGTGATGATTGATTCATCGAAGTGGGACGTGATTGAAGCAGGCTTAAAATGTTTACAAGGCAAAGGCATTGTAAACTCCATCAGCTTAAAGGCTGGTGAAGAAGAATTTATACGCCAAGCAAAGTTGGTAAGAAGGTATGGTGCCGCTACAGTGGTAATGGCATTTGATGAACTAGGTCAGGCCGATACCTATCAACGCAGAATTGATATTTGTAAACGAGCATACGACATCCTGGTCAATCAGGTGCATTTTCCTCCTGAGGACATCATCTTTGATCCGAATATTTTTCCTGTTGCTACGGGAATTGATGAACATAGAAACTATGCGCTTGATTTTTTCAAAGCGACAAAATGGATCAGAGAAAATCTTTTTGGTGCACACGTCAGTGGAGGTGTAAGTAACGTTTCGTTCAGCTTCCGCGGAAATCAGAAGGTGAGGGAAGCGATGCACTCAGCATTTTTATATCATGCCATTCAACATGGTATGGATATGGGAATTGTGAACCCTACCATGCTGGAAGTGTATGATGAAATTCCGAAAGATCTATTAGAGCGTGTTGAAGATGTATTGTTGAATCGGAGAGAAGATTCGACAGAACGTCTCCTTGAATTTGCTGAAACCGTCAAAGGATCTGCAAAGAAAAAAGAGTTGGACGATGAGTGGAGAAAAGGGACTGTAGAAGAACGCATTAATCATTCGTTGGTAAAAGGCATCATTGATTTCATCGATGCTGACACAGAAGAAGCGCTGCAAAAATACGGTAAGCCGTTGAATGTGATTGAAGGTCCACTCATGGTAGGAATGAATGTAGTGGGCGATTTATTCGGAGCAGGAAAAATGTTTTTACCTCAAGTGGTAAAAAGTGCACGCGTTATGAAAAAATCGGTGGCCTGGTTAACACCTTTCCTAGAGGAAGAGAAAAGAAAAAGCGGAAAGGAAGGACAAGCAGCTGCAAAGATTCTCTTAGCAACGGTGAAGGGGGATGTGCATGACATTGGTAAGAACATCGTTGGTGTGGTATTGGCCTGCAATAATTATAACGTCATTGATTTAGGTGTTATGGTGCCAGCTGAAAAGATTCTGGAAGCAGCTAAGCGTGAAAAGGTAGATGTTATTGGACTAAGCGGATTGATTACTCCTTCATTGGATGAAATGGTTCACTTCGCCAAAGAGATGGAGCGGGAAAAAATGGATTTGCCACTTCTGATTGGCGGAGCCACCACATCTCGCATACATACTGCTGTAAAAATCGATCCTGTTTATTCAGGTGTGGTGGTTCATGTACTGGACGCTTCTCGTTCTGTGCCGGTAGCTAGTGAATTAATTAATCAGGATACGCGAGGTGCATTCAAAGCAAGAATCAAACAGGAGTATGTTGATCTTCGTAAGGATCACGAAGGAAGACAACAATTGAAGAATTATATTCCTTTGGATGAGGCAAGAAAGAATCGTGTAAAAGTTGATTGGTCTCAGGTTAATTTCCAAATACCAACTTTTACCGGAAGAAAGGAATTGGTAAACTATTCATTGGAAGAAATAAGGAAATACATTGATTGGACTCCCTTCTTTCAAACCTGGATGCTGGCAGGAAGATATCCGGGAATTCTTAAAGATACCGTGGTAGGCGTTGAAGCAACGAAATTATTTGCAGAGGCCAACACGATGTTGGATGAAATTGTAGCCAACAAGAGTCTTCAGGCAAATGGTGTGGTTGCTTTTTATCCGGCTGTCAATCGGGGAGATGATGTTAAGGTATTAACTGATGAAGATCAGCCTAATGCAACGTTTCATTTCCTCCGTCAGCAAAACAAGAAAGCACAAAACCTTCCCAATTTTTGCTTAGCGGATTTTGTATCACCAAAAGAAGGTCAGGATTATTTTGGAATGTTTGCTGTTACTTCAGGGATAGGTTTAGAGTTATTAGTTGAAAAACATAAAGCCAATCATGATGATTATTCAGAAATCATGGCCAAAGCTCTTGCCGATCGTTTAGCCGAAGCCTTTGCGGAATGTTTGCACGAAAAGGTGCGCAAAGAGTTTTGGGGCTATGCTTCCGATGAGAAATTAACAACCGATCAATTAATCTCAGAAGAATACAATGGTATCCGTCCAGCCCCAGGTTATCCGGCTTGCCCGGATCACACCGAGAAAAAATTGTTGTTTGAACTACTCGATGCCAACAAAGTTGGGATAACACTGACTGAATCGTATGCCATGTATCCGGGAGCAGCGGTGAGTGGTTTCTACTTCTCTAATCAAAACTCAAAGTATTTCGGACTTGGTAAAATCGAAAGAGATCAAGTGGAAGACTATGCACGAAGAAAGGGAATCAGCGTGGAGGAGGTAGAGAAATGGCTCGCACCCAACTTATCCTATGATATTTAAGAATTGAAATCCATGTTATGAAAGTAGTAGATCATATTAAAAACGCAAACGGCAAAACGGTATTTACCATTGAGATATTACCGCCTTTAAAGGGTGAGAATATCAATAACCTGTTTAACAACTTGGACCCCTTGATGGAATTCAAACCTCCGTTTATTGATGTTACCTATCATCGCGAGGAGTACGTTTATAGAAAGAAGGAGGGAGGATTATTGGAAAAGATATCAACTCGCAAACGACCAGGCACGGTAGGAATTTGTGCGGCAATACAAAACCATTATAAGGTAGACACTGTTCCGCATATTATTTGTGGAGGATTTAGTAAAGAAGAGACAGAGAACGCATTGATCGATCTTCATTTCTTAGGAGTTGATAATGTGCTTGTTCTTCAAGGCGATGCCATTAAAAGCGAAAGTAAGTTCGTTCCTGAACTGGATGGTCATAAGTATGCATCGGAATTGCTTGATCAAGTGGTGAAGATGAATAATGGAATTTATCTGGATGAAGAATTGGAGAGTGCAGCCCCCACCAATTTTTGTATTGGTGTTGCAGGCTATCCTGAAAAACATTTTAATGCACCCAACTTAAAAACTGATCTAAAATATCTGAAGTTGAAAGTTGATATGGGAGCAGAGTACATAGTGACCCAGATGTTTTTCGATAATAAGAAGTATTTTGATTTTGTTGACAAGTGTAGGGAGGCAGGTATCAATGTGCCCATCATTCCAGGGCTTAAGCCACTAACCGGAAAGGCTCAACTAACGGTTCTCCCAAAGACATTTCATATAGATATCCCTGAAGAACTATCGGAGGAAGCTGAAAAATGTAAAGACAACGTTTCGCTGAAAGAAGTGGGTATTCGTTGGGCCATTCACCAGTCGAAAGAGTTGATAAAAAGAGGTGTGCCTACACTTCATTTTTATTCTATGGGTAAATCAGATCCGATCTATAGAATTGCCAAAGAGTTGTTTTGAAATAAAAAGCACCGGTTTTGAAACCGGTGCTTTTTATTTGATTAGTTAATTTTTACTTAAGGAGTTGGTAGTTCGTTAGAAGGATAATCATTTGGATTGCATAGGGGAATACTTGATCCCCACTTTGCATTAATTGCTGTGATGAACAGGTTTGCTATGTATGCGGATCCCCGGGCATTAGGGTGAACTCCATCTAATGAAAATGCACCGAACGGAGGTAATATCGAAGCCGCTAAAGCGGATCCATTAACGGAGACTTTACCAGCCTTAAGATCTTTCAGCGCGGAATTCACGTCTATCAAAACCAATCGTGAACTCTGCGCGCTAACGGCAGCAGCAATACTGGTGTTGAATTGAGTAACGGCATTTTGAATTTCAGTGATTTCGGATGGAATCAAGATAAGATCATCACCTTTTAAAGAAAGAGCGCCAGCACTTGACGTATTAATTAAAGGGGCAGTAACACCGTTCTTGGCACCGCCTCCTAAGTCAGCACCAAGATAAGAAGCAGCCGTGAGGCACACTAAATCAGTTGAGGTAGTTTGTCTTGCTTTGGCATAGGGAAGTAATCCAGCATAGGGGCCTGCCATGTATGGTGTTAAATCAGTCAATGTTTCGTCTGTGATGAGAATTGCATTTTGACCTGCCTTATAAGTTAATCTTCTCTTGGTAGCCTCTTCCGCTGTAATGATTAAATTAGCCACCATTCCGGTAAGAAAAGCGTTATAGTTGTTGGCTAAGAGACTCGTTAAAGCGGAGGCAGATTCAGCACTCAAGGGTATTGGATTATAAACTACCGTTGAGAAGAACGGAGCCGAGGTAACATCCGGTATGTTAGCAACAGCGCCTTCTGCGTCCGCTTTTGCGTTCAGTATTTCGGTAAGTGCTAAGTTAAACAGGGTCTGAAATGTGGCAGGTGAAGTGAGCGTTCCTGCAGCGGATGCACCCGCTGTAGCATATCCCAGCGCATCATTATTGCCAAGCCAAAATGTGAAAAAAGTACCATTACTCATAGCGGCTTTAGCGTCTCCAATCAACGTGGACGAGCCTGGGTTAGAAGCTATTCTAGCATAATACGGATTAGCAGCTAATGCAGGTGATTGTGCAGATCCGATGGTAACACCGGGAACTCCAAAATTATTAAGAGTTGCTTTACCAGCAAATGGAGCCAATGAAGCATTACCATCTCCAGCTAAAGGTACTGGTGCAGGTGAGCCATTTACTATTTTAAGTTTTAATCTTCCTAGCGTACATCCTCCTGCAGGGTTAAAACATCCATTATCGGAATTAACAGACGGAACATTAAAGGTTCCACCGCCAACTAGGGCTAATTGTTTGGACAGTGCAGAAACGTAAGAAGTGTTTTGACCTGCAGTATAGAGTGCTCCATTCATGAATCCTGCTGTCAGGGAATTTCCCACGGACACCATTTTCGTAAAATCAAGATCTGCAACAGCAGGTTGCGGTAATTCAGGTAATGTGTATTGGTCACAAGCTCCTATGAGCGTTGCTAACGTCAATATAATTGAGTATTTCTTAATGTTTTTCATAATCTTCAATATTGGAGGATTAATTCATTAGCTGATCGAAAGTGATAGAAACATAATAGATGGCACCGATAGTCGGCCCCCCGTAGTTAAGCACATATCTCGTGTTAAGCAGGTTCGAGCCACCAAACTTCAATACCGACTTCATTTCTTTTAGTCTGTAGCTTACTTGTGCATCATATGTTCCTACTGCAGGAACTTCTCCTCTTGCAAATGAAGCACCCCAATAGAATTTATCCTGCCAGCGGTAGTTTACATTAAAGCCAAAGCGCTCAGTAACTTTGCGATTACCTACTCCAACATTGAATTTATGTTCAGGTGTATTAAATCCATCAAACAAAAAGTCAGCACCTAGGGAAGTGTTTAACCTATTCCAGTTATAGTTACCGATTAACTTATAACCCCGAGGAAGGCTATACTCCATACCCAAGGCAATACCCTGTGATGTGATTTTACGATCATTTATGTTGGTATAAACCGAGAAGGTATTTTCCTGACCTGGTGTTGTAATTGGTGTTAATAAACTCTGACCATTACGAACGTTTTGCTCTGTAATGGCAGTCACCCCCTGGTTAATTATCCCAGCAGATTTGCGCACCGCAATCTGCGTAATAAAATGACTGATCTGGTTTCGGTAGTAAGCAATATCAACCATAAACCGATCGCCAATTAAGCCTTTATATCCAAATTCGATGTTTCTTACTTGCTCAGGTCTTACTGCTTCAATGCTGTTGATTGGTTTTAATAAACCTATTGTGGTAGGATCTCCCAATGCTAAACCGGCATTTCCCCGGCCACCTAATGCTGCGATATACGTTGGATTAGATAAGTTTTGAGTGATCTTACTGATGTAATCATTCACCGAAGATAACGTATATGTCTGACCTGGTACAAATACTTTATACTTTTCTGCGTAGTAGGGAAGGCCTCCTAATAAACGTGCAGATACTACATTCAGATCGATATGTTGACCTTGAGTAGTTGGGTTTCTAAAACCAGTTTGATAAGAAGCTCTCAGGTTATGTTTTTCAGCCAGTGTATACACAGCAGAAAGACGAGGATTGATCTGTTCGTTGAAGTTTTGGTTTTTATCATAACGAACGGAACCGGTAAGCTTCAACTTATCGCTTATAAATTTTTTAGCAGCTTGAGCATAAGCCCCTACCTCCTGTATTGTGATTTGATTACCTGGGCCATCCGCGAAAATGGTTCCATTTGAATTCAAGTCGTAGTACCGATAACTGGCTCCGACAAGAAGATCCATGAATTTGATTTGATTTTTGAAATTGTATTGTCCTTCATAGTGATATAAAGATGTCTTATCACTGAATAATGAACCATAAGGAATAACATTTGATCTTGCGCTCGCGCTAGCATCAGTAAAAGCTTGTGTTCCGGGTAAAATACGACCAGTATCGGCAATGCCTCTGGCAAAGCTATGGGCTGTCTGTTGCTGTTGAAGTGTTGGATCTACGTTTAAAGTCGGATTGAATCCCTGAAGCGCTAAAGATTGTAAGTAAGCACCACCATATTGTCCAAACCAAAGAGAATTGTTCTTCCATCCATCGTTAATCAATACGCCAGTTAAGTCTGCTATATATGAATCACCGCTATTCTCAATAGTAGTATAGCCACGCACGAAGAAGTTACTTCCTTTCAATTCCAACTTATATTGGTTGATGGAGAAATCTTTCAAAGAATAGCGTTGTGCACCTGTATATACCGATGTTCCGGCACCATAATTCCATTGTCCCACTAATTCAATTTTATCGGTAATTCTATAATGCAATGCTGCATTCGCCTTAAGATTCTTTGCGTTATAATCAACCAAATATCTTTCTTCATAACCTGTTCTGGAAACATTTTGGTTTGGCAGATATCCTAAAAATGGCTGGAGCGCTGGTGGTAGACTGCCTCCAAGACTCAACCCGACTAAAGAAAGATTGGCCGCTACTTCATCACCAAATACATGCACCTTATTGGCTCCTGGATTGGATGAATAACCCGTAGGAGTTTGAGATGTATTTTGGTCTAATTGATTAGTACCATACCAATCGGTTGCTTTACTATAGGATAGGTTCACTTTAAAAGCAAAGCGATTATTGAATGCTTTTGCATAACGAAGAGCACCTTCGGTCATAGGGCTGGCATATCCAGGACCTATTGGGTTAACGCTTCCACCATTATCCAAATAGGAAGTTCCTCCATTGATATGGTTCATTCCTAATTTCGCGAAAGCACTTAATCCTTGATATTCAAAAGGACTTTTACTGTTTACCAGTAGTGCTCCGTTAAATGCGCTCGGGCCGTACAAAGCAGAAGAGGCGCCTGGAATAAATTCTACACTTTCCACATCCAATTCAGAAGGGCCATTCAAATTACCAATTGGAAAGTTAAGAGCAGGAGCCTGAGTATCCATTCCGTCAGTAAGCTGAATAAAACGAGTATTTCCTGTTGAGTTAAATCCACGGGCATTGATAATTTGAAAGTTGATACTACTTGTTGTCATATCAAGTCCTTTCATATTAATCAAACCTTTATAGTAATTATCTGCTGGCGTGTTTTGCACACCAAGTATATCCATCTTTTCAATCGTTACAGGAGATTTTAATATGCTCTCTTCAATTCGAGATGCAGAGATGACAATTTCCTGACCTAACAAAGTCTGTTCAAGCATGGATACTTCAAGTCCCGAGGTATTGGCATCCTTAATTTCGATTTCCTGACTACTGTAGCCAATAAAAGAAAACACCAGAACAAACGGAGGTGCTGCATTAACCTTTAAATTGAACTCGCCACTAGTGTTTGTTATTGTACCAATAACTCGTCCCTTAACTACGATGTTAACACCGGCTAGCGGATCACCGGTACCACCATCTTTTACCGAGCCGGTAATGGAGGTAGTCTGCGCCATGAGTGTCGCTGTGCCGCAGAACCAAAAGAGCGCAGCAATCAACGCCTTCCTGTAGAGTATATTCATAAGAATTATGGGTTTAATCCTTAAATCTACAAGAAAAACTGAATATACAAACGATTGCTTGGGTCCTTTTTTGCAAACGGTTGAACCCCGTTTAAGAGTTTTTTTTTTCTTGCCGTATAAGTTCTACAAGTCGGTCACAAAGAGAGTTAATCTCGCTTGAAATTCTCTCGTCACCGGTGGAGCTGAGCACGCTTTGGGCTATGCCGCCCAAGCACTCGATGTAGAATCGCTTCATTTCATCAACAGGCATATCCTTAGTCCACAAATCGATGCGCATAGTGTTTTTTTGTTGACTATCCCACAAGGAAATAGAGATTGATTTGGTCTCAGAAGGCGTATCATGCGGTTTATCAGTGGCATCCCATTGTATTCGTTCGGGTACATTATTTTGGTCAAGATCGATATTAAATTGAATGCTGGATTTTTTCATGCTGCAAATTAATTCTATCTCTGATATACAGCTAAATCTATGAATTGTTTCTGGTTTTATTATTTCAAAAAATCATTTCAGGAATTTCTCCTTCAATGATGAGTTCACCTTGTGTAGCATTTTTTATTTCCTCAATGCTCACACCCGGAGCGCGCTCAATCAGTTTGAATCCCCCTTGAGGCAATACATCTAAAACGGCCAGATCACTTACTATTTTTTTTACGCACCGGATTCCGGTAATGGGCAACGAACATTCCTTCAAAAGTTTAGATGCCCCTTCTTTGCTGCAATGCTGCATGGCAACTATGATATTCTTTGCTGAAGCGACCAGATCCATGGCACCTCCCATACCTTTTACCATTTTACCAGGCACTTTCCAATTGGCTATGTCACCATCTTGCGAAACTTCCATAGCACCTAATATAGTCACGTCAACATGGCCACCTCTGATCATCGCGAAGCTTTCTGCAGAATTAAACAAGGCCGATCCGCAAACCATGGTGATCGTTTGCTTACCTGCATTGATAAGATCAGAATCAACTTCACTTTCTTTAGGAAAAGGACCAATACCAAGCAGTCCATTTTCCGACTGTAGAACAACATTTAGTGAAGGTGGGATATAGTTGGCCACAAGAGTGGGAATACCAATACCTAAATTGATATACATTCCATCGCGAACTTCTCTGGCTATTCTTTTGGCAATACCTATTTTATCTAACATCAATCTTTTATTATTGTCCTTTGTTCAATTCTTTTCTCATAATTGCTTCCTTGGAATATTCGTTGAACATAGATTCCTGGTGTGTGAATATGATTAGGATCCAGTTCGCCAGCAGGTAGAAGTTCTTCTACTTCGGCAATGGTTATTTTTCCTGCAGTGGCCATCATGGGATTGAAATTGCGAGCTGTGCCTCGGTATATAAGATTTCCTGACGTGTCTCCTTTCCATGCTTTTACGATAGCAAAATCAGCTTTAAGCCATTGTTCCAGTAAGTATAGTTTTCCTTCGTATTCTCTTACTTCTTTTCCTTCGGCTACTTCAGTGCCTACACCTGCAGGCGTATAAAATGCAGGAATTCCGGCACCACCAGCTCGTATTCGTTCAGCCAGGGTTCCTTGAGGAATTAATTCTACTTCTAGTTCACCTGAAAGTAACTGTCGTTCAAACTCAGCATTTTCACCCACATAGGAGGAAATCATTTTTCTTACCTGACGCGTTTTCAAAAGAAGTCCAATGCCGAAATCGTCAACACCTGCATTGTTAGATATACAGGTGAGTCCTTTCACTCCTTTTTTTAACAATGCCTGAATACAGTTTTCGGGTATACCACAAACACCAAATCCACCCAGCATGAGTGTAGAATTGTTAGTCACGTCATGCACCGCTTGGTCTGCACCGGATACAACCTTGTTGATCATAGTATTTTGTTTAAACAAATCTCAAACTACTCGGTACAAATTCCAAATAGCTTTATTCAGATATTCTCGAGAGCCTTAAGGGCTGCTTCTTTATCTTTATGTAATTGATTTTTGAGAGACTCCAGATCCTGAAATTTTGAATCCATTCTAAGTAACTTAATGAATGACACATGAAGAGATTCTCCATAAATCTCTTTATCAAAATTGAAAATATTTACTTCAATTGATCTTTTCGATCCATCTATGGTGGGCCTCGTTCCAATATACAACATGCCCCCGTATACAATTTTTTCATGCGTAACTTTTACGGCATAAATTCCTTCTGCTGGTATCAGTTTGTCATGAGAATCAAGATCAATGTTAGCGGTAGCATAGCCGAGTACACGACCAAGTTTGTCACCTTTAATAATACGACCTGTTATCGAATAGGGGCGACCTAAAAAGTGATTGGCTATATCGATATCTCCTTCTTCGAGTGCTTTTCTGATTTTTGAAGAACTTACAGTAACGTGGTCAATATCCTGTTGAGGTATCTCCTCCACATCAAATCCATAAGCAGGCCCATTGAGTTTTAATTGCTCAAAACTGCCCTCTCTGTTTTTTCCGAAGCGGTGATCATATCCGATGACTAGTTTTTTGGTGCCAATAGTCTCCACCAGAATTTTTGTAATAAATTCTTGTGAAGTGATTTGGGAAAATTCTTTTGTGAACGGTATTCTGATTAAGTGATCAATATTTTGTTCCCTAAGTAATTCGGCTTTTTCCTCAAAGGTGTTCAATAATTTAAGACTTAAGTCGGCAGGCTTGAGAATCATTCTCGGGTGCGGCCAAAATGTAATCACTACACTTTCTCCTCTGTTCTTCTTTGAAAACTCTTGTAATCGTTGCAGGATTTTTTTATGACCAAGGTGAACGCCATCAAACGTTCCGCTGGTTACAATACCATATTGTAATCGAGTAAAATCATCAATACTATGATAGATCTTCATCGTTTATGGGTTTATCTCTTCGAGGGTGGCTGCATCTTTCAAGTGGAATTGACCGATTCGCGTTCTGCATAATTTTGAAAGATAGGCACCAACTCCTATTTCTTCTCCAAAATCGCGAGCAAGACTTCTGATATAAGTTCCTTTTGAACAAACAATACGAAAGCTGACAATTGGTAATTCAATACGAGTGATCTCAAATGCAGAAACAGTAACCTCACGAGGCTTCAATTCAGGTTTTTCTCCTTTACGAGCTAATTCGTAGGCTCTTTTACCATCAACTTTTATGGCTGAATGAATAGGAGGAATTTGTTGTATAGTGCCTGTAAATTTTTTTGTCGCTTCATAGATAACGCCATCCGAAATCGCTGATATGTCTTTTGCTTCTGACACTGTTGTTTCAAGATCATGAGAAGGGGTAGTTTGGCCAATCACAAAATTACCAGTGTATTCTTTCTCCTGAGCCTGATATTCATCAATCCGTTTTGTCATTTTACCCGTGCAAAGGATGAGCAATCCTGTCGCCAATGGATCTAACGTGCCGGCATGACCAATTTTTTTTATTTTTAGTTTTCTTCTCAGTTTATTTACGACATCAAACGATGTCCACTGTATGGGTTTATCAATGAGAATAACCCGGTCTATATTATTATCCATTACACTACATTCAATTCAATACCTAGCAAATAGAGAGTTAAAATGATAACGCCTAATGCAATCCTATAATAACCGAAAAGTCTGAATCCGTGTTTCGTTAAAAATGAAATGAACGATTTAATCGCCAGGATGGCAACAATAAAGGCAACTAGATTACCAATGGCTAGAATCATGATTTCATTTCCTCCGAATGAACTTCCGCTTTGGTAAAACTTTAACAACTTGTAAGCGGTGGCCATAAACATGGTTGGCACGGCCAGAAAAAACGAAAACTCAGCTGCAATTTTCTTGGTTAATTTTTGTGTCAAACCTCCAATGATGGTAGAAGCAGATCGGGAAACACCGGGCACCATGGCAATAGTTTGGAAGAGTCCTATTTTGAATGCTGTTGAATAATTGACGTTTGTTTCACCTCGTTCCTCAGTTTCATGACAGAGTTTATCGATAAAGAGAAAAATAATCCCACCTATAATTAACATAATAGCCACCACTTCAATGCGCTCTAACATTTGATCGATGAAATCATTTAATAAAAACCCAAGCACGGCTGCAGGAAGAACAGCGATGAATAATTTGAAATAAAAGTCAACTGATTGAAAAAAGCGCTTCCAATAGATAACCATAACAGATAAAATAGCTCCTAACTGAATAGCTACCGTAAACGTTTTGGTGAATGGATCAGACGCTATGCCAAAAAGGGAAGACACGATAATCATATGTCCCGTAGATGATACAGGTAGAAATTCTGTTAGCCCTTCAACAATCGCTAAGATGATAGCATCAAAAATTGACATGAAATACTATTTTTCCTCAGAGGAGTTGGGTGTGTGCATGATAGCAAAGATCTCAACAATGAATCCGGCCATTACGATGAGAGGACTTACTGTTATACCAAGAAATCCAAATCCGTAAGGATCAGTATCCATAGCCATGGTGGCGAAACCAACGGCTAGCAATACGACACCCAAAATCATTAACTGATAGTTTCTTTTTCCAAATGGTAGCTTATTCATAATTAATACAGTTCGTCTAATGATAACTTCAGATATTTACTTACCGCTCTATAAGTACTTGCCACAGCGACCAGAATTCCAGTCAATAGTAATGCGCCAAGTAGAAAAAGAAGACGGTCGTTGTTTTGAATGAGTGATAAGTCCTCCACTTTTCTAGTAGCAAACATCAGCATGGCAATCAAGAGGCTATTGGATAAAACTCCGGATACTAAGCCATGAATACTTGCGCGAATTAAGAATGGCATCTGGATAAAACTACTACGGGCTCCCACAAGTTGCATACTGCGAATTAAGAATCGCTGTGAAAAGAGGGCAAGACGCAGTGTATTGTTAATTAAGAGCACTACAATGGTTAAGAGTAAAGCAACCAATCCCATTAGTATCAGACTTATCTTCGTTATGTTCTTGTTGATGGAGTCAATTACATTTTCCACGTAGTACACCTCATACACGCCACCGATTTTTTCAACCTCTGCTTTTATTTTCCGCAAACTTTCCACATGATGAAACTCGTCTTGAATTTTAACGAGGTAAGCGTCTCTTAACGGATTTTCACCAAGAAATTTTTTAAAATCTTCTCCAGTTTCTTTAATAAATTCTTTTGCCGCCTCATCCTTAGAAACAAATTGAATAGCATTTTGATTTTTTGACACGAATACCTTCGAAGCAATACTCTTTTCTAGTTGACCTCGCTGAGTTTCGCTGACTTGATTTTTCAGATAGACTTGAATTTTTACATTCTCTCTAACAAGTCTTTCCAACTCACTTGAGTAAATCACTAATGCTCCAAAAACGCCAATAACAAAAAGCGCTAAGGTTATACTAAGCACTACGCTGATGTACGGATAGCTCCCTAATTTTTTCTTTTTGGTATTGAACTTTCTGGACGGATTGCTCATAAACACCAAAGATACAATTTATTCTATTTTTTAACGTTTTCACCCCTAAAATGACCTAAAAGAAAACCCTTCGATAAAGAAGGGTTTAAGTCTTTTTGTGTTTTCGGTTAATTAGATCGGAAGGTATTTAGTTTTTGGATGAGAACTGGATCTGAAATCTCCTTCAGCATTGTTACTGTCTTTTTGGATTCATCCAAGATATAATAAGCGGTTTTATAATATAGAAATAATGATTGCGAATTCTGGCCATTTACTTCTATGATTTCATACAAACCGTGATCAAAATTACCGTATAGAATTAACTTTCCGTTAGCGAACTGGTAATGAGATTTGTATTTTCTTTCTTCTGTATTTACCGAAACTTCAATACTGGCAATAACTATTGTAGTGTTTTTTGAAGAGGTGTTTTCTGGGACTTTTCCATCATTATTTTCCATTAGATCATCTGTAGGATCTAACAAATCAATGGCAGGTTTACTTTCTTTGGCGTTTTCTTTGCCAACGATAGCATGAGTCTTAATCCCTAATTTTTTGATTTCTTTTTCTTGATCAATCTGGGTTTTCTCATTTAATTGATCAGATACGCTATCAACTCGAACTTCTGTGGCGGGTTCTTCTGACTGCCTTATCGAATCAACAATGGATGATGATAATTGATTAGGATTGAAATTTGCACTTTTGTCGGAGTAAAAATACAATCCGGTAGCAAGTACTGCGGCTCCTATAAGACCAGCAGCAATCCGTAATGGCGAAAAGAAAATAGAGTTGGTAGCTATCGGCACGTTGTTTAGTATCGATTTTAATTCAGCTACTCTTGCGGTTCTAAGTCCTTGAATGATCTCTTTTTGCAATTCCATCTCAGTTTTCAATGAAGCATCGGAAACCAGTTGCTGCTCAAAAGATTTTCTATCCTGCTCATTGAGTCGGTTAGTCAAATAGTCATCAATTAATTCAAAATTGCTCATGTTGTGTTAGTCTAGAAAGTCATGCTCCGAATATTGAGCCTTCACCAATTCATCTAATTTTTGTTTGCACTTATATTTCTTCGTCTTTGCAGTATCCGTGTTTGCGAATCCTAATTTGTCCGCGATTTCCTGCATCGACATTTCATCAAAGTAATAATACATCAAAACTTTCCTGCAGGTTTCTCCCAACTGGTCGAGACACTGCGCTATAATCTTATTTCTCTCAGGCCCATCCAGATCCATGCTTTGGGATGAATCCTTCTCTTCATTAGAAAGTCGCTTCTTCCGATCAAGTTCTTTTCTCCAAAGGTTCTGACAGATGCTATATATGTAAGTACTTATTTTGGCTGTCATAACCAAGTTACCAGATCTTGCCTTTTGCCAGAATACCACTAAAGCATCCTGATACACATCTCGAGCTTCCTCTTCAGTTCCACTGTTGGTGATTACCAATTTGGTCATCATCCTGTAATATTTCTTATAAATCAACTCGAGAGCCTTCTCATCACCATTTTTGATCCTTTCGAAGATCTCTTTTTCGTCCATCTCTAAGTTCGACTTGAATACTCTCAGCGCCACAGTTGGTAACCTTTAGGTAATATAAGTTAATATTTTGAATGGTTAAGGTCGTGATTTTTTCGATAATAAATACTTAGTCCGCTCTCTTCCATGTTTGGGTTCGATATATTGGCCCCCAATAACCGCGTAATTTCAAGTCGGAACCTTCGATCCAAATTTTGCACTGATAGATCTTGCCATTCTTAGGATCTAAAATAGTGCCTTCTGAAAAATCAGTCCCTATCTTTTTCATGTCTTTCAATATTTCCATGCCAATAACCTTTTTATTAAATCGAGGATCATCAGTAGGGCATTCAGTACAGACAGGATCAGGATCTTCCTGTTGCATTCGAAATAACTTTACAATTTTACCGTAATATTTTCCTCCCTTCTCGAAAATGTCAACCACCGATTTTAACTCTTGAGTCTCATCATCAAACGATTTCCATTTACCGATAATTTCTGATTGGGCAAAGGCAAAGCTTTGAGTGAGGATCACGAAAATACAAGAGAAGAAGGTTTTCATATTTGAAAATATAGAATGATTTATAATACTAAGATAATGAAAAGAGTCATGCTGGTTAGCATGACTCTTTTCATTATCTGAGAAACGATGATTCTTATTTCACATTCATGATCTGTGAAGCATCAGCCTTCACAACCACTTCAATTTTTTCTTTGGTTACTTCTTTAGAAGCTGTGCCATCCGCTTTAGGTACAAGCAACGGGGCGATTACCAAGGCCACTACTGACATCAATTTTAGCAAGATATTTAACGAAGGACCCGAAGTATCTTTAAAGGGATCTCCTACAGTATCACCAACAACCGCAGCTTTGTGTGGATCTGATTTTTTGTAGAACATTTGACCATTGATTTCAACTCCTTCTTCAAAACTTTTCTTGGCATTGTCCCAAGCACCACCAGCGTTTGACTGGAAAATTGCCATCAAAACACCTGTCACAGTAACACCAGCAAGTAGGCCTCCGAGTGCTTCTACACCTAAACCAGGCATAAAGGCAACGACTACAGGAACTACTACGGCCATCACACCAGGAAGAACCATTTCTCTAAGAGCTGCCTTGGTTGAAATTTCAACGCATTTACCATATTCAGCAGAGCCATCAGCATCATGGAAAGTTTTTTGTTCATCGGTTGACCATTCCTCAACAGGTTTATCACCATTCTTCTTCATCAGAGCAAGCGCTGCTTTTAGTTTTGGAATGTCATTGAATTGTCTTCTTACTTCTTCTATCATAGCCATAGCCGCACGACCTACGGCACCCATGGCAAGAGCAGAAAATACGAAAGGAAGCATACCACCAATAAATAAACCAGCCATAACATTTGCTTTAGAAACGTCAATCGTGCTGATCTTAGCGGTTGTCATGAAAGCTCCAAATAGTGCTAGCGCAGTAAGTGCTGCAGAAGCAATGGCAAAACCTTTTCCAATAGCGGCTGTAGTATTACCAACCGCATCCAATTTGTCGGTGCGCTGACGAACTTCTTTAGGAAGATCAGCCATTTCAGCAATACCTCCGGCATTGTCAGAAATCGGGCCATAAGCATCAACGGCTAACTGAATACCAAGATTTGAAAGCATACCAACGGCAGCAATGGCGATACCATAAAGACCTCCAAAATGGAAAGCACCGATGATAGAAGCTGCAATGATCAGAATTGGCCACATCGTTGACATCATACCAACCCCAAGACCAGCAATAATATTAGTAGCGGCACCGGTTGATGACTGCCTTACAATTGAAAGTACAGGCTTCTTGCCCATAGCGGTATAGTATTCTGTGATCAATCCGATTGCAACACCAGCAACTAATCCAATTACTGTAGCGATGAAAATACCCGTTGAAGTGTAGAGATTTCCTTTTTCTGGATCTGCCCAGGTATAGAGTGGGTCCTGGAACCACCATTCAGTTGGCAGCATCCACTTTATGATAAACCAGGAAGCGATGATCATAACAACAGATGAAACAATTTCACCCATATTTAATGCTGTCTGTGGGTTACCTCCTTCTTTAACTTTCACAAAGAATGTTCCGAAGAAAGACATTACAATTCCTACGCCAGCAAGTACTAATGGAAGAAGCACTGCGGAAAGTCCGTCAAAATTATCACTGAAACCAGGAACCATAAAGGCGGCTCCAAGCACCATAGTACTCACTATTGATCCAACGTATGATTCAAACAAATCAGCACCCATACCGGCAACATCACCTACGTTGTCACCTACGTTATCAGCAATTGTTGCTGGATTCAAGGGGTGATCTTCTGGAATACCTGCTTCTACTTTCCCCACTAAGTCTGCACCAACATCAGCCGCTTTGGTATAGATACCACCTCCAACTCGCGCAAAAAGTGCGATTGAAGAAGCGCCAAAAGAGAATCCAGTAATGATTGTAATTACCTGATTAAGGTTAGCTTGAGAATCTACTCCATAAATTTTTGAGTATACAATAAATAGAACACTTAAACCTAAAACTCCGATACCAACTACACCCATACCCATGACAGAACCACCCGTGAATGCAACTTCAAGAGCTTTGCCTAAGCTGGTCCGAGCTGCATTCGTGGTTCTTACGTTTGCTTTTGTAGCCACGCGCATTCCGATAAATCCTGCAAGAGCGGAACAGAATGCACCAAGCACAAATGAAATACCAACCAGCGGGGAAGAAGTTTCACTGTCAGCAGTAAGTCCGAGTAATAATGCTACGCATACAACGAAAATGGCAAGTACTTTATACTCAGCTTTTAGAAAAGCCATTGCACCCTCGGCTATGTGGCCGGCAATTTTTTTCATTTTATCCGTACCGGGATCTTGTTTAGCCACCCAGGCACTTTTCCACACAACATAGAGTAACCCCATAACTCCAAAGAAGGGTAGTACGTACAATAAATTTTGCATACAGATTATTTAGTTATTTTCACCAATAATGACCGAATTATATCAGTCAGGGCTTTAAAAAGCTTCGCAAAGATATAAGAAGAGCTAAAAAATTAAAATATTTAAAATTTAGTAGATATACTACCTTTTTCAGACTGAGAAAAGCTTTCTTAAGCTCAGCCAGAGTTGTTTTCGAGCTGGTTCATTTTCAAGAAGTTGAGTCAGGTTTTCGGAGCATATAAAAGAAAGTCCATTTGATTCCAGATTTTCGTACCGGGCTATTCCAGCTGGTAAATCTCCAAAATAAATTAGTTTGTCTGTTCTTTTACTAAAGTTTTTGATATTTAGAGTTGGCTGAGAGGTAATGGTGATCGAGTCGATAGAAATTTTTAAGGCGGTAATAATTTTAGTAAGAAGCTCGCGCTCTTTTCCCCCGAGTTTTTCCCAATCCTGGTTGATGACAACCATAGGTTTGGAATTGATTTGGAAAATTTCTTCTTGATAGGTGGTTACAAATATTTCTTGATCCATCAGTCCTCCAATTCAAATATGGATCTTAATTCATTTGCTTCCGATGGCTTCATCCTTCCGGTTAAAATTAAGCGTAATTGTCTTCTTCTCAATGCTCCATCGTATAGTGCTCTCTCTTCTTCATTTTCAGGTTCAATCTCAGGCACCTCTACAGGTTTTCCTTCTTTATCAACAGCCACAAAAGTGAAGTAAGCCGTATTGCTGGCTACTTTTTTTCCTTCCGGGATATTTTCGGCATCAACATCGATTCGTATTTCAATGGAAGAGTTAAATGCCCGGGTTACTTTAGCTCTCAGCGTCACTACATTTCCCAATTGGATAGGAGAGCGGAATGAAATATTATCGACCGAAGCTGTCACAACGGTGCTGTTCGAATGCTTTTGCCCAGCAATGGCAGATACAATATCCATCCAATGCATCAAACGCCCCCCCATGAGATTATTGAGTGTATTTGTGTCGTTTGGCAAAACGAGTTCGGTCATGCTGACTAGCGACTCTCGTGGATATTTTTTCTTTCTTGTCATATTTCAATCGATGGCAATAAACAAATGAGTGTTTGTTCGGTTTTATTAATCACAAAAATCATAAAAAAACTTTGCAATACATGCAGTCAATTTGCTTCTTGCGTGAAATAGTTATAAACGTGTTGATTCTGAGCACCAATTATATCACTCTTTCTTTCTCAATCTTAATTGAGAAAACAACTATTATTACCATTACGGGGTAGCTCCCGATATACCTGCTTTTCTCCGACATCCTAGAGTTCTCATTAAAATCAAGTTGAATGTATTTTCAGCGTAGACATTTTTGTCAGATCATTAATTTATAATATGAAAGTCTTAAAGTTTGGGGGTTCATCAGTAGCCAATCCCTCCAGAGTTAAATCCGTAATTGATGTTTTAAGTCCTTATATACATATAGAAAAGATAGCTGTGGTGTTCTCTGCTTTTGGAGGAGTTACCGATATTTTAATTTCATTGAGCACCTGGGCGCTTGAGGGAAAATCAGAATACAAGGAACAACTTCAAGCTTTAGAGCAACGGCATTTGGTTGCTGTTCGTGAGTTAATAAGTATTCAAAAACAGAGTTCAATCATAGCCAATGTGAAATTTACCATCAACGAGCTTGAAGATGTACTTCATGGAGTTTATCTGGTAAAAGAAAGAACACCAAGGACGCTTGATTACATCATGAGCTTTGGTGAACGTCTTTCCACGTACATTATTTCTGAGGCCATGAAAGAAATAGGTTTGAATGCCGAATTTTTAGACGCAAGGAAAGTTATTCGGACAGATAATCATTTTGGTTATGCTCGTGTGGATTTCGAAGTAACGAATCAGTTAATTCAGGAATATTTCAATACTCATGATGCTATTCAAATCATTACTGGCTTTATTGGATCATCAGAAACTGGCGAAACAACGACAATTGGAAGAAGTGGATCAGATTACACCGCAGCTATTTTTGCTGGAGCATTAAAGGCAACTTCGCTGGAGATTTGGACAGATGTTGATGGTATGATGACGGCTGATCCCCGTAAGGTAAAAAAGGCTTTTACGGTAAAAGAGATGACCTATCATGAGGCCATGGAGCTTTCGCACTTTGGAGCAAAAGTTATTTTCCCTGCCACGATGCAGCCCGCCATGTTAAATCATATTCCTATCTGGATTAAAAATACATTCAACCCAACATTTGAAGGAACCGTGATTAAGCAAACTTCCAAAAATAAAAGTCTCATCATTAAGGGAATTTCTTCGATGGATAAAATCAGCTTGCTCAATGTTCAGGGAACTGGTTTGATGGGTGTAGTAGGAGTTTCCATGCGATTGTTCAGTGCTCTGGCCAGCCAAAAAATCAATGTTATTTTAATTAGCCAGGCTTCTTCGGAACATTCGATTTGTTTAGCTATTGAAACATACAAAGTGAAACAAGCTAAAACTGCCATTGAAAAGGAATTTCAATATGAGATCCGAGGTAAGGAGATGGATGAGGTTCTGGTTGAAAACGATCTTGCCATTGTGGCTATAGTAGGGGAGAATATGAAGCACAACCCGGGTACTAGCGGAAGAATGTTTAGTGCACTGGGAAAGAACGGTATTAACATTAGTGCGATAGCACAAGGATCATCGGAGTTAAACATTTCAGCCGTGGTGCATGAACAAGATGTTGCCAAGGCGTTAAATGTTTTACACGAAGCATTTTTCTTATCGGACCGCAAGGTGTTGAATATATTTCTTGTTGGCACAGGCTTGATAGGCAAATCACTCCTATCTATGATTAACAAACAATTTCATCAACTGGCTTCTCAAAACCATTTGGAGATCAATGTTGTGGGTATTGCCAACAGTAAGAAAATGATTTTTGATGCTAATGGTCTTTCATTGGGAAAAGTTGTAGAAAAGATGAAGGCCTCTGGGGAAGCGATGGGCATGAATGATTTCTTTGGAAATATGATTGCTCTCAATTTATCCAATAGCATTTTTGTTGATTGTACCTCTAGTGAAGAGGTGGCGGAATACTATTCTTCAATCTTGTCATCGAATATTTCAATCGTAACGCCAAATAAAAAAGCGAACTCCGGACCGTTTGAACGTTATCGGAATTTAAAGTCAATCTCACTGAAACGCGGAGTGAAATTTTTATATGAAACCAATGTAGGAGCAGGGCTTCCGGTAATTAATACCATGAATGATTTGCTGTTAAGCGGTGATCGCGTGATACGCATTGAAGCCGTGCTAAGTGGCACACTGAATTTTATTTTCAGTTCTTTTACAGAAGGCAAACATTTTAGTGAAGTAGTGAAGGAGGCAAAAGAAAAAGGATACACGGAACCAGATCCGCGAGATGACCTCAATGGAATGGACGTGGCACGCAAAGTACTTATTCTTTCTCGTGAATCTGGTTTGCTCCTAGAACTGCAAGATATACAAGTTGAAAACCTTGTTCCGAATGATTGTAAGGGTGAATTATCAATTAGTGAATTTTTCGATAGACTTTCTGCTCATGATACTGACTTTGAAATTCTCAGAAGAGAAGCGGCAGTCAAAAATGAAAAATTAAGATATATGGCTGTGCTGGAAAATGGAAAGACAACTATTCGATTGGGGTCAGTAAATGATCAGCATCCATTTTATTCCCTGAAGGGAAGTGATAATATAATATTGTTGACAACGGAACGATATCATGATCGGCCAATGGTCATAAGAGGGCCGGGTGCTGGGGCAGAAGTTACGGCTGCCGGTGTATTTGCTGATGTTATACGAATTGGTAATTATTCAAATTAAGAAAATATGAAGCCAAAATCAGTCAGAGCTTTCGCGCCTGCTACGGTAGCCAACGTGTGTTGTGGATTTGATATCTTAGGATTTGCTGTTAACTATCCTGGTGATGAGGTTATCCTTACGTTACGTGATGATTCGAAGATTAGTGTAATCGCCATCCATGGCGACAATGGAAAACTTCCTTTGGATGCGAATAAAAATACAGCAAGTGTTGCCGTTCAATCGTTATTGAAAGAATTGGGTAGTAATCAGGGTGTCAATATTGAATTGTTTAAAAACCTTGCTTTAGGAAGTGGCATGGGTTCCAGTGCAGCAAGTGGAGTAGCGGCTCTGGTTGCGATGAATCATTTGTTAGGAAATCCATTGAAGCGTGAGGATTTAGTTCGCCATGCTATGGAGTCAGAACGCATAGCTTGTGGATCTGCTCATGCCGATAATGTTGCACCTTGTTTGTTGGGTGGTTTTGTTTTAGTGCGAGAGTATCATCCGCTGGATTTAGTGAAGATTCCAGTGGCCCATGATTTATTTTGCACCTTGGTGCATCCTCATCTTGAGCTAAAGACGGAAGATTCCAGAAGAGTTTTGAAACCCACTTTACCTTTGAAAGATGTAATCACGCAAAGTGGTAACATCGCAGGATTAATACTTGGCTTAATTAAGCCAGATTTTGAACTCATAGGCCGATCATTGAAAGATGTTATTGCTGAACCAATTCGCTCTGCATTTATTCCTGGATTCGATCAGCTACGAAGTAAAGCCATCGAAGTGGGTGCGCTTGGTTTTGGTATTTCGGGCTCGGGTCCTACCGTATTTTCGATAAGTACCAGCTATGAAAAAGCGATGGCCTCTGGTGAAGTTATTGAACAGGAATTTTTGAAATATCAATTGGCATCTGATGTATTCGTTTCGAAAATCAATATGGAAGGTGCCAGAGTTATGGAATAGTGGTCAGAAATTAATATAGTCGATCTTAAATAGTTATTGATGAATTTTTATAGCACTAACAATTATAGCCATCGCGTTTCGCTAAAGGAAGCCGTCTTGCAAGGACTGGCTCCTGATCAGGGGTTGTATATGCCTGAGCAAATTATTCCTTTATCAAAATCTTTCTTTGATTCAATTTCTAATTTCTCATTTCAAGACATAGGCTTTAAAGTGGCATCTCAGCTAATTGGAGGTGACTTACCTGCTGCGGAATTGGAGCGGATAGTGGCACACACTATTCAGTTTGATGCTCCGTTGGTGGAAGTTGATAAGAACATTTATGCTTTGGAATTATTTCATGGACCAACACTCGCATTTAAAGATTTTGGTGCTCGTTTTTTATCGGGTCTTTTAGGATATTTCGCTAATCAGCAGGATAGAGAAATAGTCATTCTTGTGGCAACATCTGGAGATACTGGTAGTGCAGTGGCCAATGGATTTTATAATGTACCAAGAACCAAGGTTGTTGTTCTTTATCCTTCTGGTAAAGTAAGTGATATTCAGGAAAAACAATTCACCACACTTGGTGGAAATATCACTGCATTGGAAGTAGACGGAACATTTGATGATTGTCAGCGATTGGTAAAACAAGCATTTCTTGATCTGGATTTAAAAAATAAATATTTTCTAACATCAGCTAACTCAATCAATATTGCCAGATTGATTCCTCAATCCTTTTATTATTTCAACGCTTACGCACAAATACCTGACAGGGAAATGCCCTTGGTATTCTCTGTTCCTAGCGGAAATTTTGGCAACCTAACAGCAGGTATTCTTGCTAAAAAGATGGGATTACCCATTCAAAAATTCATTGCGGCAACAAACCTAAACAAGGTAGTTCCAGAATTTTTTGAATCTAAAATTTTTGAACCAAAGAGTTCTATTTCTACCATCAGCAATGCCATGGATGTAGGTAATCCAAGTAATTTCTTTAGAATGTACGACCTATATGGAAATGATTTTGAAGCCTTGGCCAAAGATGTTACGAGTTGTTATTTTCGTGATGATGAAACAAAGTCCGCTATGCTTAATGTATATAATTCATGCGGCTATGTGATGGATCCGCACGGAGGAATTGGTTTTTTAGGACTAAAAAAACATCTTAAAAAGAATGAAACGGGTATATTTTTAGAGACTGCTCATCCCGCTAAATTTAAGGATGTGGTGGAAGAGTCAATACATGATGAAATTAGATTACCAGCACGTTTAGAGGAGTTTATGTCTGGAGTGAAAAAGAGTATTAAAATTTCAGCTCAGTTCGGTGATTTTAAATCTCTACTTCCAGCCTTGATCGCCTAACAGTGGGACAAAAGCAAAATGATCAAACTCCTCTTGAACAAGTTTGCCTTGTTTTTTTGTGATACGCAACATCTTTTGCTTTTCGCGATCCCCAACCGGAATGATTAATATGCCATTTTCCGCCAGTTGATTAGTTAATGCTAAAGGTACAATGGGGGCTCCGGCAGTAACAATTATTTTATCATAGGGTGCTTTGGCGGGAATACCCATTGATCCGTCCCCAAAGAAAAAAAATGGCTTATAACCCAGTGTTGGTAAGAACTCTTTGGTATGTTCATAGAGTTTTCTATTATACTCGATGGTGTAAACTTGGGCACCTACTTCTAAAAGTACTGCAGCCTGGTAACCTGATCCAGTTCCGACTTCCAAGACTTTCTCTCCGGTTTTCAGTTGTAGCTTTTCTGTCTGGAAGGCTACGGTGTAAGGCTGAGAAATAGTCTGCCCTTCGCCAATAGGGAAGGCTTTATCCTCATAAGCATGATTTAGCAGAGCAGCATCAAAAAATGCATGTCTTGGCACATTTCCTATTCCTGCCAAAACCCGTTCATCAGAAATGCCTTTTTCTCTCAGTTTTTTAACTAATTTATTGCGAAGGCCTCTTTGCTTGTAATTATCCTCGATCATTTCATTAAGTGCCAATATGACGTAAAAAAGGTCATTTTTTCAAGGTAAACAAAGTTTTATGAAATCTTTAGGAAAATTGAAACTCAAGTCTCTACTTTGGGGTTCTCTTTATCACAGTGAAAACTATTTTGCCATAGCGTTACTGTGTAAACCTGACCCTGACAGTAGGAGTGGTAATACCACCCACTACTGCAAGGGCGGGTAAATTACCTCCATGATTGTTATATATCCTGAATTGAGTTCTACGAGATTAAGCTCAACTATTTCTTGGATTTTTCATTATTAACTTTCAGTGTGCTTTTTCCCTTTTTGCGTTGATCTGTTTTAAGATCAATGAAGTAATTAAGAGATAAAACCAATTCACGACTCCTTACTCTTAGCTCATCCTGATAATATAAAATGCCGGGAAGCCCGAATTCACCTTTTCCATTCCTACTCAAGAAGCTTTGACCAAACGAGTAGCGAACATTTACCATAATTTTATGATTACCATATGGTTCGAAGATCAAACCTGCAGAAGCATTTAATCCGAGTTGTATCCGGTTTGGTTCACGCACATTCATTTCATCGACTGCCACTGAGTCTTTATTGAATACAATCTTATAGTGCAGATCATAGTTAGGAGGGTTAATGAAATTTTCATTCAAATCGCCATTAATAAGTACACCCTTTCCGCCAAGCCAATAACTGATTGTAGGTCCCACTCCAAAATACCACTTGTAGACCTTCTCCTTTCCGAGTTTAGCTTTGAATTCCGCTGTGTATAAAATAGGAATGTCAAGGTATTTGAAGGTCATATCGTTTCTGGTGCCCGAATTATCTATTGATTCGAGTCGCTTGCCTTTTTGAGCGTACAGGAAAGAGGTTTGTAGGAAGAAACGTTTTTGAGCTCGGAAGGCAAGACTTATGCCAGCATGGTAACTAGGAATTGGTTTAAGTTTATAAAATTCCTTGTTATCCTTATTCTCAAAAACCATCCAATTAATTTGACCTCCAACAACTGGACCTACTAAAATCTGAGCAGATGTTTTAATGCTCGATAACAGAATTATGAGAAACGAGATGTGGAGTATTTTAAGCGACCTGCCGTGAACGGATAATGTCATAGATGTTAAACCTCTATATAATGCTCTTTTAACAAAAGTAACTAAAGTTGATTAAAACCATAGAGCTATTTTCTAGAGCAAAAATACTTTTGTTGCAATTCAACCCCTTTTTTTTTGAATTGAAAGAACATTCGTAGCTTTAGTTTTGAGAACCTACCTTTTCCCGCACGGAAATAGTTACCAAACAGACATCTGTCTGATAAAGTGATTGAGTTCTCTGAATTTTATGACACGTTTTATGAATATTATAAAGAGTTTATCAAATAGAATCAGCGTGAAAAGTGCAGTTTTCTTTTTTATCACCTTTCTCATAACCAGTACAATAGCTTTTGGTCAAGTCGAGATCTGTAATAATGGTCTTGATGATGACTTTGATGGATTTATTGATTGTTATGACGGTAGTTGCGCTAATTCTTCATTATGCGATGGTAGCTTTTTAGGTAATGATGCAAATTGTAGTGTACCTCCTCCGCAGTTTCCTCTTTTTACAATGACGCTGGATTTTGCATCTCCCAACGAAACCACCAACCACCTGGCTCGTATGGCAATTGGCGACTTGGACCGTGATGGCACCCCTGAAATTGTGACGATGAACAGGTATACAAAAAAATTGTTCATTTTAAACGGCAATGATGGCTCCATCAAAAGTCAGACAACAGTAGCGTGGGAACCCCAATGGGAGATTGCCATAGGCAATATTGATAATGATAATTGTGCTGAGATATTTTTCATTGGGCAGGATAATACACCTGCAGGGACTACTAATGATGGTATCTATTTGTTTGCTTACGATTGTAATCTAAATCTACTTTGGAAAACAGCAAAGAAATTACCCTCAGACCCTATCAATTTTGGTCTTGCTGACTTTGATAACGATGGTCTGATCGAGTTATATGCCAAAGACGAGATATATGATGCCAAAACGGGTACGCGCATCGTTAAGAGTTCAGCAGCAAGCTATACAAAAATCAATGGTGGCCCAGTAGCGGCAGATATCATTGATGATCCGGGGCCAGCTGATGACAATAAACTTGAATTGATTCTAGGGCTTACCATTTTCAAGGTAAACTTAGGTGGACGTACAGTAGATGCGGGTTCATTAACGCTTCTAAAAAATCGTGCCGAGTATTTTATTCGCGATGTTTACAATGCTACAAGTATTGCCGATTTTAATCAGGACGGATTTCTTGATGTAGTCGCTTCCGGTTCGACTATTGGATTTGATAAAAACACAACCATTTTTTATTGGGATGTTAAAAATGATGTCCTAAAAACCTACCGAGATCTTACCAGTAGTTATGGTGCGAACGGGTGGGCTAATGGGACGGGAAGGGTAAATATAGCTGACCTTGATGGGGATGGAAAGTTAAATGTTTCCTATGTTTCGGGTCAGTATCTATATGCATTAAAGGAGGACTTAACTTTACATTGGAGAATTAATATCAATGAAGAAACATCTGGGTATACCGGTTGCACACTGTTCGATTTTAATGGTGATGGAAAATCTGAAATCGTATACAGGGATGAACAGTACCTTTATATTATAGATGGAACAGATGGTTCGATTTACAATCAAAAGGCATGTGTTTCCCGAACCAACAGAGAGTATCCAATTGTAGCCGATGTGGATGCTGATGGATCCACAGAACTATGTGTTGCCTGTGGGTTTGATGATGCGTTGGCAAAAACGAATTTCAATGATCTTAACTTCTCAAGATATTCGCATATCAGGGTTTATAAATCAGCTGCGGAACCTTGGGTGCCTGCGCGCAGGGTTTGGAACCAGCATGGTTATTTTGTAGTAAATATCAATGACGATCTTACTATCCCTAAAGTACTTCAGAAACATCAACTTGTATTTTCTACCGGCAATTGTACACAGGGCCCCAATAGACCTTTGAATAAATTTTTGAATCAATCACCATTTCTAAATTCAGAAGGCTGTCCAACCTATGCGTCACCTGACTTGGCATTTTCTATTGATCCTTCTGTCGTGCCTCCTACATGTCCTGATTTAAACTTTACAGTATCCTTTCAAATAACTAACCTGGGTGATGTAGGATTAAGCGGAAACATTCCGGTTACATTTTATAACAAAAACCCTCTCCTTGCTGGAGCAACTAAATTAAATACCATTACGATTGCGCTTTCCAATTTTAAGCCTAATAATTTGTTTGATATAGTCAATACAACTGTAAATGGAATTGGCTCTGATTCACTTTACGTTGTACTTAATGATGCCGGCACGACTGTACCGACACCTATTTCATTACCGAATACAACGTTTTTTGAATGTAATTATGACAATATTATAGGGGTAAAAGTAAAACCGAAGCCTGTTACGATAACAGCACTTGAGGTCAATCCTAATGAGAAATGTTCCTCTCCCAATAATGGTGCTGCAAGAGCATTCGTCCCACAGATCGGGGCTGGAGAAAATACCGCTGATTATAATTTTTATTGGTCAAACGGAGCAGTAGCCAAACCTATTGCATCAGCGGATTTCATCGGCCCGATTTATTCTGGGATCGCAGAGGGACTGTACACGGTTTATGGAATTCATAAAACCGCAAATTGTAGTAGTGATACTGTTCAGGTCATTGTTACCGCAGTACAATCTATTGTTCCGGCAATCACTGTCAATGTATTGTCTCATCAAACTCAGTGCAATCCTCCTAATGGTAAGCTGGAAGTATTGGTTGCTGGTGGTAATTCCGGATATACTTTTGAATGGATAGATGTGGCAAAACCACTAGGAATAACAACCTCTGTTGCACCTGGTTTAATAGGTGGTAATTATACGGTGTTTGTTAGCCGAAACGGCTGTACGCTAGCGGCTAGCGCAGTGGTTAACGATAATGCTCCTGATCCTCAAGTCACGGCAACATCAACACCTGTTGTAAATTGTCAGACTCCTAATAGCGGAACGGTTACAGCAAGTGTTTCTATTGGAGGTACACTTCAACCAATAGCAGACTTTGCGTTTGACTGGCATTTTTATGATAATGCAACGTCTACACGAGGAAGTCAATTGCCGGCAGCTAATGGTGTTGGTGCATCTCGGACCGGTCTGGTTGCTGGTTTTTATCAAGTTATTGCAACTGGGAATAGTTCTCAATGTTCATCAAACTCATTTGTAGTAGAGGTTAAAAATCAGGTTGTCATTCCAATAGTCACCATCACTGAATTATCTCCTCAAACATCGTGTGATCCTGCCATTCCTAATGGGAGGTTGCAAGCTACGGTAACCCTTGGAGGTGTGCCACAAAACCCTTCTGATTTCACCATTGAATGGTTTGTTGGTCAAAACACATTGGCGGTAAACTCCCATGCTACCGTTTCGGGCGTCAATGGTAGTGTTGCTGAAAAAATAAAGGGCGGAGGTCAATCGTACACGGTTAAAGCAACATCAGCTTTTCAATGTTTTTCAACAGATGACGCTGTGATCACTGAAACTTTGGTCAATCCGGTAGTTACACTTTTACCCACTCCTAATGGTATTTGTAATCCTGCATTGGTTAGTGGTCCTGCTACCTTTCAAGGAAGTGTTGCTGCAACTCTAACTTTTGGAGGTAATCCAGTTGTTGATTTTACCAACTATGTTTTTGAATGGTATGATGGTTCGCTAGTAGGTATTGGAGCCAAAAGACCCGAATCTTCTTCGACACTCGTTTCATTAAATGCTGGGTTTTATACACTTCAGGTTAGGAGAACCGATATTTCATGTACATCTTCCCCTAAAACAGCTGAAGTTATAAACTCAACTGTTCTACCTATTATTTCTACCACTGCGATCGGATCAACCAACTGTGCGGTTCCTTTGGCCAACGGTC
This sequence comes from Bacteroidota bacterium, assembly GCA_947470895.1. GTDB lineage: Bacteria > Bacteroidota > Bacteroidia > Cytophagales > Cyclobacteriaceae > ELB16-189. Next base: position 36,156 of record CANIVF010000040.1, read on the forward strand.
AGGCGTTGGTAACAGATGTTAACGGAGCAGGCACGGCTTTACCATTTGTATTTAAATGGCACACTGGCGTGGATACGACCACACCGATTGTTGGAGCCACTGGAGCTACACTTTCAAACCGTCAGGGCGGGG
>CANIVF010000041.1 GCA_947470895.1 Bacteroidota bacterium
AAATAGAATTCGATATAACTCTATGAAAATCAGGCTCTTTGAGCAAGTATTATTCCAAACCATCCTAATGCTATGCATTAGAAACTAACTGATTGATTCTCATAGAGAAAGAAGTTATCCACAAACTCTAATGCATAATCTAGGATTATGCTTTACAAATCCACCCGGCAAACACCAGGGACCATCATTCCACTTCAATAAAAGTACTTTGAGTTGGTTTTAATGAAATCCGAATATCACACAATTAACAGAGAGGTGAGGCAAAAACACGTTGTCGACCCGGAGATAAAAGTCTTTTAATGGCGATGATTTCATGGAGCAATTTAGGCCAAATACACGATTTGTTGTGATCGGTCGAAATGTTTTGGCAGTCTATAGAGTGTTCTTGAAAAGTCTATACTAAATTAATACTATTGTAGTTGTCTTACACATTCTATCTCAGAATTGATTGATCATGAAAAAAATTTTAAAAAACATCCTCTATATACTGCTCACATTCGTCCTTACCCTTGTGGTCGCTTTTTCCTACTTATATATTTCTTCTAGCATCTCATCCAAAAATAACATAGCCAAACTTGGGCCAGAAGCAAGTATACTGTTAATTGATAGCAAGTCCTTTCGCAATCTGAATAAAAATGGGAAGCTGGATGCATATGAAGATTCGCGCCAGCCTATAGAGACCCGTATCGATGATTTAATAAAACAAATGAACATCGAAGAAAAAGCGGGAATCATGTTCATTACCATGACTGCCATGGGCGATGATGGGGCGCTCAGTGAAGCTAAAACCATCTTCAATCCTTTTTCACTTCCGTTTCTATCGAACTTGGAGATGGTCGTGAACAAAAACATGAATCACTTTAACACAATTCAATCACCCGAACCGAATGCATTGGTGAAATGGAACAACAACATTCAGAAGCTGGCCGAGCGCACACGCTTAGGTATTCCGGTCACTCACGCTACAGACCCACGTCATGGTGTGCCCAATGCACCGGGAGCAAGTATCTATACTCCATACTTTTCGAAGTGGTGTTCTTATCCTGGCTTTGCCGCTATAGGCGATACCGTGTTGATGCGCGATTTTGGTGAGATTGCACGCCTGGAATATCTAGCTGTTGGTTATCGTCTTACATTATCACCCATGGCCGACCTTGCGACCGAACCGCGCTGGTGGAGAATCAATGGAACATTTGGTGAAGATGCGGAGATGTCAGCCATGTTAACCAAAGCATACATCTTAGGTTTTCAAGGCGATAGCATCACCAACCAAAGTGTAGAATGCATGGTAAAACATTTCACCGGTGGCGGACCGCAAGAGAATGGAATAGATTCACACTTTCCACCTGGCAGACAATCGTATGACGGAAACAATTTCAATTATCATTTGATTCCCTTTAAGAAGGGCGCCTTTCCGGCAAACGTAGCGCAGGTGATGCCCTACTATGGAATCCCCATGGGGCAAACCAGCGAAGATGTTGGCTTCAGTTTCAACAAAGAGATCATCACTGGAATGCTGAGAGAAAAATATCATTTCGATGGCATTGTCTGCACCGACTGGGGACTCGTTACCGACCAAAATATTTTATGGATGGTAGGTAAACCGGCCTCTGCCCATGGTGTTGAAAATCTGAGTGAGATTGAACGCGTAAAAAAAATCATCGATGCTGGTTGTGATATGTTTGGTGGAGAGGCTATTCCTGAATTGGTAGTAGAATTAGTAAAGGCGAGGCAGATCAATGAAGAGCGAATTAATACCTCGGTAAGAAGGATCCTAAGAGCGAAATTCAAGCTCGGTCTCTTCGATAATCCATACCTTACTGAAGAAGCTACCTCGATTTTTGGCAATGAACAGTTCAAAGAAAAGGGCCATGAATCACAGCGCAGATCATTGGTGCTCTTGAAAAACGAGAACAACATTCTTCCGCTAGCACCCACTACAAAGGTTTATCTTTTCGGCTTTAATGAAGAAGATTCGAAGAAGTATGCCGGTGCAATCACCTCTATCAACGATGCCGATGTCATCATTTTAAAACTGAATGCTCCGTACGATCCTAAAGCAGCACGCTATCTCGTAGAAAAAATGTTTCATCAGGGCAGTCTCGAATTTCCAGAGAACGAACTAGAAGAGTTATTGAAATTGATTCAATCAAAGCCAACCATCACCGTAATGAATCTTGAACGCCCAGCAGTATTTCCTGAAATCAATGCAGCCAGTAAAGCGGTGATCGGAGATTTCAGTAGCCAGGATGACATTATCCTTGATTTGATCTTCGGTCAATTTAAACCTAGCGGTAAACTTCCATTCGAGCTGCCTTCTTCCATGAAAGCCGTGTTGAATCAACGTGAAGACATGCCACACGATTCTAAAGACCCCCTTTACCCATTTGGATTTGGACTGAGCTACACAGAAAAAATAAATTTAAATCGGTAACCAATCATGACAAAATACATCACACAACTTTCACTGCTATTCATTGCAATAAGTGCATTGGTTAGTTGTGGCTGTGTGAATGCCATGGTGAAGCATTGGCCTGGTGGTGGATTGGGTGAAGTCACATGCGATGCGCATTATGGCGAAGGAAAGTATGCGGTATACCCGGGAAATAATTTTGCTATGCACATGATTCCATTTACCGAAGGTGCTTTCAAATTGAAAGGCAAAACCGGGATAACTTCTGCAGTGATGCCTCACTACACCATCCCCTTCCCCTTCAATCAAAACCCCAAGTACAAAGAGAATGTAGATAATGGTGACAGTAAATACATTCTTCAGGATTTGTTGCGCGATAAATACAACTACGATGGGGTCGTGTGCACCGACTGGCTGTTTACCGGAGATGAAACTACGGTAGATGTATTCCTCACAGGAAAGTCGTGGGGTGTAGAGGGATTATCCATTGCCGAACGACATTACAAAGTATTGATGGCGGGTGTCGATCAGTTTGGAGGTAATAACGAAAAAGGACCCGTGATTGAAGTATCCAACATGGCTGTGAAAGAACATGGCGAAGATTTTATGCGTGCCCACTTTGAACAATCGGCTGTGCGTTTATTAAAAAATATTTTCAGAATCGGATTTTTTGAAAATCCATATGTAAATGTAGACGAAACAAAAGCCATTGTAGGCAAACCAGAATTCATGAAAGCAGGTTATGATGCTCAATTAAAATCGGTCGTGATGTTAAAGAACAAAGCTAATGCACTTCCTTTGAAAAAAAATAAACCGGTTTACATCCCCAAGAAATTCACTCCTGCAGAAAGAAACTTCTTAGGTATGGAAATTCCAGAGAAACTAGGGTACCCGGTAAGCATTGAAATCGTGAAGAAATATTTCAACATAACTGAAAATCCGGATGAGGCTGATAATGCTCTTGTCTTTGTGAATAGTCCGAATTCCGGAATAAGTTTTAATAGTGTAAATACAAAGAAAGGCGGCAATGTTTATGTGCCCATCTCATTACAGTATGGTGAATACACCGCCAAAGAAGCACACGAAACCTGTATCGCAGGTGGAGATCCGCAGGAGAAATTCACTAACCGCAGCTATAAAAACAAAAAAAACAAAGCAGTCAACATTAGTGATTTAGGTACGATCAATGATACCTTTAAGAATATGAAAGGTAAACCGGTGATTGTTTCCATTAATATGAACAACCCGATGGTCTTTGCAGAGTTTGAGAAAAATACGAATGCGCTCTTAGTTCATTTTAGCGTGCAGGATCAGGCGTTGCTGGATATCCTTACGGTAGTGAGTGAACCTATTGCCTTTGCAAATGCCTGCCAATATGGAAACCGTAGAATAACAATTTGAAGATATGCCACACAATCTCGAATGCGATGTTGATGAGCAGGACAATAAATATGATTTCGCAGTTGGATTAAATTGGAAGGGTGTAATCAATGATGAAAGGAAAATGAAGTATAAGAAATAACACACCAAATTAAATTCTTATCAGGCATCCTTAAATAGTTCAGTCAGCAGAAAATGAATAAGTATTTAGTAATTAAATTATTAAACCCTAACGCACAATGAAAAACAAAACATCCAGACGTCAATTTATTGGAATGGCTTCTACACTCATTGGTGGTACGATGATAGCGAGCCATGAAAGCCATGGTATTCCGAATTTCATCAACAATCTTGGCAAGTCAGGATCAACCATCAAAGGCGTGAAGCTAGGTGTAATCACCTACTCTTTCCGCGACTTGCCCGACCAAAGTGCAGAAGCTACGCTGGATTATATCCGCCAGTGTGGAATTAGCAACATCGAGTTGATGGGTGGCCCAGCTGAGTCATTTGCCGGTGCTCCAAAAAACCCAGTTGATTTTCGTACGATGCTTCCTATCTGGCGCAAGCGTCAACAGAAGGAGGAACTTACTGACGAGGAAAAGAAAACAATGGCCGATGTAGAAGTTAAAAATAAAGCATACCGCGAAGAGATTGCCGCATGGAGACAAAAAGCACCAATGGCAAAGTTTGAGACGTTTGGAAAAATGTATAAGAAAGCTGATATCGACATCTATGCATTCAAGCCAGATGCGTTTGGCATGCAAAACTCTGATGCCGATATCGACTACGGTTTGCGTGCCGCCAAAGCATTAGGAGCATCTCACATTACACTGGAACACCCAAGCAATGATGCGCATACATTAAAACTTGGGAAAGCTGCCGAGAAATATGGAATGAAAGTCGGTTATCATGGTCATGAACAACAAACTCCTACTTTCTGGGACACCGCTCTTACTCAGTCGTCAGCTAACTCGCTCAATCTAGACATTGGTCATTTTGTTGCCGCTGGTAATACCAATCCACTTGATTTCATCAAACTCAAACACGACCGGATCATGAGCATGCATATGAAAGATCGCAAAACAAAAACTAATGGTGGCGACAATCTTCCGTGGGGTTCAGCAGACACACCGCTTGCCAATGCGCTTCGATTAATGCGTGACAATAAATACACCTTTCCGGCTACGATCGAGTTAGAGTATAAAGTACCTGATGGCTCCAGCCCAATAGAAGAAGTGAAGAAATGTCTTGAATTCTGCAAAACTGCCTTGGGGTAACATTATTCGCTTACCAAATATTAAAATGCCGGTTTTAAATCCGGCATTTTTTATTCCGTTCATGATAGTACAGGATGGCTGTCAGATTTTATCTCCCTATCTTTAATCGAATTTAATTCTACCTCATGCAGATAATACTAGGTGTCATCTTTCATTTTATTGGCGGCTTCGCATCAGGAAGCTTCTATATGCCCTTCAAAAAAGTTAAAGGCTGGGCCTGGGAAAGTTACTGGATCATCGGTGGATTATTTTCATGGTTGATCGTACCTCCCTTAGCAGCGTGGTTAACATTACCCGGCTTCTCTGAGATTATAAGAAATGCATCTGCCGCATCCATACAATATACATTACTCTTTGGCGTACTGTGGGGCATTGGTGGACTTACCTATGGATTAGGTGTTCGATACCTCGGCATGTCGCTAGGAAATTCTGTGGTGCTTGGTTTCTGCTCAGCCTTTGGTGCCATTGTCCCTTCCATCTATTATGCGATCGTTCCCACGGAAGGTAAAACGAGCATTATTGAAATGATGACAAACACCTGGGGGCAGGTAGTATTACTGGGTGTGGTTCTTTGCCTTTTAGGAATATACATCAGCGGCCGTGCTGGTATGATGAAAGAAAAAGAGTTACCCGATGAAGATAAGAAAAAAAGCGTGGCTGAGTTCAGCCTTACAAAAGGATTGATTGTTGCTATCGCATCAGGTATTCTTAGCTCATGTTTCAATTTTGGTATCGAAGCAGGAAAGCCTATGGCAGAAACTGCAGTGAGCATGGGATTGAATCCACTTTTTCAAAATAACGTAACCTACGTAGTTTTACTTTGGGGTGGCCTCACCACCAACTTCATCTGGTGCATGATTCTGAATGCGCGCAATAATACCTATGGCGATTATACGAACAAACAAAGCCCACTGGCGAAAAACTATCTATTCTCTGCGATAGCCGGCACTACCTGGTTTATGCAATTTTTCTTTTACGGAATGGGTGAAAGTAAATTGGGCAACGGTGCCAGTTCATGGATTCTTCACATGGCATTTATTATTTTGATCGCCAATTGCTGGGGAATCTTTTTGAAGGAATGGAAAGGTGTCAGTAAGAAAACAAAAAACACCATCATAGTAGGTATATCCATGATCATGCTCTCAGTGTTGGTGGTGGGATATGGCAACGCAATAAAATAGAATTCAAAAATTCATTAAAATGACAAAACAATTCAAACACGTAAGCTACCTCTGGGATGAATCCAAAGCAGCATTGCTGAACGGTGACGAGGTAGGACTCTTAATTTATCGCTCTAATCTATTAGGTGCAGATCTTCGACTCACCAACTATGGTGGTGGCAACACTTCATGCAAAGCTATGGCGCCTGATCCGATTACTGGAAAGCAAACTGAAGTGATGTGGATAAAAGGATCGGGTGGGGATATCGGTACGCTCAAGCGCAGCGGACTGGCGGCCCTATACGTAGATCGTTTTAGAAGTTTAACCAACGTATATCGCGGACTGGAGTATGAAGATGAAATGGTCGAACTATTCAATCATTGCATCTTTGATTTGAATTCAAAAGCTCCATCAATCGACACACCACTTCATGGGTTTTTGCCATTCAAACATATCGATCACCTACATCCTGACGCTGCCATCGCTATCGCAGCGGCAAAAGATGGAAAGAAGATGACACAAGAATTATTTGGTGGTAAGATAGGATGGGTAGAGTGGAGACGCCCAGGTTTTGAACTTGGACTGGAATTAAAAAAATGCTTAGATGAAAACCCTGGCATCATTGGTATTATTCTAGGCTCACATGGTTTATTTACCTGGGGCGACACCGCTTATGAAAGTTATGTGAACACTTTAGAAGTAATTGAAAAATGTGCCGAATACCTGGAACAAAATTATGGAAAGCGCAGACCTGTCTTCGGTGGTATGAATATCAAGTCATTGCCCAAAGAAGACCGATTGAAACAAGCAGCAGCACTTGCTCCAACGCTGCGCGGACTTTGCTCCAGCAAAAATCGCATGGTTGGTCACTTCTCCGATGATGATCGCGCGCTTGAGTTTATAAACTCACATGACCTGGCTAAACTGGCACCGATGGGCACGAGCTGTCCGGATCACTTCTTGCGCACGAAGATCAGTCCGTTAGTATTAACGCTGGCAGTCGATGAAAATCTTTCTAATGCAAAAGCAACCAAAGAGAAACTACTACCGGCCTTCGAAGCATATCGTAAGATGTATTCTGATTATTATTCAACATGCAAGCATGAAAACAGTCCTGCGATACGTGATGCCAATCCTGTGGTGATCCTCTATCCTGGCGTAGGCATGTTTACCTTCGCGAAAGACAAACAGACCGCACGCGTGGCTGCAGAGTTTTACATCAACGCCATCAACGTAATGAAGGGTGCTGAAGCGATCTCCGAATATACCTCATTACCAAGACAAGAAGCTTTCAATATTGAATATTGGTTGCTAGAAGAAGCAAAGCTACAACGCATGCCCAAGCCTAAACCACTTACCGGAAAGATTGCATTGATCACCGGAAGTGCCGGAGGTATTGGAAAAGGAATTGCTAAGAAATTTGCGGAAGAAGGTGCCTGTGTCATCATCAATGACAATGATGCCGATCGTCTTGCCAAAGCAGATGAAGAATTTAAATCCAAATTTGGTAAAGATGCATACGCGTCTGTACTCCTGGATGTATTGAAATCAGAAAATATAAAGGAAGCGTATAATCAATCAGCGCTTGCATTCGGTGGTGTTGACATTGTGGTGAACTGTGCCGGCATTTCGATCTCGAAGCCATTAGAAGACCACACCGAAAAAGATTGGGATTTACTCTACGACATTTTAGTAAAAGGTCAGTTCCTCGTTACCCAAGGTGGTGTGGAAGTTATGCGCAAGCAAAGCATGGGTGGTGATGTAATTAACATCGTAAGTAAAAACGCGCTCGTAAGCGGCCCAAATAATGCGGCCTATGGCTCTGCAAAAGCCGCTCAACTTCATCTGAGCCGATTGAATGCAGCTGAACTTGGTGCCGATAAAATTCGGGTGAATGCAGTCAATCCAGATGCCGTTATTTCGGATAGCAAAATCTGGGAAGGCGCATGGGCAGAAGGTCGTGCGAAAGCATATGGCGTGAAGGTAGAAGAGTTGCCGGCATTCTATGCGAAGCGTACTTTGTTAAACGAAACTATTCTGCCTGAAGACATCGCTAATGCTTGCTTCGCTTTTGTAGGAGGATTGCTGCATAAATCCACCGGCAATGTGTTGAATGTAGATGGAGGAGTGGCCATGGCGTTTGTCAGATGATATTTGAAAATAATAAAACAACAAGTCACAAAGGATACCAAGGAACACGAAGGTCTTAGTGCAACTTCGTGATCTTTGTGTCTTTGTGGTTCAAATAACTATCTATGAAGAGACTTGCATTTAAAATGAAGCTTCATCCGGGGCTGACAGAAGAATATAAACGCAGGCACGATCAGCTATGGCCGGAACTGCAACAACTGCTGAAGCAAACGGGTATTGAAGACTATTCTATTTTTCTGGATGAAGAAACGAATGACCTATTCGGAGTCCTGAAAATCAACAATCCCGAAAACATGAATGATCTGCCCAATCATTCGGTAATGAAAAAATGGTGGGCGTACATGAAAGACTTGATGGATTGTAATCCGGATAATTCACCGGTCAGTATTTCGTTGCCGGAAGTGTTTTATATGAAGTGAAAGTATTAAACCAAGAGCACAAAGAAACACAAGCAGCTTAGTTAAAACTTGTTTGTACGCAAAGTCCGCTAAGTTAATGTAATGTATTACTTTGCGTTATTGGCGTGGAAATGTATCCCAAACCTACCCTATGAGAATCGACAAAAACCAAATCCAGAAGCACAACGATAAACTTTACTCTTCACATCAGAGAAAGATAAAGCAACTTGTCAATGAAAATCCTACGGCAAAAAGAGCAATCAATAAGCTCGTTGATTTTCAAATTGCGATACCAAGCTGGGCATTAGGAACGGGTGGCACACGCTTCGGAAGATTTTCTGGTGGTGGCGAACCGCGTAATCTCGAAGAAAAAATTGGCGATGTCGGTTTACTTCATTCACTCAATAAATCTAGTGGGGCTATTTCATTGCACATTCCCTGGGATATACCAACCAGTACACGCAAAATTAAAGCACTCACTGCCGAGCACGGATTACAGTTCGATGCGGTAAACTCAAATACCTTTCAGGATAACCCCGGACAAAAACTCAGTTATAAATTCGGATCACTACAACATGTAAATGCAAAAGTGCGCCAACAAGCCATTGATCACAATATTGAAGTAATCAAGCATGGCAAAGCATTAGGATCAAATTCAATTACGGTATGGTTATCAGATGGCTCTTGCTTTCCAGGTCAATTGAATTTCAGAAAAGCTTTTCAACGCACATTAGAAGGTCTACAGCAAATTTATGCTGCACTTCCCGCCAACTGGAAAATGTTTATTGAGTACAAAGCCTTCGAACCAAACTTTTATTCCATGGCGGTCGGTGACTGGGGGCAGTCCTATTTGTATGCAAGTAAACTTGGACCTAAAGCCTATACCCTTGTAGATCTCGGTCATCATTTACCCAATGCCAACATCGAACAGATCGTGTCGCTGTTACTAATGGAAGGAAAACTGGGTGGCTTCCATTTCAACGATTCCAAATATGGTGATGATGATCTTACCGTGGGCAGCGTCAATCCCTATCAACTCTTTTTAATCTTCAATGAATTGGTAGAAGGCATGGATGCCAGAAAAATGAATCATGCCACTGATTTAGGTTGGATGATTGATGCCTCACACAATGTGAAAGATCCATTGGAAGATCTATTGCAATCTGTTGAAGCAATCCAGATCGCTTACGCACAATCACTACTCGTTGATCGCAGAGAATTAAACAGAGCACAGGAAGCCAATGATGTGGCCAAAGCCCAAGAAATTTTACAACAAGCATATCGTACCGATGTGCGTCCGCTAGTAGCAGAGGCAAGATTGAAAGCTGGTGCAGCATTACAACCGATTCAATTATTCCGCGATCTGGATGTAAGAAAACAATTGATTTCGGAACGAGGATTAAAAACAATATCTACAGGTTTGTAACTCATGGCCGCAAACTTATAGCCGGAAGCCTAAAGCTTGAAGCCAAATATGAAAACACCAGCGATCGCCATCTTCGACATCGGTAAAACCAATAAGAAAGTATTTCTCTTTGACGAGGATTATCAAATACGCTTTGAGAAGTCACTGCAGTTGCCTGAAATCCAAGATGAAGATGGTTTTCCTTGCGAGGATATCCATGAACTCACGAAATGGGTGAAGGAAACATTGTTAGTGTTACTGGCTCTCTCAGAGTTTAACATTAAGGCATTGAATGTTTCAGCGCATGGAGCAAGCTTCGTACATCTGGATGAAAAAGGAAATCCGGTAGCGCCACTATATAATTATCTGAAGCCTTATCCGGAAGATCTGAAGAAAAAATTCTATGACACCTTTGGAGGAGAAAATGAACTTTCACGAATTACTGCTTCACCTGTTTTAGGTCACCTAAATTCAGGTATGCAGTTGTACTGGCTCAAACATGTGCGTCCTGAAATTTTTAAGCAGATAAAATATTCACTTCATCTTCCCGAATACATCAGTTATCTCTTCACCGGAAAACCTGTTTCAGGGATCACAAGTATTGGCTGCCATACCAACTTATGGGATTTCTCAACTAACAACTACCATGGATGGGTTCAAAAAGAAAATATACTGGAAAAACTGGCGCCCATTACTTCTTCCTCGGAAGTAACAACTATTGAGCTTCAACAAAACGAAATCAAAATAGGCAATGGCCTCCACGACAGCTCTGCTGCACTCATCCCCTATCTGTCCTGTTTCTCCGAGCCTTTTATATTACTATCGACAGGAACGTGGTGTATTAGTTTAAATCCATTCAATCATACTCCTCTCACTGAAGATGAATTGAAAAAGGATTGCCTTTGCTATCTGACCTTCGAAGGCAAACCTGTGAAAGCCTCGCGCTTGTTTGCCGGACATGATCATGAACTTGAAACCAGGCACATAGCGGAACATTTCCAATTATCAGAAGATTTTTACAAAGGAGGTAACTATCAGGCAGAAGTAGTTGTGAAACTTTCCTCAACGGAATATAAGACCAATCATCTTTCCCTGTATTCATCTTTTGATGAAGCCTATACCCATTTCATGATGCAATTGGTTAAACAACAAGTAACTTCTACACAACTTGTTCTAAAGAATACCAACGTAACCCGTATTTTTGTTGATGGCGGGTTTAGCAATAATGCCATCTTTATGAATTTGTTATCAGTAGCTTTTCCATCCATAGAAGTATATTCTGCCTCGGTGGCGCAGGCTTCGTCTACCGGTGCTGCTATGGCCATTCATAAACACTGGAATTCACATCCGCACAAAGCAGACATGATTGATCTTAAATTTTTTTCCAGCAAGGGTACCCTATCATGAACATCGGACTTTTCATTCCTTGTTATATCGATCAGCTTTATCCGCAAGTTGGCATCGCCACGCTTCAGATACTGGAACGTCTCGGTTTATCCGTTACCTATCCAACCAATCAAACGTGTTGTGGTCAACCCATGGCGAATTCAGGATTTGAACATTTGACAAAGGATACATCACATAACTTTGTTACTAACTTTTCAGACTTCGATTATATTGTTTGTCCTTCAGGAAGTTGCACCCTTCACATCAAAGATCATTTGCATGACGATGCTAATCCCGACAAGGCAATAAGCATACGAAAAAAAACAGTTGAACTAACTGAGTTCCTAACGGATATCATCAAAGTAAAAAACTTAGATGTTCATTTTCCACACAAGGTAGGATTGCATCAAAGCTGTCATGGCTTGCGCGGACTGGGGCTTGCGCAGATGTCCGAGTTGATAGCGCCACCTTTTTCTAAACCGGAGAACTTATTAAGTATGGTGAAAAGACTTGAACTTATTGACCTGGAAAGAAAAGATGAGTGCTGCGGATTTGGCGGAACATTTTGTGTATTCGAAGAAGCCGTCAGTGTTAAGATGGGGCAAGACCGTGTGGCCGATCACACTGTGCATGGCGCAGAGTATATTACGGGTGTAGACATGAGTTGCCTGATGCACCTAGACGGAATCTTACGCAGACAGAAAAGCAACGTGAAGGTGATTCATATTGCTGAAATACTAAATTCAGTGACGAAGTAGAATAACGCAATGAGTCCACAGAATAAAACACATGCAGAACTAGCCGATAAATTCAACCGCGATGTGGAGCGGGTGAACTGGCATGACCAAACACTTTGGTTTGTTCGGGAAAAACGTGATAAAGCAGCTCATAAGATTGCAGAGTGGGAACAACTGCGTGAAGCTGCCTCGCAGATAAAAAATAATGTGCTCAGTAACCTTCATGACTATCTGGTTGAATTTGAGCAGAACGCACTTCGTAATGGCATTCATGTTCATTGGGCTTCGAATGCACAAGAACATAATGAGATCGTTCATTCCATTATTAAAAAGCACAACGTTGCGCACCTGGTAAAAAGCAAGTCGATGCTCACCGAAGAGTGTGGACTGAATGAATATCTTCATCAGCAAGGTGTAGAAGTAGTAGATACTGATTTGGGTGAACGTATTATTCAATTGGCCAACGAACCACCCAGCCATATTGTGATGCCATGCATCCATTGGAAGAAGGAAGAAATTGGAGAACTGTTTCATCAACATCTTGGTACACCTAAAGGCAATGCTGATCCACAGTTTCTCACCGCAGCAGCACGCGCGCACTTACGTGAACATTTTTTAACCAGTCGTGTGGCACTGACAGGCGTGAACTTCGGCATTGCGGAAACCGGTGAGTTCATTGTATGCACCAACGAAGGTAATGCCGACCTGGGTGTGCAACTAGCCGATGTACATATTGCCTGCATGGGCATTGAAAAAATTATTCCAAAGCGAAACCATCTCAGTGTTTTTCTAAGACTACTCGCAAGAAGTGCTACAGGTCAGCCCATCACTACGTATTCCAGTCATTTTCAAAAACCACGCGAAGGTCAAGAAATGCATATTGTGCTGGTGGACAATGGCCGTAGTGAACGATTGGCCAGTGACGATTTCAGAAATGCGTTGAAGTGCATTCGATGTGGAGCATGTTTTAATACCTGTCCGGTATACAGACGCAGTGGGGGACATAGTTATCATACCGCAGTAGCCGGGCCAATCGGTTCCATCCTCGCCCCGAGCTTTGACATGAAAAAAAATGCAGACCTCCCGTTTGCTTCTACCCTATGCGGATCATGCACCAATGTGTGCCCGGTGAAAATTGATATTCATGATCAACTTTACAAATGGCGTCAAGTATTGGTGAAAAATGGACATACGACTGCTTCAAAAAAAGTGGAAATGAATGTGATGAGCCAGGTGCTATCCCATCCGATGATCTATAAATTTTCCGGATCCGTTGGCCGATGGGTAATGCGCACACTGCCATTCATGGTGAACAATAAATTCAACCCGTGGTACAAACAACGCGAAATGCCTGAGGCTTCGACAACATCATTTAATTCGTGGTACCAAAATAATCGAAAGGCATGAGCAGCAGAGATAAGATCTTAGCAGCACTGAAGAAAAATCAACCCGCACTCGTTGAGTTGCCTGTGTTGAATTTTGCTGGAAATGCATCAATAGATCTGAAAGAACAATTCACAAAAACATTGACTGGCATTGGTGGACTGGTGATCGAAGTAAACAATTGGAAAGATATTGTTAAGCACATCCAATCAAAATTTCCTAAACCAGATAGAATCGTAAATAGAGTTGCTCATCTAAATTTTGAATCTGATGGCTTGGCCTATAGTTCAGAAATTTCAAACAAGCCTGACCAACAAGCAGGTCAGAAATCAGATCCCCATGATTTCAGTAATGTAACCGTAGCCATCATGAAGGGCGAATTTGGAGTTGCCGAAAATGGCGCCATTTGGTTAACCGATAAAGATATGGGAGATCAGGCTTTGCCTTACATCTGCGAACATCTCGTGTTGATCATCAATAAGAACTCCATCGTGCCCACGCTACATGAAGCCTATGAAAAAATTGGATCATCCACTTATCACCTGGGAACATTCCTGGCTGGTCCTTCGAAGACTGCAGACATTGAACAATCCTTAGTGCTTGGCGCACATGGATCAAAGAGCTTGATTGTTTTTTTGATCAATTGAGTTCGTTAAATAATAATCCCAGCAGACAAGGGTTATCACTTGGCGAGGAGGATTCCTACTCAATTTTTCTGATCATTCGAATTAGTCCTTTGTAAAGTAAAAATCTCCGGTATAATCCGATGCAATCCAAGGACGTTGTGCATCATTGGATTCAATCGAAACATCTGCAGCAACGCGCTTAAAAACCTGCTCAATATTTAATCCGTCAGAATCCAAATACTTTAACAATTTAGAAGTGAATAATCCATTCCGGCCAATGCCATCAGAAGCTACAGACCCGGGTTTTGTAGAATAAACAATATATGAGCCTTTCGGTGTATTTACCATGCTGAGTCCCTGCTCATTGGATCGATAAAAACTTCTGAACGGATTATTCCTGCAAGCATCCAAAATAAAAATATTTAATGGATTACCTGCCTGTTCAATAGCACCCATGACATAGTCCATATTGAGACATTGATCATCAATATCAGCTTTGATCTGGGGATTGGCCTGTGCAGGAATCAGATAATTCGATCCGTCCACCTGCATACCATGACCTGAATAGAAAACCAATCCAGCTGTATTTTTCTGATTTTGGAGCAATCCAAAATACTTACGAATAGCATCCTGCATCTCACGCTTGGTTTTGGGATCATATACTTCAATCACCTCGAATCCCTTTGCTTTAAGGCTAGCCGACATGTCGCGAGCATCATTCAAAGAATTTTGAAGAGGGGAAACGTATTGATAAGACTTAACGCCAATAACCAATGCTAAGCGCTTCAGTGATAACTTATCTTCCAACATTACT
Organism: Bacteroidota bacterium; assembly: GCA_947470895.1. GTDB lineage: Bacteria > Bacteroidota > Bacteroidia > Cytophagales > Cyclobacteriaceae > ELB16-189. The sequence continues at coordinate 15,132 of CANIVF010000041.1, forward strand.
TGAGTAGCCTGCTCAGCCATCAACTCCTGAACAAGGTTATGCGCTCCACCCAGCTTATCAATGCACCAAAGGACAAAACGGATGTCTACGCAAATCGTACGGTTGAGATCTTTATCAAAGGATATCTTGTGACTAAGGGCTTCATAGTTGCCATCAAAGACGAGCCCTACCAATTCACCATTTGCATTAAGCACAGGCGAACCTGAATTTCCTCCAGTAATATCATTGGTAGTGATAAACGTTATAGGTAAGTCGTTTGTCCGTTCATCTTTATAGATGCCAAAATCCCGTTTGCTAGCTGCTTCAAGTAAATTACTGGGTAAATCAAATTCATAATCACCGGGCTTATACTTTGCCAGCATGCCGTTCATCGTACAGGCATAGTCATAAGACGAATTGTTATTTAATCGATATGATTTTACATTACCCATACTCAATCGCATAGTAAAGTTAGCATCCGGATACATGACTTTGCCTTTATTCATTTCTAAAATACCTTTCAAATAGATACGTCCCAGATCATTATTTTGATTGGTAAACTCAGAAAACTTAGTCTGATAATTGGCGTAATTTCTAATGAATGAAGTAGCATATTCATAAGCCGGGTCAGCTTGAAGAGTCGTTGCATCCGGTACTGCTATAAAGGCGCTCCATCTTACATCATCGAAGATCATGGTTTTGCTGAATACATCGGCTGCGTATTTTTTATAAGTAGCTTCATTACTCAAATCTCCATATTGAGTCCTCAGTTTACTGTAAAAATCAGCAGGGTGTTGGGCGGGATCAATGTCCGAGTAAAAGACCCTGCACATTACGGCCAGTATATTCTGATCAGAAGGTTTATTCTCATTGGAAAGAAATATTTCACGTGCATTGCTTAAGCTTTCCGTCATTTTTTTAATCTCTTCGGCAGAAGGATTATTTTTATTCAATGTGCGTTCCAATGCCTGAAGAGATGCTGCATAAGCCGCCAGAGGTGATCCGAGAATTCCTTCATTAATGTAAATGCGATGTTTCGTGTAAGGCCACCACTCTTTATAAGTCTGTTCATATTTGGCAAACAGTCCGTTATACTCTGGTTTACCCATTGCCCATGTCTCAAATTTCTGCTCTTCTAATTTCTTTTTGCCATAGACGTCATACCTTAGTAATTGTTTTCGTTCACCATCAAAAAATTTCCAGTAGTTGGCAGTGCCTGCATAGTTGGAACCAAGTTGCAAACGCACAGCATCACTCTTGTTCATTTCGTTGAGCATCAGTTTGAGCCGCTCATCACGTAGATGGACGATCGCAGTATTTTCAATTTCAATTTTGAGTTTTACACCCAATGAAGTTTCATAACGGTTAGTGCCTCCTGGGTATCCAAGCACCATGGTGAAGTCTCCGTCTTTCACTCCTTTTGTAGAAACACTTAAAAAATGCTTCGGTTTGAATGGTACATTGTCGGCCGCATATTCAGCAGGCTTTCCGTCATTTCCCATATAAACGCGAAAAACAGAGAAGTCCCCAGTATGACGTGGCCATTCCCAGTTATCAGTATTTCCACCAAACGCACCAATACTTTCCGGTGGCGTACCAACCAATCGAACATCGCGGTATCGCTCATATACAAATAAGAGATATTGATTATTCTTAAAAAAAGACAATACACGCGCTTCAAGTTTTGAACCTTGGGTAGCCCGATAAGCCAGATTAGCAGACACTGCTTGTAATTTATTGGCCCGGTCTGAACCATTCAAATCTGCCAGTGCCTGCTCGACATCATTCGTCACATCTTCAATGCGTACTAGAAACTGCACTGACAAACCGGCCGCTGGTATTTCTTCTTCCTTACTCTTTGCCCAAAATCCATCTTTCAAATAATTCTTCTCAACCGTGCTGGCATCTGCGATAGCACTATACCCACAATGGTGATTTGTGAAAATCAATCCCTCCTTGCTTACGATTTCACCGGTGCAGCCACCACCAAAAATGATGATAGCATCTTTCAATGATGCCTTATTTAAACTATAAAGTTGCTCCTTGCTGAGTTTCAAGCCTCGCTTAACCATGTCGTTGTATGTCTGATCACCCAACATATACAACAGCCACATACCTTCGTCAGCACGGGCAAAAAGAAAAGCGAATACAAATAGCAGGGAAAGGATTTTCTTTTTCATACATCTACAATTGGTCGGGCCAATTTAAAAGAAATTCTCAATAGGATTCTAAAGACTTCTCGCCAGTAATGCCCTTTAGCCAACTAAATTTGAAGCACACCTAAGCTTAGCCATAAAAAAAAATACATTATCCAATGGTTGTGACCCACTGATTACTGATTTGACTTTCCCGGAGTAGGCACAGCAAACTCTTTCCACTCAGCAGCACCATCCGATGAACGGCCACCAGAAACATTTTCACCTTGTTTGCCAAACTTGTGTCCATCTATCTTGCGACCATCTTCATAGTACAGGCCGATGTATTCACCGTTCTGATTAAGTTTGAATTTGAGATGCAAAACTCCCTGATCACGTTCACCATCCGCCCACAATAATAAAAACCCTCCGGGTTGAATTGTAGTTAGAGAGCTATCGGTCCTGGGAATCTGATACCCCAGTGATTTGTCCTTATCCTGCGAAAAGTACATGCTGCCAATATCAATGGGTGTAGTTCCTGGATTATAAATTTCAATCCAGTCGTCAAACTCATCTTTATCTCCATTCTTATCCGGGCAGCAGGATGTGTTGTTAGCCATAAACTCATTTATGTATAAGGTGGGTACATCTTCTTTAGTAAGGAAAAAAATTCCTGCCACCACCAGTATTAAGGTGAGTGCAATAAGGCCAAATGCATTTAAGGATCTAGTCATTAACGTATTTGTTGTAATAACAAGCAAATATATGCCTTTTAACTAGTACTTTCCTGAGGTAAACGAGGTTCTAAACCCATAAATTTAAACCGCAATCGGGGCTTTTATGGAAGGATGGGCCTGGTAATTAACGATTTCAAAATCCTCGAACTCATAGTCAAATAGACTCGAGGGCTTTCTCTTAATCATCAGCTGAGGTAGTGGAAATGGTGCGCGTGAAAGTTGCAACTTAGCCTGCTCTAAATGATTGGAATATAGATGCACATCGCCTCCCGTCCATACGAAATCACCCGGTTTCAGATCGCATTGCTGAGCAACCATGTAGGTGAGCAGCGCATAGCTGGCGATGTTAAACGGAACTCCTAAAAAGTAATCAGCACTGCGCTGATAAAGCTGGCAGGATAGTTTTCCATCGGCCACATAAAACTGGAACAACGCATGGCACGGTGGCAATGCCATTTTATCTACCTCTGCAGGATTCCATGCCGATACGATATGCCTGCGTGAATCTGGTTTGGTTTTTATCTGATTTAGCACCTGCGAAATCTGATCTATATGACGCCCATCAGGTGCAGGCCAGTTGCGCCACTGACTTCCATAAACAGGGCCAAGGTCACCATTTTCATCAGCCCAATCATCCCAGATAGAAACACCATTATCCTTGAGGTATTTAATGTTGGTGTCGCCACGCAAAAACCAAAGTAATTCGTAGATAATCGAGCGAAGATGAAGTTTTTTAGTAGTCAGCAAAGGGAATCCTTCGGAGAGATCAAAGCGAATTTGCCGTCCAAATACGGAAAGCGTGCCGGTTCCCGTGCGGTCTGTTTTTGTGGTTCCGCTAACCAGAATTTCATTCAAAAGATCAAGGTATTGGTGCATAGGAATACTTTCGTGCAATTACGTGGTTCATTCAAAAAAAAAAAAATGATGTCAGGCAGAGCTTCTTTAAAATTACGGCAATCAATTGTTATAAATGCAAAAAGGCCTCTGCCCGAAGACAGAAGCCTTTTTTTAAATACCCAGCAGGTTTACATATTAGCTTTAACTTCCACTTCTTTCGATACACCGTTGATCGTAATGGTGATCAACTTATCACATGTGCCAGTTCCATAGTCGATGCTAATTACCTTTTGATCTACTGTTAATACTTTGGTTCCTTCCACAGCGATGCCACCTTTATTGCTAGATGCACATTCTCTTTTGTAAACCAATGGCTTTGTTATTTGCATCTGGTAAGTCTTTCCATCACGATTGGTACCTGCGGCAGTGCCTGTAACGATCCATTCATCATTCAATGGGTTTGCAGCTCTTACCCACACGCGGGTACGGTCCACTTCGCGTGTTGCTGTAGTAGCATCTGTCCAGGTAACTTTTCCACCTGCTACGGTTACATTGAATTTAGGATTAGTCTCTAAACTTCCAGACGTATTGGTCACCGTACGTACACCTTCTATCGCAATACCATTAATTGAATACCCCTGTAGGGTGGTGACGATTTGTGAATCAGGCATAAATCGTTTACCCTTAAATTCTACTTTGATCACTCCTTTGCGGACATTACCCCGAAGATCAATACAACCAGTCGCTCCAAAATCAATCGTGATATATCCATGTGGATTTAAAGAACTGTTATCCGCAGCAAATTCAAATGTAACAGTGGCACACGTAAAACGAGTATCAGTGGGCTTAGTACCTTGTCGTCCTGATGCTGATTCGCGTGAACCAGTTGAGGTCGATGCATCGGCAGAAACCGAAAGTGTTGCCATATCATCAACATCGTCAAAGTAACTTTCTGTTACTGCCTCATTATCGATATTGTTTGAATCGTTGGTTGATAAATCAATCTGGTCGTTATCATTACAAGATGATAAAAAACTCAGAGCAATTACGGCCGTTCCTAAAATGGTTTTTCCAAATATCTTTTTCATAATGTTTTGTTTAAAATCGGATCTTAGAACATGAATTCAGTTCAAGGTTTAATCAACGCTAAAAAAAAATTACTAATTCATTTCAGTCAATCTTTGAATGGATGATTTAAGAGAATAACTTACCATCAGAATCCGTTTTAAATCACAAAATGAAGGTTTTAATCGCTACCCTTATTATAAGTGCAGGTTGGATAAATGGGCTCGCACAGATTCCTTTAAAAATTGCCAAGCTAAAATATCAGGGTGGTGGAGATTGGTATGCCAATAAAACAGCTTTGCAAAACCTGATTACATTTTGCAACAAGGAATTGGGAATGACCCTGGCCACTGAAGAAGATGTTGCTGAAGTGGGAAGCCCTAACCTGTATGACTATCCTTACCTTTATATGACAGGGCATGGCAACGTAGTTTTTTCCATGAATGAAGCACAGAACCTGCGCAATTATCTGATTGGCGGAGGTTTCTTGCATGTGGATGATAATTACGGTATGGATAAGTTTGTGCGGATTGAATTAAAGAAGGTTTTCCCGGAACTTGAATTGTTGGAACTTCCCTTCACACATCCCATCTATCATCAGAAATTTGATTTTCCTAATGGATTGCCTAAGATTCATGAACACGATGCCAAGCCTGCTCAAGGTTTTGGACTATTTTATGAGGGACGACTGGTGGTATTTTACTCGTACGAATGCGATCTCGGAAACGGCTGGGAAGACAAACGTATACATAATGATCCTGAAGAAAAACGCGTGCAAGCCCTGCGAATGGGCGCCAATATTCTCTCCTACTGCTTTACCAGTTATTAATCCTACCCGTCAATCATTGCCTTTTGAAGTAGATATCTCTTTCGGATAATCCTTCAGAATAGCTCAATTAGACCATTTCAAAGATTTCCGTGAAAATGACTTGTATTCTATAACTAATTATTTAGTTTTGAAACGTAATCAATAGTTAATACAGGGAAATGAAAGAACTGACCAAAGCCGAAGATCAGATTATGCAAATTTTGTGGACCCTTGAAAAGGGATTTGTAAAAGATATTGTAGAGCAAATGCCGGAGCCAAAACCTGCCTACAACACCGTATCTACCATCGTCAGGATTTTAGAGAAGAAAGGATTTATCGGATATAAAGCTTATGGCAAAACACATGAATATTTTCCATTAATACCTAAAGAGAAGTATACACGTTTTTACCTTAATAATATGGTGAAAGGTTATTTCAATGGATCGGTGCAAAACCTGGTGTCGTTCTTTGCGAAGGAAAATAAAATGGATGTGCAGGACATTGATCTTTTGATGAAGCAACTGGAAGAACTTAAAAGCAAAAAGCCATGACCGCCATGCTCAACTACCAGATCGAAGCCAACCTTGCGCTGGTATTTTTTTATGTTCTTTATTGGTTGCTTCTTAAAGATGAAAACCAATTTAGCTTCAAGCGAATATACCTGCTGGGTAGCCTGATCGCTTCACTCCTGTTTCCATTGATCACCATTTCTACGGAAGGCACACAACTCATTCCGTCATTGAGCCATTCACCAGCAGCATATTGGCTTCCCGAAATTACAATCTACGCCAACGAAACAAATACGAATGCAACCCAAACACCCATCTGGCAATGGATCTCTTATCTATACATGGCAGGTTTGATTGTATTTTCTATTCTGTTTTTCATTCGTGTTGCTTCTTTATTTCTATTGTTCAGGTCGTCAAAAAAGTATGCATGGAAAAACTATCTCGTAGCCGAATCTGATAAAGGGCATAGTTCATTTTCATTCTTTCACTTTATTTTTTTAGGAAAGGCCAGTGAAATAAATGAACAGGAAAAACAAGATGTGCTTATTCATGAAGAAGTGCATGCACAGAAAATTCATTCGTTTGATATTGTATTGACCAATATGTTGGGCATTATCTTCTGGTTCAATCCAATCTTACACGCCTATAGAAATTCTTTGGTTCAGGTTCATGAGTTTGAAGCTGATGCGCGCTCGGTGGAAGGTCGTGACGTGAACGCGTATTGCAACTTACTGGCGAGGGTTGCTTTGCAGTCGAACGGATATCCTCTCGCCAATCACTTTACAAATTCCTTAACCTTAAAACGTATCACGATGATGAAAACAGTTCATAAGAAAATAAAACAATGGAAAGTAGCTACGGTATCTATTCTTGTGCTGCTGATCTTTTTTGCAGTGGCTTGTCAGGATCAAGTAATGCAGGACATCCAGACGATTGCCAATAATTCAAGTGCAGCCACTATTTTACCGGCCAAGGTAGAAGCAGAGCTACTGAAACTAAAACAAACTAACCCGAAAGCCGAATACATTGTACTGGAAATGAATGACGAGGGTAAAAAGAAAATGGACGAGCTGAATAAAGACGAAGCATTCACAAAAGCACTGGTATCCGTGCATGTGATCAAATCTGGAGAACAATCCTTTGTCATATTACAAAAAGGTGATCACACCAATGCCCTTGCTAACATGACGGCCTCTGAGGATGAAATTTTCAGTATCGTTGAAGAATCAGCTTCTCCCATGGGTGGATACCCTGAGCTTTACGAGTACATCATGAAAAACATAAAATATCCTCAAGAAGCAAGAACTAAAGGCGTGGAGGGAAAAGTATTCATTGAATTTGTTGTGAATGTGGATGGAAGTCTTTCAGATTTTGTCGCCCTAAAAGGCATCGGTAGCAGTTGTGATGAAGAAGCCATTCGAGTATTACAAACTTCTACCATAGCTTGGAATCCCGGAAAACAACAAGGCGCTGCAGTTAAACAGCGAATGGTAATACCCATCATATTTAAACTAGGTAATGAAAGCCCGGCTGCCATTATTATTGGCGAAGCCGATAGCAACTATCCGGGGTCGCAATATGAATTTAACATTAGTGTTACTAAAACAGTAGTGAATGGTCTGGTGCACATCAGTGGTCAGGTAAAAAATCAGGATGGTGCACCATTAGCTGGAGCAAACATCATTGTAAAGTCCACTACTACCGGCACCGTATCCAACTCGGATGGTTCTTTTAAAATAGACACCAAACAAAGTAAGGGAACTTTGTTCTTCTCCTTTATTGGATTTAAAACAGCAGAAGTAGAATTCTAATTTCATAAAACCTTCACAAAAAAAGCCTCGTGAATTTTCCGAGGCTTTTTTCTTGTTACTTGATTTATTAAGCAGAAGCTGTATTCTAAAGATACATGGATATTCGTAACCTACTTTGGTAAAATAAAAAACCTCAAGAAATTGATCCTGAGGCCTTCTGGTTAATTAGTCTAATGCATTAAATTCCTCCCAAAACTTCTTCCAATTTTTTATTCAAGGCAGCACCACGCAGGTTTTTGGCAATGATCTTTCCTTCCGGATCAACTAAGATGGAAAATGGAATAGCCGAGATATTAAAATCAGTTGCGGCCTTGGATTCAAAAAATTTCAAATCAGAAACCTGTGTCCAGGTAAGTCCATCTTCTTCAATAGCTTGCACCCAATCTTCCTTTTTACGATCAAGCGATACGCCATATACCTCAAAGCCTTTATCCTTAAACTTGTCGTAAGCTTTCACTACGTTCGGATTTTCTCTGCGGCATGGTCCACACCACTTAGCCCAAAAATCAACCAACACATATTTACCCCGCAAAGAAGACAACTTTATCACTTGACCTTCGGGATTTGGAAGTTCAATTTCAGGAGTAGTCTGACCAATGGCTGTCGGTTTCATTTTATCAACCATGGTGTTAAACTCTTTAGCTACGTCATAATTAGGCCATTCTTTTTTCAATTTATCAGCAGTAAGAAGATATACATCAAAATACTTATCCTGATCCAGCACTGTGTTTTGCTGCAATAGATTAATCAAACCTAACGATACCGGTTGATCTTTTAAGATGTCAGAGATTAATGCATGAGCTTTGCCAACAAGCTTCATATACTCATACTGAAGCTCCTCCACTTTAGCAATATTCTTGGCAGTCGAAGCTTCCGTAAACTCCTTTTCAAGCTTAGCCATGTCAGGGGAACTCTGAAAATTGGTCATTACCCGTTGAATCTTCACAATCAAATCATGGTCAGGTGAGCCTTTGATTTCCGCAAAACCAGTCATTGAATTTCCATCTGCATTGATTTCAAGATCGCTTTGGTTAAGCATTACGAGAATAAATTGTCGATCGTAAAATGAAACCCGATAATAGCCTGGCTGAGTAAGTTTTATCTTTTTCTCGTATTTATTATCTGCTCCAAGCTCGATCTTCACCACTTCGCCACTATTATCAGCTTTTACCTGCTGAATTGTAATCTGTCCTGGCTGGGGAAAGCCCACCTTTCCGCGAAGTGTTATCTCCCAACCGGCATCCTTTTTGCAGCCGATAAAAAAAACAGAAACAACAACAGCAACTAAAAATTGAATGCTTACTTTCTTCATATTCTTATTAACTTAATTTTTTCAACAATAATTCGGTGGCGAGTTTAGGATCGGCCTTGCCTTTGCTTCGCTTCATCACCTCACCCATAAACATGGTAATGATGGCTTTCTTTCCCTTCCTGTATTCCTGTACCTTAAGTGGAAACTCTTTGATCACCTGCTCGACAATGGGCATGATCGAATCTTCGTTGCTATCCTGAAGAAGATTTAATTGTTGCGCCAACACTAACGGATCTTGATTTGGATTCGCGATGAGTTGTGGGAATATCTTTTGAGCTGCAACAGCAAAACTTACTTTATCCTGATCTACCATTTCAATAAGATTCGCTAATGTACTTGGTGAAACCGGAAACTGAAACTCATTTTCCTTCAATTCATTCAAGTGAGACTTAACCGGACCCATCACCCAATTGGATACCGCTTTAAAATTGTGACAGTGTGTGCATATGGCCTCGAAATAGTTGGCTACTTCTCTTGAATCGGTGAGCACTTGCGCATCATACTCAGGTAATTTATACTCTGTGATAAATTTATGCTTCAGTTCACGAGGCAAAGCGGGCATTGTATTTTTGATGTCTGTCAACCACTGTTCTGAAACGATCATCGCACTCAAGTCCGGGTCTGGAAAATAGCGATAATCATTGAGTTCTTCTTTGGTACGCATGCTGTATGAGTCACCGCTGTCTACATCGTATGTACGTGTTTCTGATACTACCTGTTCACCAAGTTCGATAAGATTAATTTGCCGCTCTACTTCATGGTCGATAGCACGCTGCACGTTGCGTATGGAATTCATGTTCTTAATCTCGACTTTCTTCCCATACTCTTTGGCTCCGTTCAACATCACAGATACATTTGCATCACAACGAAGTGATCCTTCTTCCATATTACCATCACAAATTTCAAGATACCTCACCAATTTGCGCACTTCAGAAACCAATGTCCCTGCATCTTCTGAGCTGCGTAACGCGGGTTCAGTCACTATCTCAATCAACGCAACACCGGAACGGTTGAAGTCCAGCATCGTATCGGTTTCATCATCCAGGTGAATGGATTTACCGGCATCTTCTTCGATATGAATGCGGTTCAACGGGATATTTTTCTCACCGGATTTAGTATCGATAGTAATAAAACCTCCCTTACAAATCGGTGTTCGATCTTGCGTGAGTTGGTATCCTTTTGGCAGATCGGGATAGAAATAATTCTTGCGATCAAAAATCTGGTAACGGGAAATCTCGCAGTTGCACGCCAATCCCATCTTCATGGCAAACTCGGCCACTTTCTTATTAAGCTTAGGCAATGTGCCCGGGTGCGCCAATGTGATCACACTTACATGCGTATTGGGTGCACCTCCATACTCAGCTGAATCTGAATTATAAATTTTACTTTTTGTAAGGAGCTGTGCATGCACCTCTAACCCTATCACTACTGTATATTTATCGCGTACGGCTTTGTCCATGTTACACAGAATTAATCATCAATAAGTTCTGATTGACATCATTTTATAAGTTGCTTCGATTTCTCCAATACGTTATCGAGTCCTCCTAAATTCTTACCACCTGCTGTAGCAAAGAAAGGTTGGCCTCCACCACCTCCGTCAATTTCCTTTGCAAGCTCCTTCACCAGATTGCCTGCATGAAACCTGTTTTCGGCAGCTAGCTTCTCTCCTATCATGACAGCAACTTGAGGTTTGCCATCAACATCAGCAGCCAGCACCAACACGAGGTCTTCAAACTGATTGCGCAGTGCATAGGCAATGTTCTTCAACGTATCCGCATTGGGCACACTCACTTTTTCTGAAATCAATGTGTAGCCAGCAGACTTCGTTGCCTTTCCTGCCAATACATGTTTCAATACATTAGCTTGTTGCTGATAGAGTACTTCGAGCTTTTTCTCCAGGGCATGATTCTCATCAATTAATATTTTTGCCGAAGCAATAATATCCTTTGGATTCTTCAACACCGATTTTATTTCATTCAACAATCCTAATCCTTCATTCACAAATTGCTCTGCGCCATCAGCAGTTACCGCCTCAATTCTTCTTACACCAGCTGCCACCGAACTTTCAGAAAGAATTTTAAAGAGGCCAATGTTGCCGGTAAATGGCACGTGAGTTCCTCCACAAAGTTCAACAGAGAATTTTGGATCGAACGTGATCACGCGCACAAAGTCACCGTACTTCTCTCCAAACAAGGCCATCGCACCTAAAGTCTTTGCTTTTTCGATGGGCACATTGCGTTGCTCATTAAGGTCAACATTCTCGCGCACTTTTTTATTGACGATATCTTCTACCTTATTTAATTCATCGTCTTTCATAGCAGCAAAATGAGAGAAGTCGAAGCGCAGAATTTTATCGTTAACCAATGATCCCTTTTGCTCCACATGTTTGCCCAAAACCTGGCGCAAGGCCGCATGGAGTAGATGTGTGGCGGAGTGGTTATTCATGCTGAGTCTTCTTTTCGAAGCATCGATTTTCACATGCCACACACCTTCCAGCTTTGCAGGAAGTTTTTCGGTGAGGTGAACGATCAGTTCATTTTCTTTTTTTGTATCAACCACAAAAACTTTTTCACCATTCACTTCCATCACACCGGTGTCACCCACCTGACCACCACTTTCCGCATAAAAAGGAGTCTTATCCAAAACGAGTTGAAATAGTTCTTTATTTTTTTGCTTGATCTTTCTGTATTTTATCAGACGAGAAACAGATTCAAGGTTATCGTAACCGATAAATTCTGTTTTTTGATCTTCACGAATGATGGTCCAGTCACCGGTTTCTTTGGCAGCATCAGCTTTTGATCTCGACTTCTGCTTCTGCATTTCTTCGTTGAAACCTTTTTCATCAACGGAAAATCCACGCTCGCGGGCAATCAACGAAGTTAAATCTAGTGGGAAACCAAACGTATCGTATAATTCAAACGCCACTTCGCCTGAGATCACGTTATCTTTCAAATCATCTCCTATGGTTTCCATTCTCTTCAACCCTTTTTCCAAAGTTCTCAGGAATGAAATTTCTTCTTCATGAACTACCCTGCTCACGTAATCCAATTGCTGATGGAGTTCAGGGAATACATCGTTTAGTTGATCGGCCAGAATAGGAACCAACTTATACATAAAAGGCTCCTTAAAATTCAGATAAGAAAATCCGTATCTCACCGCTCTTCTTAAAATCCTCCGTATCACATAACCTGCTCCCGTGTTGGAGGGGAGTTGTCCATCTGCAATTGCGAATGAAACGGCACGAATATGATCGGCCATTACGCGAATAGCAATGTCATTTTTGATTTCATCACCGTAAGTAACCTTCGCTTCATGAGCAATGAAATCCATCAACGGTCGAAACACATCGGTATCATAATTTGAAGTCTTTCCTTGGATGGCCATGCACAAACGCTCGAAGCCCATACCGGTATCCACATGCTTATCGGGCAATGGTTCCAGTGCTCCGGATGCGAGGCGATTGAATTGTATGAAAACGAGATTCCAAATCTCGACAACCTGAGGATGATCGCTGTTTACTAAGTCTCGTCCAGATTTTTTCTTAATTTCTTCTGCCGATCTTAAGTCGATATGAATCTCGGAACACGGTCCGCAAGGACCTTGCTCACCCATCTCCCAGAAATTATCCTTTTTACTTCCATGAAGAATACGCTCCTCAGGAACAAACTGTTTCCATAAATCTTTTGCTTCTTCATCTACGGGAAGCCCATCACCTTTGTCTCCACCAAACACCGAAACATATAACCTATCTTTCGGAAGTTGGTATACTATTGTCAAAAGCTCCCAAGCCCACGCAATGGCTTCATTTTTAAAATAATCGCCAAAGCTCCAGTTGCCCAGCATTTCAAACATAGTGTGGTGATAGGTATCGAGCCCCACATCTTCTAGATCGTTGTGCTTTCCGCTTACGCGAAGACATTTTTGGGTATCAGCAATCCGTTTGCTTTTTGGGGAAGAGTTGCCCAGAAAATAATCCTTGAATTGCACCATGCCAGAGTTGGTGAAAAGCAAGGTCGGGTCATTTTTTAACACTAAAGGGGCAGAAGGGACGATCTTGTGGCCTTCATTTTCAAAGAATTCTAGGAATTTTCGTCTGATTGTATTGGAGTCCATCGCTTATAATACCATTTTAACTTTTGTAGCAGCAGTTTTTCTTTATATTTATGAGTTATAAACCCGAATTAACCACAAAATTAAACCCATTGTGCTCATAATGAAAGGAATCCTTGAAATTAGGATACAGGGAAATTTAAGGTTGCGGTCGACAATAGGACAGAGTTTATTTAATGCTGAGAACTAAGTTTCGATACAACCCCGAAAACCTACGCTTTGAGCGCGTGAAGATTTCATTCTTCAACGTGTTTGTCAGCCTTTTGAGCTATCTCACCTTTGGTGTTTTATTTTTTATCGGTCTGCTCCTCCTCCAAAATTACTTTATTGAAACGCCCTCCGAGAAAAAACTGAGAGCAGATAATGAGTCTTTGAAAAGACATAAAATAGTCTTGACTGGTCAGCTGTTGTCGTCTAACGATCAGCTAGACGAACTTAAAAAGCTAGATCTTGAATTATACCAAAAACTTTTTGATACTAAATTGCCTGCTGAATCTAACGCATCAGCGAAGAACAGAGAGGAAATTCTCCTCGCTGAACTTCAGGATTTTAACAAATCAATCGATGATTTAAATTCAAGGTTCAAGGATTTGTATACCTCAGCGAAATCAAGCAATCATTTTTTTCATACCAAGGCAAGTGTAAAGAAAGAAGACCTCTCAACGCTTTTCTCGGTTCCTTCTATTGTGCCTGTCGCAAATTTTGAGTTAACCCATCTGGTTTCAGGATTTGGAATTAGAATAAATCCTTTTCACAAGGGACATTATCACCATGATGGAGTTGATATTGCCTCAACGCGTGGCACTAACGTTCTGGCAGCCGGGCATGGCATGGTCATTATGGCAAAAAGAAGTGATCTGCTGGCAGGCTTTGGAAACTATGTGGAAATCGACCACGGTCATGGGGTGATTACCCGTTATAGTCACTTAGAAGAAATTACTGTTCGTATGGGGCAAAAAATCAAGAAGGGACAAACTTTAGGATCTGTTGGCTTAACCGGAGGATCCATTGCACCACATCTTCACTACGAGGTAATTCAGGATGGCGTAAACGCAGATCCGATAAAATTCTTTGCAGAGGGATTGGATGCAGAACAATACCAGGAGTTGGAAAATCAAAGTAAAAAGCAAAACCAATCGTTGGATTAATGGCAAAGATCAGATACACATATAATTCTGAAACATGTAAATACGAACCACTCATCGTATCGCCAAAAGCTGCGGGTCGTAAAATTATTAATTTCCTTGGGGTTTCATTTATTGTCGGTTCAATCGGTTTGGCCTATTTTAATTCCAAATTCCCAAATTTGGATGAAACTCTTCAGGCAGCCGAAAACCAAAAGTTTAAGACAGAGTGGAAAGTACTTCTTATGCAACTTGAACGTACTTCAGAACAATTGAGTAAGCTTGAGCAAAATGATGATCATAATTATCGTGTAATTCTTGATCTTGATCCGCTGGACATCACACAACGAGAAGCCGGTGTGGGTGGTCGGGAAAAAGAAAGCGCATTCATTGAAAATCCATTCATTAAAACAGCTTACGAAAGATCAGAAAAGATAAAAAATAGACTGGACATTGAAGCACAGTCTATGAAACAATTAAAAGAAGAGCTTGAGCGCAAAGAAAAGATGTGGGCTTCGCGTCCTGCCATTCAACCGATCGATAATAAACAGCTCACCCGACTGCACACCATTTTTGGATTGCGATTGCATCCCAAGCATGGAGATATGCGTCCTCATAACGGACTTGATTTTACTGCACCAACAGGCACACCTGTATATGCAACCGGAGACGGCAAAGTTCAGATGGCTTATTTTTCGGCTACCTATGGTAATGTTATCTACATTAATCATGACTTTCAATTTGAAACACGTTACGCCCACCTCAATCGCTACATCGTAAAGGACGGAGATAAAATAAAGCGAGGCCAGATCATTGGATATGTAGGCGACACCGGAACATCCGTGGGTTCTCACTTGCATTATGAGGTTTTATATAGCGGAAATCCAGTAAATCCGATCAACTTCTTTCAGCGCGACTTAAACAATAAGGAATACGAAAAATTAATTGAGCTTGGAAGCCGATCAGTTTCCTCGCTGGATTAAACCCCTCCTCTGTTTCATCAATCCAAGACTTCTTTTTTTTTACACCATTAAATGCAATTATGAATCGATTCCTGATCTTCACGCAATGCCTTTTTTTAAGTTATAGTGTAGTAGCACAAAAAAAAGACACCATTACCATTATTGGTGTCGGAGACATTATGATGGGCAGTAACTATCCTACCGCAGAGCGACTGCCACCAAATCAGGGTCTTGATTTAATGAAAGACTTGGAATCTATACTTTCCAGCGCTGACATCACCATGGGAAATCTGGAAGGAGTACTACTTAATGATGGAGGAACAGCAAAAACTTGCCGCGATCCAAAAGTGTGTTACGTATTTAGAAGCCCACAGCAATATGTTCAAAACCTGGTGAATGCCGGATTTGATCTGATTAGCCTTGCCAACAATCATTCAGGAGATTTTGGAGAACTAGGAAGGAAGAGTAGCATTAAAACATTGGAAGAAGCAGGCCTTTATCATGCAGGGCAAACTACAAAGCCCTATACTATTGTTGAAAAAGAGGGAGTGCGTTACGGATTCACGGCATTCGCTCCTAACAGCGGCTGCATGAATCTAAACGATATAGAGAGTGCAAGAAAAATCGTAGCTCTGCTGGATTCACTTACGGATATAGTGATTGTTTCATTTCATGGAGGAGCCGAGGGGCCGGAACATCAGCAGGTACCTCGCAAGAATGAAATTTTTCATGGTGAAAATCGTGGCAACGTGTATGCATTTGCACACACACTGATTGATGAAGGCGCGGATATCATATTCGGTCATGGCCCTCATGTAACACGCGCCATTGAAGTTTACAAAGATCGCTTCATTGCGTATAGCCTTGGCAACTTCTGCACCTATGGAGGAATTAATGTATCGGGTATCAACGGATGGGCTCCTATCGTTAAAGTATACACCAATGCCAAAGGGGATTTTTTAAAGGCTCAAATAACCTCAACGATTCAGTCTTACTCTTCACCGGTAAAAATTGATTCACAAAAACAAGTTTTAAAGCGCATTCAAGAATTAACGAAGAAAGATTTCCCTGAGAGTACGATCAAGATCCGTGAGGATGGATGGGTGATGAAACCCGCAAAATAATGTGCATAGGTTGTCAATAAAAAAAATAACGGTCGTTGCATCAAGGTTAAAGAATTATTACTTTGCATTAGGTTCGTTAATGTATAAGAATTAATCTAGGCATCAATTCCCTCATGGCGTATAAAGAAAAAGAAATTGAGAAGATATACTATTCAATCGGTGAAGTAGCCGAGATGTTTAATGTAGCTTCATCTCTTATCCGCTTTTGGGAAACTGAGTTTGATCTTATCCAACCCAAGAAAAACAGAAAAGGCAATCGTCAGTTTACCAAAGAAGACATTGAAAATGTGCGCACGATCTATCATTTGGTTAAGGAGAAGGGGTTCACTCTTCAGGGTGCCAAAGAAATGATCAAAAATGATTCACAATCGGTGCGCGATAAAATGGACTTATTGGATTCTTTGAAGAAAGTGCGTCAATTCTTAGTCCAAATAAGGGAAAAAATATAATTCTCTTATCCTAAAATACAGTTCCATGGATCAGGAACGGCTCTCCATTCTTTCCCTGCATTTTACACTAGGCATTGGTGATTTTTTAGTCAAGCAACTCGTCAGTTATTGTGGTTCCGCTGAGCAAGTGTTCAAAACCCCAAAAGGTAAACTTCTCAAAATTCCTGGAGTTGGTGAGATCTCCGCTTCAGCCATCAAGAATGGAAATTCATTTCAAAAAGCTGAACGGGAATTAAAAAAAGCTGAAAAAGAAGAAACCGAAATTATCTTCTTCACCGACAAAAAATACCCACAGCGACTAAAGTTAATCGAAGATTCCCCCTCTCTACTTTACTATAGAGGAAACCAAAATCTAAACCCTCCAAAGGCGGTAGCCATTGTTGGCACACGACAAGCCACAGACTACGGAAAAGAGTTGGTTGATAAAATCTGTCATGATCTTGCTCCTCATCAACCGCTCATTGTGAGTGGCCTCGCCTATGGAATAGATATTCATGCGCACAAATATGCGCTTCACTATGGATTATCTACCATTGGTGTTATGGGCAGTGGCATGGATGTAATTTACCCGGCAGCACATAAGGAGACAGCTCGTAAAATGATATGCCAAGGGGGCTTGCTGACAGAAAATCATTTTGGTACCAAACCTGATGCACATAATTTTCCTGCCCGCAATCGCATCATCGCTGGATTATGTGACGCACTCATCGTTGTTGAAGCTGCCGAAAAAGGCGGAGCATTGATCACCGCAGATATTGCTAATAGCTATAATAAGGATGTATTCGCTATACCTGGGAATATCGGTAGTCAATATTCAGAGGGTTGCAATAAATTGATCAAAACTAACAGGGCCAATCTTTTTAACAGTGTTAAAGATCTCGAATACATCATGAATTGGTCTCCTAGCACATCAACATTACCACCAGAACTTGATCTTTCTTCTTTCGAACCAGAAGAACAAACTGTTATTCAAATTTTGAAAGCTAAGAAAACCCCTATGATGGTTGATGAACTTAGTATTCGCTCCTCATTGAACCCAAGCAAGCTCGCCTCCATCCTTCTTACGCTGGAGTTTAAAAATGTAGTTAAGTCATTACCCGGAAAATTATTCGCGCTTAAATAGAAGGGTGAATGAATATTGACTCTGCCATATGCAGGGCTAACGCAAGCTCATCTCGATTAATTTTCGGAGCATCGTTCTTGGAATCAAGAAAAGCCAAAATGGTTTCGGTAGCCATATTACCAACTAAATCATCCTTTGCCATAGGGCAACCACCAAATCCTTTGATCGCACCATCAAATCGCTGACATCCGGAAATATAAGCTGCTCCAATCTTTTCAAAGCTCGTTGATGGATGAGCATGCAAGTGAGCACCAAATTCGATTCTGGTGAAACGACTTGTCAAGGTCTTAAATAAATAAATAATCTGATCAGGCTGTGCAACACCAATAGTATCGGCCACAGAGATAATCTCAATACCTATAGCGGATAAAATATCTGCAAAGTTTTCTACAACACCCATATCGTAGGGATCACCATATGGATTTCCGAAGCCCATACTGATATAAACAACTAGTTTTTTGTTATGCCTGATACATAACTCCTGCAACTCATTAACCAAATTCAAAGCTTCAATAATTGACTTGTTTGTATTCCGCTCCTGAAACGTTTCTGAAAGCGACAGTGGAAAACCCAGATAATTGATCTCTTCAAACATACAAGCTTCTTCACCACCACGGGCGTTAGCCACAATGCTAAGAAGCTTTGACTTCGACTTGCTCAATTCTAACTTGTTTAAAACCTCGGCCGTATCACGAAGTTGAGGAATCGCTTTAGGCGAGACAAAACTTCCAAAGTCAATAGTATCGAAACCTACTTTCAATAATTGATTGATGTAACTTACTTTCCTATCCGTAGGAATAAAGTGAGTAAGGCCTTGCATGGCATCGCGTGGACATTCAATAATTTTCATGTTAAAAAGTTATATAAAAGTAACGAAACATAAAATCAAAGAATGATCTGTATAATGCATATGATTGCCGGATTTGTCATTTTTACCACCACGAATGCTGTTGTAAAATCATTTCACTAATCATTTCGTAATTTCCTTAGTTTTTTATTCCTTGTTTACAAATTGCCTATGATTAAGATTGATGAACACGTTAGATTGAAACATTACAACACCTTTGGAATTGATGCAACGGCCCGCTACTTCTGCCAGATTACCAATGAAGATCAGTTCAAATCATTACTTCAGACTGATTTGTATAGGAACGAAAAGGTATTGATTCTGGGTGGAGGTAGCAATATACTATTCACCAGGGATTTTGATGGGCTGGTTATTAAAACCGACATCAAAGGAATCCATATTGTTCATGAAAGTGATGGCATTGTAAATATAAAAGCGATGTCAGGCGAGATGTGGCACGAACTGGTAATTCATTGTGTCAATCACCAATGGGGAGGGATTCAAAATCTTTCACTCATACCGGGCACGGTAGGTGCTGCACCAATACAAAACATAGGCGCTTACGGAGTTGAAGTAAAAGAAGTGGTAAAAGAAATCACTGGCATTGATCGCCTTACTGGTGATGAAAAGACTTTTCAAAACAAGGAATGTGAGTTTGGATACCGCGAAAGTATCTTTAAGCATAAACTAAAAGATCTTTTTTTTGTTTCAAGTGTTACTTTAACTCTAACCAAGAAAAATCATCCCATCAATACCAACTACGGTGCTATTAAAGACACACTGAAAGAAATGAATATCACTGAACCAACATTGAAATCAATTAGTGATGCAGTGATTCATATTCGTAAGAGTAAACTACCCGATCCAATACACGTAGGTAATGCAGGGAGCTTCTTTAAGAATCCTACAATCAGTTATTTACACTATCAATCACTTCTGAAAATATTTTCAAATATACCCGGTTACCATTCTGTAAATCAAGAAGTTAAAGTACCTGCAGGATGGTTGATTGAACAGTGTGGATGGAAAGGAAAAAGACTTAATGATATTGGTGTTCACGCACAACAAGCATTAGTCATTGTTAATTATGGAAATGGAAATGGTAACGAAATTCTTGAGCTCGCAATGAAAATTATTTCATCAGTAAAAGAAAAATTCAACATTGTATTAACTCCAGAAGTAAACATCATTTAAGATGAATGTGATGTTCAGTTATGAAATAAAAATAAAAAGTGTTTACTTGATTTTATTTTGTAAAAGAGAAATTTTTAACGCAAAATTTTCGCGGATTAATTTTTTATTATACCTTTCAAACAGTTTTAAAATAAAATATTAAAACGTTATGGCAAAAAAACCCGCTAAGAAAGCAGCCAAGAAAGTAATTAAAAAAGTTGCCAAGAAGGCTGCCAAGAAGAAGAAGTAATCAAGATCAACTTGATGCTTTAGCAAAAAGAAGTGATCCAAGATCACTTCTTTTTTTATGCCCATTCATTAAACTTATCCTTCTAGAAATGCTTTTCTTGATGCTGATTGATAGCGTGGGGTGCTAATGTTTAGGTTTGTCTTGAAACGTCATTTCACAATAAACCTTTGGCCGATTGTGGTACTTAGATACTAATTGTGGAGATTCCGGATAATGTGACCACTGATTTCCGTTTGAATGTGACCACTTGATTCCGGAGCAAAGTGACCACCACTTTCCGGAGCAAATTGACCACCTGATTTGAGTTAAAAATGTATTGAGATCGGTTGACCTGAACAGTTGATTG
>CANIVF010000042.1 GCA_947470895.1 Bacteroidota bacterium
AAGACAGCAGCCTTTCATGAATTATAGGTTATTCCAGTAGATCTGCCAAAAGTCCGGATGTGTGTGATAATTCAAGTATTCTCAGCTATTACTTTTTGATGGGTAAATAAAATTCTGTTTTAAGAAATAATAATTGACGTAATTGCTGTTGTACTATTGTTGGGTCAGGCAAATAAATTGCCTTAAAAACTAATTGGTCTATGTCTGTACGGATAGCCCTTAAAATCATTTTAATCTTATTGCTTGCCTTTGTTATAATAAATAACGCTCAGGCACAGGAATCACCTGAATTTTGGATGCTGAAGCAACTCTTAAAGGACTCCTCCTTTAAGGGAGAACTTTTTGTTCAAGCAATGGGAAACCAGAAAAGCGCACTATTTTGGCCTAAAGATTTGAAGACTGAATACTACCATAATATCGATATTCTAATCAAGAATAAAAACGGACTTTTCGTTGTTCTTGAAGGAAGCGATAGAATCTATCAGGTATCCACAGAAGCCGATCAATTGTATTTTGCGCGAAGGGATTCAACGACTATCTATGGAAGGATGTATGGAAAATTTATCTATTCGTACAATGATACCATTCACTCATTAGGTGGATATGATTTACGGAACTACAGTGCAGAGTTAAAATATTTGAAAGAATTCCGTTGGGCGGAAAAGAAGCTGAACAAAAGTATACCCCTAATTTACCTTGGAAATAATGTATCATACAATCAAAAAAATCATTCAATCTTTTTTGTTACCGATCAATGGCCTATTGATAGAGAAACTACAGGGATTGAAAAAAAAGTATTTCACTTAGATCTAAAAACAAACCAGTGGCAGGAATTAGGCACACCAACTTCTATTTTCTTGGATTTAATTAGCTATTCAAGCAAAATCGCAACACTACCGTCTGGAACATTTGTTTTAGGAAATGCTGTGACTGAGTCGTCCCTTGGACGTCATACTACTGCCCTATTTGATTACGAACACAATAAAATTTTCGTACTAAAAGACACTAGCCTATCGAACACTATTTTTGACCTACTGTATGAAGATAAAAAACCTGAGCCTTTTAAAGTTATAACATACTTTAAAGACTCAACATTGACCATTCTTTCATCACAATATCAAAAAAAAGAGATACTTCTAAAACAATCAGACTTTATCGAGTTAGACGTTCCAATCTATATCGCAACTAATAGTTCAATTTGGAAGGTAATGAACCTTTTATGGCTAGGCGTTAGCGTGGCGTTAAGCTTGTCAATACTAGGCTTTTTCTTCTTGGTAAAACACAAATCGAAATACCCCTATTGGAAAGATGATGATCTACCTTCATTTATTGAATTGGAAGCAGAATTAATTAAACATTTCATGAACAGCCCAGAGCATCGGCTAAGTGTTGATGAGGTCGACCAGGTGCTGGGAACAAGCAAAAAATCAAAGGATGTGCAAAACCAGAAGCGCAGTAGCTTTGTAAGATCTATAAACAATAAATTTATGAGGATTTCGGGAACCGAAATTAATCTTATCTACACTTCGCGCCTTGTTTATGACCGCAGAATGATAGAGTATGTACTTGATCCTGATCAATTCAAAATGATTGAGCACGTGTTAAAATAATTGACTGAAGAAACCTGTCGTTACAGGTATTTACTAATCACATTCTTCCAAATATCATATCCCTTCTCATTCATATGAAGGTTGTCTTCAAGAAAAAGATCTTTACGTACTTCTCCGTTACTGTCCAGCATGGGTGTCCATACATCCGCATAGAGCACGTTCTTTTTTGTACTGGTCCACTGCTTTAGTTGCCGATTGAAGTCTTCATACTTGTCTTTCAGTTGCCAGCGGGCAACGCTCGGTTTAGCTGCGATGAAAATGATCTTGATCTTAGGAGATCGTTGTGATCTTAACAGCGTGAGTAACTGATCTGCCTTGGCTAAAATCTCCTCCGTACTTTTTCCTGCATTGATATCATTATCTCCTTCATAGATAAAAACACGACTGGGTTGATAATTTAAAATTAAGGGCTTAGCATAGTAGAGCAGGTCGCTCATTTCCGATCCGCCAAAGCCTCGATTGAGCACGTTCTGTTTTGGGAAGTCATTTTTTAAATCAGCATAAAAGCGAATACTGGAACTTCCGGTAAAAAGAATCAACTTCTTTTTGTTTACCAGGCTATCCCCAGCGAGCATGGACTTTACTTCCGTTTCAAATCGAAGAGGATCCTGTGCAAGTGCGGTTGCCAGAGTGAATTGAAAGAATAATAGAAATAGAATTTTACGCATGGCTAATGAGGAAGATGTACGTATCAATAGTATTAGTATCCTTCGGCTTTATCATCACCGCGAGGGTCGGCACCACCTTCTAACTTTTTATCAGGGCGCACGAGAATAGCATCTACGCGACCAATGCTATTGCGCATTTTAAATGTGTGGCCCATACTGACCAGGGCTAAACTATCTTTTTCAGTCAATGCTTTTTTCTCATTGAAGACGAGATCAGGCGCCCACTGGCTGTGAATGCGTTTTGCATCTACGGCTTCCTGCATGGTCATGCCATGATCAACTACATTCAAGATCGTTTGAAAAACGGAAGTGATAATCGTTGTGCCACCGGGTGTACCGACCACCATAAACAAGTTACCATCTTTCTCCACAATGGTTGGTGTCATCGAACTTAACATTCTTTTACCAGGTTCAATTTTATTTGCTTCGCCACCTACCGCTCCGTACATATTGGGTGCTCCTGGCTTTACACTGAAGTCATCCATCTCATTATTTAAAAAGAATCCAGAGCCGGCCACTACTACACGTGAACCATAGCCACCATTTAGTGTCGTGGTTACGGATACGGCATTTCCCTCTTGATCGATTACAGAAAGGTGTGTGGTCTCCTCCGATTCCACAAAACTAAAATCTCCTTCTTTGATATCACTGCTTGGCGTAGCCTTATCGGGTTGAAAATTGCTCATCCTTTCTTTGTTGTATTGATTGCTGATGAGAAGCTCGACAGGTACTTTTACAAAGTCAGGATCTCCAAGATAAATAGATCTGTCGGCATAGGCCCTTCGCTCCGCTTCGGTCATTAAATGAACGGTCTTTGCTGAATTCCATCCCCATTCTTTAATCGGTTGATTCTCGACTGACTTCAAAAGTTGAAACAACGCCACACCACCGCTGGATGGTGGTGGCATCGAAATAACTTTATATCCTTTGTATTGGGTGGTGACCGGTACTCGCCACACTGCATTATAATTTTTTAAATCCTCGTAGGTGATCAGCCCGTTTCCGCGAGTCATCTCTTCAACAATATGTTTTGCTGTTTCACCTTCATAAAATCCTGCCTTGCCGTTGTCGCGAATGCGCTCAAGTGCATGACCTAAATCGGTATGTTTAATGGTATCTCCTGCCTTCCAGTTTTCATTGATTAATTGTGTCGGCAAAACAGAATTGTACTTTTTCAAATCTTCCTGAATGTATTTCATTCCCTCCGCTTCTTTCTCCGTAAGCACAAAGCCATTCAATGCCAAATCAATAGAAGGTTGCACTAGATCTTTCCAGGGAAGCTTGCCATATTTTTTATGTGATTCTTCAAGGCCTGCCACGGTGCCTGGAACTCCACTGGCTAAATGGCCCAATACACTCAGCGCAGGAATGGCTTCACCTGTTTCACCCAAATACATATTGGCTGTTGCCTTTGACGGAGCCATCTCACGATAGTCGAGTGCGTCTACCGAACCATCCTTCATCCGCGCCAACATAAATCCACCACCGCCAATATTTCCGGCACCCGGATAAACAACAGCCAATGCCAATTGAGTAGCTATCGCTGCGTCAATCGCGTTGCCTCCCTTTTTCATAACATCAACTCCAACCTTAGAGGCGAGCGGATGTGCCGACACGACCATGGCTGAATCAACCACGAGACCCGTGATCGGCTTCTTTGTCTCTGTTGACCTACAAGAAACAATGATGATGCATAGTATAAGTATGGAAATACGTTTCATGGTGATTTGATTTTTTCAGGTTTAGAAAGATAAATGTATGATTTCGGGTTCAAACATACTATAGACTTCTTTTGAGTTACAGAAAAATCATTTTTTAGGAACTGATCCATTGAGGCGAAATGCTTCAATACTTTTGCTAAAAAACCTGATCCTATAAAAATCATTTAAGCCCGAGGTGTGCCTGATCTTATAGTAAAATAAATTAAAGACCCTTCTCCATGCAAATACTTTCAGTTACGTACACATAAGGTGGAAACTTCGGTATGCGCACATAACCTGAATTTTCATAGGCTGCTATCGCTTCGGGCTGATTGATGCCTGTTTCAAGTTTTGAAATCAGGAAACCTTCCCTCTTCGCCCATTGCTCTAATTCCATTACTATTCGTTTTCCAAAACCCTGATTACGGTATAGCGGCAGTGTATACATTCTTTTGATCTCGATGGTCTTCTCATCCATCGGGCGAAATGCTCCGCACGCCATTGGCGTTATGTGATCATACGCCATCACCACCCGTGCATTTTCATTCATCAAATTAAATGGCGTAAATACATTTTGAAGAAAAGGATAGCGCACCACAAACTCTTTGTCTAACTCCGCAATCAACTTTTTAAAATCAGGATTGAAAAAGTTAGTATGTGTTAAGGTGATCATGTTATTAAAATAACATTCCAATAGCCGCAATCAAAGTCATTCCGATAATAAACCATCGGTACATCGTATCCGTCAGTTTTCTAACCAGTATAATCCCAAGATAGGCTCCCACAATAATGGCAGGTAAGGTCAGCAGATCAAGAAATAATGTATTCAAACTGATGGTGCGCCACGCAAACACATGAAACGGAACTTTAAACCAATTTACCACAAGAAAAAACCAGGCCGTAGTTCCGATGAATGCATTTTTTGGAAGTCGCACGGATAAGAGATAAACACTCATAACGGAGCCAGCCAGGTTGCCTACCATGGAAGTAAATCCTCCTGCTATGCCAGTGCCTACTCCAAACATTTTGTTCTTCGGTATGTTGTCCTGCGTTCCGATTTTTTCCAACCACAGCATAATGATTACACTTAACACAATGGTACATGCCATCATCATTTTAAAAATATGATCGTTGATGTAGCTTCCGGCTATCGTGCCTGCGATCACTCCAACGGCTGCCCACGGAAACAAAATTCTTAAATGATGCCATGATGCATGGCGATGATAATACCAAACGCCAAACACATCGGCCAACACCAACATGGGCAACATGATGCCGCTGGAAAGTTGGCCACCAAATACATTGGCTAACAACGGAACCGACAACATGCCTGCACCATGCACACCCGTCTTTGCCATGCCTGTAAGCAATGCCACTGACAGCACGATGAATATTTGTAAATAAGAAAGTTCGAAAGTGAAGAGCGTTATCATTCGTTGCCGTTTACCAGTCTCCGGTTACCGGTAACTGGAGACCGGTAACTTCGCAACTGTATTTACTTTTCAAGTTTCTTTAAGCCAGCTTCGATTTCGCTTTTTGATAACCACTTGCCACGCACCATAACGCCTTCTACTTTTTTGGTATTGGTGATGTCTGTTAAAGGATTGCCATTTATGAGAACGAGGTCCGCGACTGCACCTGGCTTTATTGTTCCTGCCTCTGAAAGATTTAAGTATTTAGCGACATTCACGGTACCTGTGCGCAAAGCCTGATAAGGAGTAAGGCCTGCATCCACTAAGTACTTAAGTTCGTTATGCGTGGAGAATCCGGGCACATTAAAAATCTGTGGTGCATCGCATCCCAACAACAATCCGACTCCATTCTGTTGACACTCATAAATCAGCTTACGTCTAAGTTTAATGAAGGCTTCGATTTTAGTTGCATCATACTGGGCATTGGCCATCAGGTTCGTCTTGGTATCGATCCATTGACTTACTATCTTTTTATCCATGTACTTGCTGTCTGGATCTTTTAGAAAATCATCGCCTGTATAGTTAGCGGCAAACCAACGATCGGCCAGCGATTGAGTGGGTACTACCCATATATTTTTCGCTTTCAAATCCTTCATCAATGCAGGGATCACAGAAACATCTGCCTTGTCGGCCACAAACATTCCAAACAACCCCGTCTGTTGTTCTACCATGCTTTCAATACCCGGCACCATGGCTTCTACGAAACCATCCATGTGATCGATGGAAGAATAACCAGCATCAATCGCACGCCACACGCCTACACCAAATGAAACGTGGCCTGCAAAGGGAATCCCAACTTTCTTTGCCGTAGCCGACACCGCTGCAAATGTTTCTTTTGTCAAGCCGGGGTGAAGTTTCAGGTAATCATACCCTGCTGCTTTTTGTTCACGCACCATGGAGGCTCCACGCTCAGCCGTTTTCACACTTAATCCATTGAACGAAGGACCCGTGGTATAAAATCGCGGCCCGAATACTTCACCACTATTGATCATGCTGCGAAGTTCCAAATGCTTAGGATGTCCCAGCATTCCACGGATCGTAGTGATTCCGTTGGCGGCAAACAAAAACAATACTTCTTTATGTGATTCGATATTCTCGTTAGGGGGCACATGCGCATGCATCTCAGCTAACCCGGGAATGAGGTATTTACCTTTCCCGTCAATCACCAGGGCATTCTTTCCATACTTCAGCTTTTTACCAATAGCGATAACTTTTCCATCTTTCACTAACACCATCGAATTCGTAATGATTTTTTCTGAATCCATAGGCACAACATTCACCGAAGTGAATACAATTTCACGCTGATGCGAATCAATCAGTTGTT
Source organism: Bacteroidota bacterium (assembly GCA_947470895.1). Taxonomy (GTDB): domain Bacteria; phylum Bacteroidota; class Bacteroidia; order Cytophagales; family Cyclobacteriaceae; genus ELB16-189. Next base: position 6,775 of record CANIVF010000042.1, read on the forward strand.
GACCAAATGCACTGATGCTGAAGAGTGCGAAAAGAAGTAGGAAAGAATTTTTCATGATTAAAAATAGTCTGCTTAGCATAGATAAAAAAATCAAGACTATATTAACCTGATTGAAAGAAGGCTGAGCGGAATTAATGTGATAAGACTGGCTTTACTTTTTCATATACTTCCAATTGCGCGGCTTGCCTTCGGCCATCCATGCAATAGCGGTATGCATTCTGCTTTTGCGGGGTTCTTCCGTTTTAGCATCTATAATCCACATCACATATTCTTTTTTATTGGAGGGACTGAACGCATCAAATATGGGTTGAGCCGCTTTGTTCTTTTTTAACTCTTTTAAAAAATACTCCGGTGCTTTCACCTCCTTAGGCTTAGTCGGTTTTTTCTTTTCCAATTTAATGCCTGCCTCGTTTAACTTCATGGCCTCTTTGAGGTACCGTACCAGAATGGCATCCGATGGAAGATCCTTCAAGGTGGTGATCTTTCCGAGGTGGCCCATAGCCGTTTCGCTTTTGGCATTTTCCACTAAGGTTTTGTCTTTCATCAGAGCAGCTTTCCAAAAACCAAATGCACAGTGTTGTTTAAAGCTTGCCATGTTACATAAGCCTTCTCCTTGGTAATCAAAAAAGGGCATACCCCATTTAATTTTCTCTTCCACATCTGGGCATGCAAAGTGAACCAATTCGCGCAGGTGATTTAATATCGGAACGGCAAAATCGGCAGACTTCAAAATATAGGCATCAATTCGTTTTTCCCTCATGGCATCATGGTAACTATTTACAGGAATGAAGTTATATTGTTCAATTTACTTTATCGAGCTTACATATTTTATCCGGCTAGTGATCCGGTGAAAAACGTTGCTCCACCTTGCGGGGAAGCCGCTAATACTCAAACAGAATCGACTAAGTTTAAAAATTATACCGGTTGCATTTTTGATACAGCCTTTCATTTATTGTGAGGAAATGGCTAACTCGTAAGGAATCCATTAAGAAAGAGTGTCATACTATCAACACTTTTTCTAATTTTACTACCCGAATTTTAATTGATCGTATGGGACGTGTATTTGAAAAAAGAAAGCATAAGATGTTCGCCCGCTTTGATAAAATGGCGAAAGGATTTACCCGCATCGGTAAAGATATTGCCATCGCGATAAAGCAAGGTGGCCCTAACCCGGATAATAACCCTCGCTTGCGGATGGCCATTCAAAATGCCAAGGGCTTGAACATGCCGAAAGACCGCGTGGATGCTGCCATCAAGAGAGCCTCGAGTAAGGAAGAAAAAGATTTTGAAGAAATAATCTATGAAGGCTACGCGCCTCATGGTGTGCCCGTAGTGGTGGAATGCGCAACCGACAATCCTACCCGCACGGTGGCTAATATCCGATTACGCTTTTCTAAAAATGGCGGCAACATGGGCAATTCAGGTTCCGTTGCTTTCATGTTCGAACGCAAAGGCATCTTCAAATTCGACCCCGCCAAACTTAATCTCGATGAGATGGAATTGGATCTGATCGATGCTGGTGCCGAAGATATTCAGCGCGAGGAAGAGGAGATCATTGTATACACCAAATTTACTGAGTTTGGTCATATGGCAAAGTTTCTGGAGTCGAAAGGGCTGGAACCTAAAAGTTCGGAGCTTCAATATGTTCCCAACGCAACGAAAGAACTGACGGACGCAGAACAAGATGAGGTGATGGAATGTGTGAGCGCTCTGGAAGAAGATGATGACGTTCAAAACGTATATCATAACCTCGCATGAAATGAAAACCAAATTTCTGATCGTACTGCTAATCGCCAGCACAATCCTGATGAGGGCATACGGTCAGAAATACGATTCCTCAAAATTCTCATACATCAACTTTTATTTCAACACGCAGGTTGCCATTCCTTCCAGGGAATTCCGTCAGGCTATTCAAAATGATTTAGGAAATCTCGGCTATGGCCTAGCGACCGGTATCGTAATCAGTCCATTACTTGAAAACAAACCATCTCCGGTTTTACTGGGTATTGATTTCAGTTATTTCAAATATGGACAGGATAAACAATCTGCCACCGCTACTTCTCCTCCGCTTAAGACCACCTACAATGTTTTTACCTGGAACGGCATGGCACGGTTAAGACCGATGTACCATCAAGGTGCACTCATTCCATTTATTGATGGACTACTCGGGTTAAAACTTTACAACACCAAAACGAAAATTGATAAAAATGTTATAGACTTTATTTTCAATAACAATCAGCCCGAAGTAATCAACAACGTGAAGAACACCAGTTTAAATTATGGAATTGGTGCCGGGTTTTATACCAACCCAAAAAACCAAAGCAATCCTGGGATTACATTAAGGGTATTGTACATGTGGGGCAATGATGTAACCTATGTGGTGCGCAATTCGGTGAACGTTACTGCCAGTGGCGATGTGACTTTTCAAACAGACCGGGCCAGCACTTCTATGGTACTAATTCAATTGGGCATTACGGCCACGGCATTAAAAACTTTAATTACCTCTTCGGATTGAGTTAGCAATCTGACTTCCTTCACGCGTCAGGTTATCATCCACCATGCGATTATTATATTGCTGAATCAGTCCTTTCAGATGCAGTTCCATGTGTTGCACCGTATCCGGAAGATTGTTCAATAGATTTTGCTTCAATAATTTATCCTTCTTAAAATCATACAAACCCACTGATTTTGTACCATCAAATTGCAACAAGTAGTTGCCACGGAAAGATTGATACACCTGATCCACATAATTAAAAGCGAAAGGTTCTTCAACACGCTTAAATGCATCGCGACCAAAAGCGATATACGGTTTATCGTAATTCAGATACCCCAGTATCGTAGGCATGATATCAATCTGCTGAACAATCTCAGGTGCAAAGTCATGCCAGTCTGAACCCGGTTTGTAAAAGAAAATCGGAATAGAGAAATAGCCCCACGCGGTGTTGTATTCAGGATAGGCAATCTCTGCCGAAGCATGATCAGCAGTAAAAACAAACAAGGTGTTCTTATACCAGGGCATCTTTGAGGCTGTCTCAAAAAACTTCTTCAATGAATAATCAGTATATTCTATTGTGTTATAAATATCACGATCACCGCCTTTGAATTTGGTTTCAAATTCTTTGGGTAGTTTGTATGGATGGTGAGAGGAAACCGTAAAGAGTGTAGTATAGAAAGGCTCTTTAAACGTATTCATGGTATTGGCAAAATAGTTCAGGAACTTATCATCCCATATCCCCCAGATGTTGTCATAGTCATCATCATTATTATACTCGTCCTTGCCATAGTATTCATCAAACCCGCATAGGTTGGCAAATGCATTAAAACCCATCGAGCCATTGGGGGCCCCGTGAAAGAATGCAGAGTGATATCCTTTCTCTTTTAATAGGCTGGCTGTACTGTTGATTTTATTTCCGGAATAGTGTGAAAGCACATAGGGTATTTCGATGGAAGGAATGCTGCAAATGACAGAAGGCATAGCATCGATCGACTTTCTGCCGTTGGCCAATGAAAACTCAAAAGCACGACTCACTCCAATCAATGAATCCAGAAATGGAGTATGGCCGTGATAGCGCCCTGGTTCCATCCATTTGTTATACACACCCACAAACTCCTTCGAATAACTTTCCATGATGATCACCACAACATTATCGTATTTGAAAGCAGCCGTATCGTTGGGCACTTTCAGCGGATCAAATACTTTCGTTAGCTGTTCTTCATTCTCAAAATAGTTTACCTTTTGAATTACGCTTGCTTTGGCCGTGCGCATCAATGCGAAGGGTGTATTCAAAACCAGGTTGATATCTTTTGGTTCTTTGGCAAACTCTGCGGCATTGCTCAAGGTGATTGGCCGTGTGCTGTGCTTAAACCCTCCCCTTACGCCCCCGATAAATAAATAGATAACAATCGGCATCACCACAAAAGAAGAAAGATGGAATGTCCAGGAATTTTTTAATTGCGGTCCCTCTAGTTTGATTCGTTTATATCCCTTCACTAATAGCCAAATCAAAATGATCCACACCACAACGACATACCAATAATCCAATACAAACTGGTAGAACAACAATCCCTTATTCTTTTCATTTTCAAACTGTGCCATCACACTCAGCGTGGTTCTGCGAAGCGTGAACCGATAATAAATAAAATCAGCAGTATTGGCTGCCAATGCAATACTATTAAAAACGATAAAGATCCATTTAACAAGTTGCTGATACCCGTTTTTAAAACGTGCTGCCAATGGCAAAATCATGAGCAGAATAAATAAGGAATTGGAATAGAGTATGGCTGCGAGATCAAACTTGAGTCCGCCCAACATGATCCTCGCAAAGCGAGGTAACGTCATGTCGGGGAAAAAACTGGTATTAAAAAAATAAAATCCAATGCGGCTTATTGAATACAGTGCCATGACCAGCAAAAGACTCAACAACATGGCTACATACACATTGCCCTTCCATTTCAATCCCACAAATAAAGCCTTTAACCGGTTAATCATTGCTAAATAGTAAAGTTCAAAAATAACTCAATAATAACATGCGCAAAAGAAATGCTGTGAGCTGATGCTAGAGGTCATTCAATACCGGTTTTGTTCTCCAATCGAAACGCACCGACAAAATCCGGACAAGGAAAGTAAAGATGATGGCAATCCACGCAGCAACCGTTTCTTCAACTCCAGCTACCCCATATAAAAACGTGAACAAGTCTCTGTCTTGTCAAAATTAACATTCAAATAATTGAGACCATTGGTGTGTTCAAATTGAACGGTTCCATCCATCATATAGAAGTAGCTTACCCTTCCTCTGGATGTTTCCTCGATCATCTTTTTGTAAGGAGATCGATTGTCCCTGCGTGTGATAGGAAATGCCTATAAGCCATAGAAACCATAAAAAATTAGTCATAATAAAAATCCTGTAACGGAGCGATACCACGCCCAGGGCTAAATTTTGGAGTAAGGAAACAATCTGGCTACAACAATAAGCGCTAAAAGTACACTTGTTTTACCTATTCCAAAATTTAGGTGGCTACGGAAGCGATTATACTAAACCCTGATGATGATGCTTTAACCTTCTATTTTAATGTGAAAGCACCTTGTTTAACATCCCTCGAGTTGCCACCAACAAAAACATGAAACTCTCCAGGTTCAGCAACAAATTTCAAATCTGAATTATAGAATGATAAGTCTTTCATGCCAAGTGTAAAATTGACCCTTGTTGTTTCCCCGGCTTTTAAGCTGATCTTTTGGAATCCTTTCAGTTCTTTAACGGGTCTTGTTACAGATCCCACCAAATCGCGAACGTATAGTTGAACCACTTCACTGCCATCACGAATTCCTTTATTGGTTACATCAATGGATACACGAATTGAATCTGCGGATGTGATTTCGTTTGAACTTAACTTAAGGTCAGCGTAACCAAATTCAGTATAGCTCAAACCAAATCCGAAAGGATAAAGCGGCTCATTGGAAACATCCAGGTAGTTGGATTGAAATTTCTGAAACCATGGTCCATTCAAAGGGCGGCCTGTATTTTTATGAGCATAATACATGGGCACTTGTCCTAGGTTCTGCGGAAATGTTGTTGTCAGTTTACCTGATGGATTCACATCACCAAGTAATACATCAGCTATGGCGTCACCGGCTTCGCTGCCACCAAACCACACATTTAAAATAGCTGGCACGTTTTCTTCTTCCCACTTTAATGCCAATGGACGACCAGTAAATAACACCAACACCAAAGGTTTACCCGTTTTAAGTAAGGCTTTAATAAGATCTCGTTGCGTTTCAGGAATTTCAATATTGGTGCGGCTTGCAGCCTCACCACTCATCTCGGCAGCTTCACCAACGGCAGCTACAATTACATCTGCGTTCTTTGCCATTCGAACTGCTTCATCACGTAATTCGGCTGCAGAGCGCTTATCGCGGTGGAGCGATTTTCCAAACAGCGTTGAGTTCTTTTCCAGCAATGAATCCTCAGCCAGGTTAGATCCTTTGGCAAACACAATTTTCGCATTGTTGCCCAATGCCTTTTGCAATCCTTCGCGCAATGATATGGATTCGGAGAAACGTGCCGCCACACTCCATGTTCCTGTCATGTTTTCTTTGGCATCGGCCAGAGGGCCAACCAAAGCAATGGTACCGGATTTTCTAAGTGGAAGAACATTGCCTTTGTTTTTCAACAAGACAAAACTCTGTGCTGCCGTACTACGGGCTTCCGCTCTGTTGGCGGCATTAAATACTTCGCTCTTTGCTCTGTTCTCATCACAATACTTATAGGGGTCATCAAACAGACCTAATTGAAATTTACCTTTTAGAATTCTGCGGCACGCATCATTAATTTGTTTTTCGGTGATCTTTCCTTCCTTTATTGATTTACCCAGTGTGGTGAGTAACCCTTCACTTACCATATCCATATCCAAACCAGCACCGACTGCTTTGGCTGTTACTGTTTGAAGATCACCAAAACCATGATTAATCATTTCGCTGACACCGGTATAATCAGAAACGACAAAGCCCTTGAAGCCCCACTCGGAACGTAGCACATCCGTAAGCAACCATTTATTTGCTGTTGCTGGAATGCCATCAATTTCATTAAACGAAGCCATGATACTTCCAACACCAGCATCAACAGCCGCTTTGTAGGGTGGCAGATACTCATTGTACATTCTATGGCGACTCATATCCACCGTGTTGTAATCGCGGCCCGCTTCAGAAGCACCATAAAGAGCATAATGTTTCACACATGACATGATCGTATTGTTGGCAGACAGATCATCCCCCTGAAACCCCTTCACCATAGCGCGGGCAATTTCAGAACCGAGATATGGATCTTCGCCACTGCCTTCTGAAACACGGCCCCACCGTGGGTCGCGCGAAATATCTACCATGGGAGAAAATGTCCAGTTAATTCCATCGGCACTGGCTTCTATGGCAGCAACACGTGCACTGCGTTCAATCAACTTCATATCCCAGCTACAGCTCAGGCCAAGCGGAATCGGAAAAACCGACTCATAGCCATGAATTACATCCATACCAAAGATCAAAGGTATTTTCAACCTACTTTTCTCTATGGCAATTTTTTGCATCTCTTTAATATTGGCCACCGATTTTATATTGAAGAGGCCTCCCACTTTTCCTTGTTCAATTTTTTTAGCGATTTCAGAACTCTCGACCGCCCCCGTTGTAAAAGCTCCCGCGGATGGAAGATTGAGTTGACCAATTTTTTCCTCCAATGTCATCAGACTCATTACGGAGTCGATGCGAACTTCGATGTAGGACTGTTTGTTCTTGGGAACTTCACTGCACGAAATAACAAGCAGCAAAAAAAGCAAACCATAAGACGCTTTCATAATATTATAATAATTAATAAGTAAAACTCAATTTTCGGGCAGCTTCCTTCACTTCAGGAGCAGACATAAATAAATTCCATAATAAACCGGTGCGATGATTTTCTATCATGACGATAATCGACCCCTGATCAATGGCAAGGTAGGAATTGGAGACCCATCCGCCAGAAAGGCTGAATGAATCATAAAATCCATAAGGACCCCACACCTTATCCCCCATCGTATAGTAGAAAAAATCTAAGGCTTTCATCGACTCATCCGGTGTGTAAGGAAAAGAAGATAACGCGGCTGAAGGCGTTATTACACCAATATCATTAACTGATGAATGAGCGTGATGACCATTTTGATTGTGACTGGATGTTAACCTCCAGCATGAATCATTATAGCCTATAAATTTTTTAGGATTGGCCACACAGTAGGCATAATTGATGTGCGATGCGTTTACATTTTGTTCCAAATCGTTAGCGTAGTCGTCAGAAAAATGAGGATCCAATCCAAGGTAAGAATAAGGCACCCGGCAGAGATGAAATAATCCACCGGGTTTTAGGATGATGCCAAAGTAAGTATTGTTTTGTATAATATTTCCGCTTCGGCCATAGCCATTGGTATAAACCATTTTAGGAATACTATGGGTAGGAGAAGCAGCCGCATAAAAGTAGGTGATTTGCTGTTCAAAATATCCGTACATAGCAAAGTTCATATCCTAAGTAAAGTTTGGCAACCAGTGCCAATATAATACATTCTCATTATTTTTTCTGTGCCAATCCCACTCTACTTCTTCCCAAAGATTAGTGATGCGCTTGATCAGATTATTCCCAACGGTATCAGTCAGTTGTAAGAATTGACGAAAAGTGACAAGACCTTGAATCCAAAATGAAGTTTCTAATAAATCGCCACCGTTGTCTTTTGTGCCAGTAAGTTGGAGCTTTGGTAAAAATTACCAACAGGAAAGTAAATCCTTATAACTATATCTAAGAAGAAAAGCAGGCTAAGTGATCAGGCAATACTTCAGCCTTACAATCAAACTCCTTCAATAGATCACTTACCAGAGAAGGATGTACCATTTCAGTAGAAGGCCACACTACCAGTACCCTATCACAGTCTTCCAAATCAAAACTTGCGATAGAATTAACAAAGCGATAATGAATTTTAGCTATCAACCTGTTCGCCTGATCACGATCAACCACATTCGTTTTAAAGACTTCTATCGTCATGAATGCTACACCATTGATTTTTGATTACGATTAAGGAATCGCATTTTCATCCATAAACAAAATCTCCCATTGATGTCGATCCAGATCTGCAAAACTATGTTGATACATCCATGATCGTGCTGATCCATATAGACGGAACCTCCCGCAGCAACGGCCTTGCTCACTATATCTTTTACTTCATTTTTGCTTCCGGCATCAATAGCCAGTAATACTTCAGTGCTCTGATGAGCATTTGCGATCTCCTTTCTGGTAAAGGTTCTAAAAAACGGTTCAACCAAAAGCATCACAAAAATATTTTCACCCACAATCATGCACGTTGCTTTTTCATCCATGAATTGTGGATTAAACAAGAAACCGAGCTTCGTAACAAATGCCACTGATTTATCGAGATCTTTTACGGGTAGGTTGACCAAGATTTTTGTTGCGATGATGTGATTTAATTTCAATTCTGATTGTACGCATCTTTCAATGCTTGTATTTCTATGTTGGCCATCTTAAGCATAGCCGTCATTACGCGTTGTGATTTTGCCGGATCTTTATCACTTAACAACTGACCCAAGACAGGAGGAACCACCTACCATGATAGTCCATACTTATCCTTGAGCCATCATCCACATCGTGATTTGTCACCACCGGCAGAAAGTTTTTCCCACAGTTCGTAAATTTCAGGTTGGGTTTCTGCTAGTACGAATAATGAAATCGCTTCAGTGAATTTGAATTGAGTGCCTCCATTCAATGCCTGAAATTCCTGGCCGTCCAATACAAACGATACCCCAATCACCGTTCCATTAGGTCCGGGCATCAGACTATTAATTTTCGAGTTTTTAATAATCGACACGTAATACTTTGCAGCTTCTTCCGCCTGGTTATTAAACCAAAGAAAGGGTGTTATCTTTTGCCTGATACTTTTGGTTTAGATGATCTTACTTACTATCAATTTGCTTCATGATCTCTTTGATGATCCTTGCCAACTCCTTTTTATTTTGCTCAGCTTGGAAAGCATTTTTAAAATAAACCAGGCGCCTGTCTTTGTAATCGCCCTGAAGTAATGCTGATTTAATTTTTACCACATAAGGATGATGGAAGACGAGTAATATCGTATGGGTTTTATAAGGACCAAATGTGACAATATCGTGTTTGTAGTAATAACTTAGAGCATTCCATTTGATTCGTTCACTCAGTTTTGAACTTGATTTCTTAATCAACGATCGCACCGAATCGATGTCATTCTTCTGATCACCGCTAAGCTTGCTCATGTATTGCTCCACGAGCACCTCATCGGTAAGCTTCGCTGCTGGCTTCAGGTTAACCGCTGACTTACTCGAATTCTTCGCGCTTGCCTTACTTATCAATTTGGCATTGTGTCTTGCCTCATTCTCTTCAACGCGCGCTTTAACTATTTTCTTTACGAGCGCCACCGGTATTGGTTTATCAATCGTAAACTGAATGGTTCCCTTCGATGTTTTGAAACCTTTTAACTCCTCATGCTTGTCGACTATCTGAACGCTTCCTGGAAAAAAACTGCAATGATTCTTAAAAGCAGCAAAGTAAACCAACATGCAGTGTTGCTTAAAAGCAGGCATACCATAACGAATTAATTCCTCGGCATCCGGGGCAACAGATTTAATTGTCTGGCGCAACTTTTTAAGTACTAACTGAACTTCTTCCGGAAGTGCTTTCAAATACTCATTAATCGATGTTGCAGACGTCAGTTTCATTGCCATAGTAAAATGTCTATTTTTCCAGAATAGTTTTGAGGTTAGCTAAACTCAATTCCAGGTCCGTTCCCAGCATACCATCAATAAAAGGAACCATCAAGTTCATGGGATAACTATTTCTGCCATTCATTACCCAGATTACTTTTACCTGATTTTCAGATTCAGACTCAATGATCATACTGGTTTGAGCCACTCCTTCAAAAGGTTTGATAAACCGAATCTCTGCATCCACGCGTTCTCCTTCTATCAACTTAATTATCTCCTGCTCCCCTATTCCAACATTTTTATCCTCGCTATCCCAGGCATACACAAAGCCAATACTTCCATCGGTGCCAGTGAATTCTTTTTTCATGTTTGGATCTGCCATAACCCATTTACTGTACTGCTCCTGATTTTTCTGATATTTAATAAAACCGTAAACATCTTTTGCCGGTCGGCTGATGGCAATTTCTCTTTTAATGGAATACTCATTTTTTATAAACAAGGCAACCAATAAAAGAATCGAGATCATAGCGACAATGACAGTCAGAATAATGAATACTATTTTCATACAATAAATTTCATTTTACTTCAATGATAATTAAAACTATTTAACCGTTAATAAAGTCTGATGATTCTTTCAGTTGAAATACAATAAAAAAAATAGCGTCAGCCAATAGGAATACCCCTACAGCAAGACCGTCCTGGGCAACGAAAGCATGATAAAGAAAAACATTCACGGTAACCGGAACGAGGACGATCGAAGCCAACGAAACAAACCGGCCAGATATAAAAGCAATGGCACAGATCAACTCCGTCATTTTAAGGAGTGGAACTAAGTAAACCGATGCTTCTATTCCTTCATTAAAAACCTTAACCGGTCCTTCCAATTCAGGTGGTGGGGTCAGATTAAACAGAACCCGAAGAAAGTAAGAATAAAATCCCCATGAGCACACGAACAATAAGTACTGCCATTCTCATATTAAATTTAGTTATGCTGCAAAGATGTTAACAAGTTAATCATTCATTCATGTGCAAAAGCGACATTTTAAGGGGTTGATTGCGACATCCTCTTTTTATAGTTTTGAAATGAATACCAACCGATCATGAAACACATTTCTATACTTGTCCCCAAGGGTGCCGTTGCTTTAAGTTGTATTGAAGGTCCGTATATCTTATTCAATAAGGTGAATGAATTTTCGGTAACTATGGGCAAGAAGCCTCTGTTCCAGGTTCAGTTAGTGGGACTTTCAAATGACATGCAGGTGTATGATCGTTTGTTCCGAGTATCTCAGGAGGTCACCACGAAAGAAGTATCGAAGACTGATCTGATCATCATTCCTGCGGTGAATGGTAATATGACTGAAGTTATCGAAACCAATAAAGGTTTTTTTTCATGGATTACTACCCAACATCAAAAGGGTGCTGAAGTAGCAAGCCTGTGTGTGGGTGCGTTTTTGTTAGCCTCCACAGGTTTACTTAAAGGAAAGAAATGCTCAACGCATTGGAGTGCCGTAGAAAATTTCAAACAATTATTTCCCGATGTGGATCTGGTATCGGAGAAAATCATCACCGATGAAAATGGTATTTACTCCAGCGGAGGAGCAAATTCATTCTGGAATTTATTACTCTACTTACTCGAGAAATACACCAATCGGGAGTTGGCTGTTCTATTCTCAAAATATTATGAAATCGAAATCGATCGATTCAGTCAGTCACCGTTTATTATGTTCACTGGACAAAGTGGTCATAACGATGTGCCTGTAAAAAAAGCCCAGGAATTTATTGAGAAAAATGTAGCGGATAAAATTTCAGTAGAAGGCCTCGCTTCCAAATTCGCCATCGGGATGCGCAACTTTGAAAGAAGATTCAAAAAAGCAACCAACAATACACCGGTAGAATACATTCAACGTGTAAAAATTGAAGCAGCCAAGAAAAGCCTGGAAGCCAGTCGCAAGAACGTTACCGAAGTGATGTATGATGTTGGCTATTCAGATACGAAAGCATTCCGGACTGTGTTCAAAAAAATTACCGGAATGTCTCCAATCGATTATCGCAATAAGTACAATAAGCAAAGCATCAGTTTCTAAATTAGTCCTTGAGTGAGTCTCGTTTAATTTTCCTCAGGGCGTGGGTTTTTCAAATCAACCGATCTATTTAATAAATCCGTAGACTGAAGGATTTTATTCCTGAGAAAAAAAGGATAATCCGGATGGTCTTTTAAAAAATCATCAACAATCTTCAACGCTTGCGTTGAAGTGTGACCTTCAAACGTAGTATGAAGCCATCGTTGTGGAAAAAAGATATCACCAGTCAATTGCACTTCCTGCAAAAGCTCCAACGAAGGGCGCAAATAAGAAATGGAACTTTGGGCTCGCAGTGGATGATGTAAATAACCAAGCGCCTCCAAGACCCAAGACTCATGCTCTCTATTCTGCTCCAATTTTAAAGATTGAAAAAAAGAATCGCGAACCGACTGAGTGTTACTGAGTGCCGGCATCACAAAACGCATTCGTTCTTGCCGATCCGGATTTTTGGTGTTCTCCAATTGCTTAGCCAGAATGGTTTCTTGTTTCTGCGGCATCTTCAAGGCCAACTCGTAAGCAAGAGATATTTTATCTTCTTCAGAAAGCGGCAGGTCTTTTATAATCACCTGATCGCTCCAGATTGATGCAAGAAGCGCCAACCCTTTTTCACTATTGGATAGGTTACGATACGTGCGGAAATAGGAATTTTTATTACCTGCATCTTTGGCCTCTACGACTAACTTCCAAAGCACACGCTCTATTTCATTTTGCCACAGCGCCCGTTGATGTTCTGGTAAAAAAGTCAACCAAGTTGTTTCCAGATTTCCAAGTAGAAAATCAATGAGCAATGGATTGTCTTCTGATTCTAATGCATTCAAAGTATAGCGGATCAATGATTCTGGCGTTGGGCCATCGGCACGCAACAAACCTTCCCAGCAGTTGATCCACATCGAAGCACGAAACACGGGATCGGAATAACCAAGCGGATGAGAAAGGAAATCTACTTTACTTGCTTCATCCATCTTGAAATATCCATAGCTGAAGCCATCTGCATTCAAAAAATTAACAGAGGATAATCGCTGCAGTTGTATCGGATGTTGAGAAACAAGCGTTACCATAGTATCGGTTTGCTCCGATCGTTGAATCTTCAGCGACTGTTGCCACACGCGATTGGAAACGGTATCTGCTCGTTGACTGATCATACCTGTATCGTTCCAATCATACTGAGGCATGCCTGCCGTCTTTACCCATACATTGCTCCAAGCTTCAATATCATCTTCCGACTTTGCATCGATGATCGAAATTAAATCATCCCATCGGGCATTGTTAAAGGAATATGTTTTTAAATATTCCCTTAAACTTTCGCGCATTAAGTCCTCTCCGATCTTCCGCTCGAGATGACGCATCACGATCGGAGCTTTTTGATAAATGATGGCGCCATAGAGCGAGCCTGCATTCTTTAAATTTTCCAACGGTTGAAGAATCGGGTTTGCCCCTGAACTGCGATCCACCGAATAAGCACCAGGATAATGCGACAAGAGGAATCTCAAGTTGTGATCAATCTCCGGAAAGGAAGGCTGCACCACTTTGGCTGCCATAAAATTGGCAAACACTTCTTTCATCCACACATCATTAAACCAATCCATCGTAACGAGATCGCCAAACCACATATGTGCTGTTTCATGCGCAATCAAACTGGCCCTTCCCATCCTGCGGTTTACGGAAGCTTTCTCATCCAAAAACAAAGATGATTCATTATAGAAAATAGAACCCGGATGTTCCATACCTCCATATTGAAAAGAAGGAATCAATACAAAATCAAACTTGCCAAAGGGATAAGAAATAGCGGTGTATTCTTCCAACCAGGTAATCGACTTTTCATGTAAAGCAAATACTTCGTCCAGATTGTTTTTCACTTTCACACTGTCGGTTTCGCGATAATAGATGGTCATGCTTCGATCATGAACTTGTCGTGTGGTTTTCAGAAATTGACCAGCGGCAAAAGCAAACAAGTATGAGCTAATGGGTTTCGTTTCTTCAAATTGATAAACCAATTTTTCTGATTCTACCTTTTTATCTACCAGCGCACCATTAGAAACGGCTTCCCATTGCGCTGGTGTGACCAGCGTGACCTTATAGGTTGCCTTCAAATTGGGTTGATCAAACAAAGGGAAACAAGTAGAAGCTCGATCAGGCACAAAAAGTGTATATAGATAATTGTCATTTCGATTGAGTGATAAATCACCGGCAATAAATTGAATCTTCACTTCATTACTACCTTCCTTTAAAAATTCAGGCGCAATCACAATATGCTCGTTCACGAACGTGTATGGAATGGAATGTGTGGCAACCTGCACCGATATTATATGGGTACTATCGACATTGAAGTCAATGGTCAGTGGGACTTTCGTGGACGACAAGGAGAAATGGATACTGATATCGCCCTGAATGGCTTTCACTTTGGTTTCGGGAATAGCTAAGTATAATGAATAAGAAATGTTGCTGAGCACATTCCTGCGATGATTATTCAGCTCAAGAGATACCCCTCTTTCGGGATCTGGAAAGGTTGATTTCTGGCAGCCCATCAAAACAAAACCAAGGCAAATGGCAAGGAATAAATATTTTATCATACTGACTCAAGTTCATCGTAACCTCTCAATTTAGAACTTGACCATCAGATATTCAAGGCATTTAGATATCGGCAAGCATCGTCAATCCTTGAAGGACATTAATGTGTATCAGGTAAAAATGGATGAATTCGACAAGGAATGGATCAATCTGAAGAACACACATTCCATCCGATATCAATTATCACCAGGTGACTATCAATTTCTAGTAAAAGGAAGCAACGATAGCATCACCTGGAATAAATCACTTATCCTTCAAGTTGACAGCCAGATACAAGTGATTAGTGTAGCCCGAAAAAATAAATGGATCGACCCCTGTTTTTTCCACTTCGAGGCGAAACCACCTCAAAGAGGAATAGTTAAGCCCTCCTGATCATTAAGTTAAATGAATTTGGTAACTTGCACAGCTTTCTGTTTTGAGATACTATAGCTAAGCTATAATTCACCCAAAATCACGAGGGATTATCAAATTTTAAGTACCACAACAACAACTATGGCTAAATCACAAGAAACATTTAACAAGAAAGAAAAGGAAAAAAAGAGGCTTCAGAAGCGCAAAGAGAAAGAACAACGTAAAGAAGAGCGTAAGTCCAATGCCAAAGAAGGCGGCTCCTGGGAAGATATGATGGCTTATGTGGATGAGAATGGAAACATCTCCTCTGCACCTCCGGATCCTACCAAAAAACGCAATATTAAAAAAGAAGACATTGTCATCGGAACGCAACGACAGGATCCATCGTTGCAGGTGAGTCCAGTCAGAAAGGGCAAGGTCACTTTCTTCAACACATCCAAAGGGTTTGGGTTTATTAAAGATTCAGAGAATGGCGAAAGCATCTTTGTTCATAGCAACGGGCTGATGACTCCCATCAAAGAAAATGATTCAGTAACATTTGAAACGGAAAGAGGCTTTAAAGGCCTTAATGCAGTTCGCGTGAAGACTGTTTAACATATCAATTCAAAAAGGGAATAAAAAAACCACCCATACGGTGGTTTTTTTTATTACGAACGAGTTTAGTTTACGCTTAAACTATCACTGCTTCCAGTTTGGTAACACGAAGATTAAATTGTTTGTCCATAACAAATTCATACGCCTCCGATGCCAACAACTCAGAAGCCTTTTTCGAATTTGCCAATACACTCAAGAGATTTTGAGCAACAATTGATTTCTTGATATTATTTGTTGCTTTACCCTTATGGGCCTGCAAAGTGAATGAGTATCCTCCTTTTTCTTTCGGATTCAAACCCTTAAACTCATGTCCGTAAAGTTTATACTCTTGCGGGCCTTCGGCAGATGCTACCATAAGTTGTAGAAGGGCCGGACGATATTTATTCCATAGTGGAATGTAAACCAGGTCTATCATTGAATTGAAATATAGAAATTATAATATGTATTGTTCATGTTAAAAACGAGTACTATCCGAGGTATGACTTTAACGACTTACTTCTCGATGCATGTTTTAATCGCTTCGTTGCCTTTTCTTTGATTTGCCGCACGCGCTCCCGGGTGATGTTGAATTTCTCACCGATTTCTTCCAGGGTGAGGCTATGGTTTCCATTCAAACCAAAATAATCGCTGATAATCTCCGACTCTCTTTCAGGAAGTGTGGCCAGTGCACGTGATACTTCACGCTTCAGCGAATCCCTCATCAAATTAGAATCGGGTGTTTCCTCTGTATCGTTGATGAGCACATCCAATAAATTATTCGACTCGCCTTGTACAAAAGGAGCATCCACAGAAATATGCCGGCCTCCGGTTTGCATGGTACTTCGTACTTCTTCCAATGAAACATGCATTTCATCGGCCATCTCCTCAGCAGAAGGCTCACGTTGAAATCGCTGTTCCAGTTCGGAGAATGTCTTGGATATTTTATTGAGTGAGCCTACCCTGTTTAAAGGCAATCGTACTACACGCGATTGCTCTGCCAATGCCTGCAAAATAGATTGACGAATCCACCATACTGCATACGAGATGAATTTAAACCCTCGGGTTTCGTCAAATCGCATAGCGGCTTTAATCAAGCCAACATTTCCCTCGTTGATCAGATCTCCGAGCGTCAATCCATTATTTTGATACTGCTTGGCAACGGATACCACAAACCTAAGGTTCGCCTTGGTCAACTTTTCAAGTGCAATCTGATCACCAGCCTTTATTCTTTTAGCTAACTCCACTTCCATTTCGGCCGTTATCAAATCTACCTTTCCAATTTCTTGTAGGTATTTATCGAGCGATTGATTCTCCCGATTGGTGATCTGTTTAACGATCTTAAGTTGTCTCATGCAAAAAAGTTAACCGACTGGTTTAAAATTATGAACGCTAAAAAAATCTAAGGCTTCTCCCCTAAGGTCTTCAATAGATTGGCATGCATGCCCAGTGCCTCCACAAAAGTACGCGTACTTTTATAAGGCAATCCGAACTCATTGGCTGTTGATTTAACAATTCCCGAAATATTACGATAATGCACGTGACAGATGTTAGGAAATAAATGATGCTCAATCTGAAAATTCAGACCACCGATGTACCACGAGAACCAATGACTATTATTGCTGAAATTGGTAGTCGTTCGTAGTTGATGAATGGCCCAATTCGTTTCCAGTGTATTCGATTCATCCGGCAGTGGATATTCAGTTCCTTCAATCACGTGAGCAGGTTGAAATATAATGGCCAGGATGAAGCCGGTGATGTAATGCATGATGAAAATACCAATCAAAATCTGCCACCAGGCCAACGGTGTAACCAACACGGGTATCACAAAAATGTAACTTACATAGACAATCTTAGTAGCGATTAAAATAATCCATTCGTTTACTATGTTAGCCTGATTTCTTTTCGCTAAGCCTGTTTTATGGTAACGGATGATTCGTTCAAAATCCTTAAATACCATCCAGGATATGGTCATTAATCCATATAAAAACCATGCATAAAGGAATTGATATTTGTGCATGCGTTTCCATGCCGAATGAGGTGATAGTCGTAATACTCCTCTTGGATTGATGTCCTCATCTTCTCCTTCCACGTTGGTGTATGAATGGTGAAGCACGTTGTGTTGCATCTTCCAGTTAAAGGCGTTGGCGCCAATCAGATTAAGCGAATACCCGACCAGATTATTAACCCATTTTTTATTTGAATATGCTCCGTGATTGGCATCATGCATCACCGAAAGACCAATTCCTGCCAACCCAAGACTCATAATCACGGTTAGAAGAACTAACCAGCCCATACCGGCTACTGCTCCGCTCACGATTAGTCCATAAGGGACAAAATATAAAATAAACATGATCAATGTCTTAATGACCATTTCTGGAGTCGCGTGCCGGGTTATTTCATTAGTTTTGAAATAATCATTTACGCGTTTATTCAGTATGGCTGTAAAATCTAGTCTGGTTTTGGCAAAAGTTACTGGCTTGTGAATAGTCATTATGCTGTTCTGTTTTTTATTGTTTTATTTTTCATTAGTAAGCCCCTTCTCTAAAAAGTGGTTTTGAGGTTGATTCAGGGGCAAAATCAGAGACAATTGCCTCCTTCAATTAAAAAAATCTGTTGTGAGGTAATGATCTTTAAAAAGAAGATAGCCCGTCAGCAGGATTCTAAGAAATCGATGCGCAAAGGTACACAATTTTAAGCAAAGAATTTTGATCTGATGCTGAATGTACATGTACGGCAAATATTGGCCCCTCCAAAAAAATGCCCCAGTAAAATGGGGCATTTTTGATAGGATTTAAATTTTAATGATTTAATAAAGATAATTAAGCGCTGTTTTATCATCATTATTAAATGGTCGATCTCCACCATCCGTGCAAGCCAACATCCATGACTTGTCAGCGGCCGTAGCAATGGAAGGTGTTCCTGGTATAAGGACAGCTCCGACTGTGCTGGCACCTTCGTTAGAAACTGCACCACCGCAGCTAACAGCACGATCATAATAATCCGTATGACGGAATCCAACACAATGGCCCATTTCGTGACCAATAATCGTTGCTATTCCGGCAGTGCTCAATCCGTACTTAGATTCCAATACACCACTCATTTTAATCTGGTTATATGGATTGCCAGCGGCCGTTGGAAATCCGGCTGATCCTAAAATACCTTGTGTTTCTTCACTTTTCTTTAAACGAATCATTACAATATTAGCCCCGGTAGATGTGGTTGAACGTTGAAATCTGATGTTCAAATTTTCAGCGTTATAACGGGCAATAGCCAAGTCCAAACCAGCAATCATTCCGGCACTGTAACATGAAGTGCAGGTACCTTGCTGAGCATACATCGTAATAGTGCGAACGCCAGCTGAGGTGTTCACGAGTTTGGTGGTGCGATACTGCTCCATAATTGGAAGTCGATTAGCTTCCTTCATCGTGGCCAGATCGGCCGGAGTTAAATAAATATCGCCCTCTACGAGATAACCTTGATCAAAATTAATAGGAGGATGATTGATCACATCAAATCCAAGTGCAATTAACTGGCTGCGAACACCATCGGCCACCGTTAATGAATCTGTAACCTGATCATCCTGGCAAGAGTAGAAAACTCCTGATCCAAAGAGTAGTAGGCAGAGAAAAGTAAAAGTCTTTTTCATAGGGTTTAGCATATTTTTTTTTGAAGGTTAAAATTACCAAATTACTGTTGAAAATACAGCTTTGTTGAAATTTTGTGAGTAAGCAAAATCTTACCTACTTCACTTTATTCTTTAGTTTTACTGCCAGCATGCGATTGATATTGTTTATTAATGCGGTAGCCGCTTTTATCTTATTATTTTTTGTAATTCCTGGTTTTAGTCAGGGCAGGATTTCGCCCCAGGTAGCCCATAAGGCTTTTAAATTAGAACCAAACAAAACACAACTCTCCATCAGTGTAGTGAATTCTATTGCCTTTAAAAAAAAATATGAGAACAAAATCTTGTTGGTTGGTAAACTGACGGGAACGAACTGTTTTGTAATTCGAGTGAAAAATAAAAGTATCCTCAATGAATTAAAAAATGATTCCAATGTTCTATTCGTTGACCATCATCAAATGCCCAAAGAAGAAGCGGAGTTGGAATTTGTGAATTGGAATTTTAACCGGATCTCAAAAATGCATCACTTCTTTCCTGACTTGAATGGTGCTAATCAAAACGTATCGGTGAAAGAACAACGTTTTGATCCTCTCCATATCGACCTGATCAACCGGAGCTTTACCACTTCAATAACTCCAACCACCATTTCTCAGCACTCCACCACCATGGCTACTTTAATAGCGGGTGGTGGCAATTCTTCTCCGCAGGCGAAGGGGGTGGCATCTCAGGCGCACTTTACCTCCTCGGATTTCAGCAATCTCCTCCCCGACAATACGTCCATTTTTACAACCAATAATATCCGTGTGCAAAACCATAGCTATGGAGTAGGTATTGAAAACTACTATGGCAACGAAGCCTTTGCCTATGACCAACAAGTAGATGGCAGACCAACTCTTTTGCATGTATTTTCTGCAGGTAACAGTGGGAAATTAAAACCGACATCGGGCACTTATTCCAAGATGGAACTTGCCAACCTATCCGGCAATTTCAAGCAAGCCAAAAATACGTTGGTAGTCAATGCTGTGGATACTACTTTAAAGGTAAATGAACGAAACTCAAGAGGACCAGCGTTTGATGGAAGACTTAAACCTGAACTAACTGCGTTTGGTCAGGATGGCACCTCCGATGCCGCGGCTATTATATCTGGAGTTAGTTTATTACTTCAAGAGAAACACCAACTTGACCATCAGAAACCAGCGGATGCGTCCATGATCAAGGCAATACTCATTGCATCTTCTGATGATATCGGACCGGAAGGAATCGATTACATTTATGGATATGGTAGTGTAAATGGATATAAAGCTTTAGCCTTGATGGATTTAAATCAAATTCATTCCATCACCGTGGCAAGTAATGAGCAGGCTACTATCCCGATTAACATTCCAGCTTCTGTTTCGGAAATCAAAATCGCTGTTTCATGGACTGACCCTCCCGCAACTCCCAATGCTGCTTCCG
Organism: Bacteroidota bacterium; assembly: GCA_947470895.1. Classification (GTDB taxonomy): domain Bacteria; phylum Bacteroidota; class Bacteroidia; order Cytophagales; family Cyclobacteriaceae; genus ELB16-189. Next base: position 27,677 of record CANIVF010000042.1, read on the forward strand.
CATTGGTGAACGATATTGGCAGTTGGCTGGAAGGAGGAAGCCTTGTTGTACAACCCTGGGTATTAAATCCGTATCCGCATATCGATTCGTTATCTGCACTACCGAAGCGAAACCCAGATCATCTTAACAACACGGAATTCATCACATTAAAAAATCCTGCTCCGGGTGCATACCAATTAAACATCAAGTCTGGTTCACTTCAAGGCTCTGAGCAAAAGATTTCTATTGCTTACTGGATGAATAAGACTAACTCGTTCAGTTGGGATTTCCCATTTGCTACGGATCTGGTGGAAGGCGGTAAAAAGAAACTTCTGGTATGGGAGGCAGCACCGGGCCAACATGGAGATTTGTTTTTGCAGTTGAATAACAGTACCTGGCAATTAATTCAGTCCGGCATCAATCTTAATTCCTATCTGTATTGGACTACTCCGGATACGCTATCAAAAGCAAGATTAAAAATGAAAATTGATACAGAAGAATTCATCACCGATGAATTCCTGATCTCGCCCTCTCTGTATGTGAGAACTGTATTTGTTTGTGAGGATAGTATTGGCCTTTTGTGGGACGCGATCAAAAACGTAACGGATTATGAAGTCTACACCATGGGGCAGCAGTATTTGAAAAAAATATCTACTACTACCGACACCTTAATCGTTATTCAAAAATCATCCGATCAATTTTTTTCAGTATCAACGGTGTTGAATGGTGTTTCAGGATTAAAAAGTGAAACCATCGACTATACACAGCAAGGAACTCTTTGTTATCTGAATCTATTCTCTGCAAGCCGCTTCAACGCTTCGCAAGTAAGGGTGCAATTGCAATTGAGTTCCTGGTATCAGGTTGATCACGTTACTCTTTTCAGAACAACGCATGGAAATAAAAGCATATTCAAAAATATAAAACCTGATGAATCACTCACGGTCGAATTCTACGACACCGAATTGCAAGCAGGCACCATGACCTATCAGGCAGAACTAACACTTCAAAATGGCGTGAAGATATTGTCGGACATCATTGAAATTCCCATTGAGGAAAAAGGCAAAGTCATTCTTTATCCTAATCCTATTACTACCGATAGTGACTTGATGATTCTTTCTGAGGGAGGAGGTTTGCAGTTCAAAATTCTTGACTTATACGGTCGAGTGCTTTTTGAAAAAGAACTTGCACTTGTGATGGATGCTATTGATGTAATCAATCTTCCTGCTGGTACGTATCTGTATCAGTTAATCGCGCAGGGAAACGTAACTGACATCGGGCGATTTATTAAATACTGAAGTAAGAATTCTATGGTGCTTTGCCTACCAGGGTCACAGTACTTAAGTGTGTAGAAAAAGAGAAAGGCGCCTGCCACGTGTTAAACAACACCCGACTTGCGCCTTATCTTTTCAGAACGAATCCTGATTACTTACTCACGTTATCGTTGACGATTTTAGCTAAATCAAACATAGAGATTTGCTTCTTGCCACCGAAAAGAACTTTCAGTTTTTCATCAGCATTGATCATTCTTCTGTTTTTGTTATCCTGAAGTTTGTTCTTCTTGATATAATCCCAGATTTTCTTGATCATCTCAGTTCTTGGCATAGGCTTACTACCCACAACTGCTCCAAGACTTTCGCTTGGAGTTAATGCTACCATGAACGCTGCATTAGGTTTTCTCTTAGCTACTTTTTTTGCTGCCTTTTTAGGCGCTGCTTTTTTAGCTACTTTTTTAGGCGCTGCTTTTTTAGGCGCTGCTTTTTTAGCTGCTTTCTTAGGAGCTGCTTTTTTAGCTGCCTTCTTAGGAGCTACTTTTTTCTTCGCTGCTTTTTTTGCCATAGCGTAATTTAATTTTAGTGATTGTTAAATAAGGTTTAAAAAAATTAATATGTCAAAACTACAAAACAATTATGAAAGAAATAATATTTCCCTATGAAATTCATTCAAAGGGGGGGGGTACCCCCTATCTGCTCCCTTAGGAGAAATAGCCTGCAGGCATATTACCTTGCTGGTGTGCCAAGTCAACGTGCATATTCCAACACAGTCACTATATGACAAGATGTGCCAGCCATGACAAACACATGCCAGATAAAATGATGGTAGCGAACACGGTGATCATAGGCAAAGAAGAGCACTCTTACCGAATACATGGCACCACCCACCACTAACCAAAATTAGCACCTTGCAGGTAACGTATTATACCATGGTTTTTCAGCTAACACCGCCAACCAACCGATGCCGAAGTAAAGCGCAATAGAGGGTTTACTTGTTCCAACGTTTCTTACAGATTTCATAACGACACCAACTAACGCACGTGCCCAAACTATTCCGAATAGTGTCCAACCCCAAACACCTGGCAATACAATCAAAGCAAAGGGTGTGCATGTACCTGCTATCAGTAAAAAGATTGCACGGTGATCAAAAATTCTAAATACACACTTTGTTTTGCTATGGGGAAATGAATGGTATCATGTCGAAGACAGGTATAAAACAATCACGGTCATGCCAGAAATAGCGGCTGTTCCAAGGGGAATGGCTTTCCCAATTAAGAAAGGCGTTATCGCAATGGCGGCCAGTACCCCTAATGACTGATACTATTGGCAATCTCCTGGCCTAAGGAATGATTGCGGCTCCAGTTTTGTAATTCGTTTATGGTATTCATTGCTTATTAAGCCGAACGCAAAGGACATTCGTTCAGTATTTGCAATTCAAAAAGATCAGAAAGAATTCAATTTAGAGGTGTGTAAACACCGGTATAAACTGTGGTGAATTATAAGAGTTGCAACTCTGCGAAGATCAATTCCAACTCGGGTTTGCTTTTTCCGAGCTTCTCTTCCAATTTTTTAAACATGCTTTCTTTATTGCCATCCTTAAATTCAAAATCCTCATCTGAAAGAATGGGAAATATCCTTTTTAATAAAATCTTTTGTTCTCTCCAGCTTCTCAAAATGTTCATTTTATGGTTCAAGATAAGCAGAAATGATTTCTGTTCTTACGGGAAGAACGATATTAATCTCATTTAGGTGCATTTTTTTACTCGAAGAATGAGATTATTATCATCTACTCCGAGTGAAATCAGGGTTAACTCGTTGAGCACCTGAATGCTCATTACTCGATAGCGTGTGGCTTTAATTTCACACAAAAACCACCAATACCTCTGCATATTTGAATTGAAGGTAAATGGCTTCTGGCATAATTATTCACCGTGTTTAATAGAAAAAAACATGTTATCGAAACCTGTATAAAAGTTGCTTTCAGATTTTTTTGGGTGTTGTTCCTCATCGTATCTGCTCAAGCAATGCTTAGTGGTAAAACATCAAGCACCGCCAAAGGCATTGCTATTGGCGCCAGTTCAGGTGCAGTTCTGGGTGGTCTTGTCGGCAAGCAATACAACGATTGGAGCCATTATCGGTGCTGCCTTTGGATGATCATCAGGTGACATCATCGGACGCCACATGGATAAACAAGCCAAAGAACTAAAGGCTGATCTCCGAGGCGCAACGGTTGAACGCGTTGGTGAGGGTATTAAAATTACATTTGATTCCGTACTCATGTTCAACTTTGATTCCTATACACTCACTCAAGGAACAAAGGAGAATCTGACAGCCCTTGCAAAAACACTCAACAAATATCCAGACACGAATTTTCTTATCGAAGGGCATACCGCTAAAAAGGATGCAGAAGACTATAACATGAATTTATCAGAACAACGCGCGCACTCCGTGGCTACCTACATGGAACAAGTCAATATGCAATCCAGCAGGATCACCAGGAAGGGCTATGGCGAAGATCAATCTGCTTCTGAAAACGATGAAGAAAACAGACATGTAGAGGTAGCTATTTGCGCCAATAAGAAAATGAAGAAGGCTGCAGAAAAAGGGTCAACTTTAAACTGACTCGCCCACCATTCCTAATGGAAATGGTTAATCGGAAGTTGAAGGAACAGGTGAGTTTACTTTTCCAATCAGGTATTCATGAACACCGGCTGCTGCTTTTTTCGCCTGGCCCATAGCCTGAATAACGGTTGATCCTCCGGTGATAGCATCACCCGCAGCAAACACTCCTTTCTTACTGGTCTCACAAGTATTGTTGTCAACCAGAATAACACCCCATTTGTTGGTGCGTATTTCGGCATCCGTAGAGGGAATGATTGGATTTACGCTGCACCCCAACGCCATGACGACTGTATCACAGTCTTCCACAAAAAATTCTCCTGTTGGTATTGGTTTCTGTCTGCCTGTCTCATCTGGCTCTGACAGCGTCATGCGTTCGCATTTGATTTGCTTCACAAAATTATCTTCATCAGTCATAAACTCAACAGGATTTGAAAGCCATCGCCAATTCATTTCTTCCTGCTCCGCATGTTTAAGTTCTTCTGATCGCGCTGGCGCCTCCTGATGTGATCTTCTATAGTAACAGGTTGGCTCAGCACCTAAACGCTTTGCTGTGCGCAACACATCCATGGCGGTATTGCCTGCACCAATTACAGCTACTTTTTTACCAGCGGAAACCGGTGTGCTATAGTTTGGAAACCGATTGGCTTCCATCAGGTAAATGCGTGTGAGGTATTCATTAGCAGAATAAACGCCATTGGCATTTGAGCCGGACACATCAAGCATGCGTGGTAATCCTGCTCCGGTGCCGATCAACACAGCATTAAATCCTTCCTTATGAAGCAAATCTTCGAGTGTCAATATTTTTCCGATCACCATGTTATATACAAAGCGAATACCCAGCTTGGTAAGAAAACGAATATCTTCATCAATCACTTTTATGGGCAAACGAAAGCGTGGAATTCCATATACCAATACTCCGCCTGCCCTATGCGAAGCCTCGAACACCACTACTTCGTGGCCTTGTATGGTTAATGCATAGGCAGCAGAAAGTCCGGCCGGGCCCGAACCAATGATGGCCACTCTTTTTCCGGTTGGTTCCTGTATCGCAGGTATTTCAATTAATGCATGGATGCGCTCAAAGTCGGCTGCATAACGTTCCAGATTTCCTATTCCCACCGGAGTGTTACTGCGACCGACCACACACACGGCCTGGCATTGTTTGTCTTGCGGACATACTCTTCCGCACACGGCCGGTAAGAAATTTGTTTCCCTGATTTTTTTTGCTGCGCCACCCGGATTGCCTTGTTCGATGAGCCGTAGAAAACCGGGTATATCAATACCTACTGGACATGCTTCTATGCAATGAGGCTTGCTGCAATGCAGACATCGCAATGCTTCCAACCGGGCTTGCTCGTCACTATAGCCAATGGGCACTTCTTCAAAATTATGTATTCTGGTATGAGCAGCACGTAACTCCATTTCCTGATGAGGAATCATCGAACGCTCTCTCTTATTTAAGGTAACTGGTGTCTGTTTCATACTGCTATCGTTCAAACATTCATAGTATCGAAGGCGATCTTCTCTTGCTTAGCAAACATTTTCTGTCGCTTGGTGAGATTTTCAAAGTCTACCAGATGTCCATCAAAGTCAGGACCATGGAAGCAGGCGAATTTCGTTTCACCCGCTACGGTTACGCGACAAGCTCCACACATACCCGTGCCATCGACCATGATCGCGTTGAGCGAGACATAGGTGCTGATCTTTAATGAGCGTGTCATTTCACTCACGGCTTTCATCATAGGCACCGGACCAACCGCCAGTACGTAAATCACCCCCTCACGGGCCAGCACCTGTGCCAGTGCATCGGTTACAAATCCCTTCAGTCCGAAAGATCCATCATTGGTTGTGATGATCACTTCATCACAGGCCTGGCTCAACTCCGGAATCATGATCAGGCTTTCCTGATTGCGTGCACCCACAATGCCTATCACTTTATTGCTTAATGCTTTCATGTCTTTGGCGGTAGGAATGATCGCTCCTGTTCCATAACCTCCTCCAATCACCACACAAGTGCCAATGGCAGTGGGAAGAATTGAGCGTTCACCTAACGGCCCCACTACGTCTTCAAAAAAGTCTCCTTTCTCCATCGCATTGATCTGCGTAGTGGTCTTGCCTACTGCCGAAACAACAATGTTGACTGAGCCTTGTTCGCGATCCCATCCACATACAGAAAGTGGTATCCGTTCACTTAAAATGTGCGGGCGTATGATCAGGAATTGCCCTCCTTCAATCTTCCTGGCAATGAGCGGTGCATCTATGGAGAAGTGGTAGGTGTTCGCACAGAGTAAACGCTTCGAAAGAATTTTATAGCTCTGCACATATTGACGAACATGAAGTGATGATTGACAGAAGTACGGGAGGAATTCTTCTGCCTCATGGCGCACAATAAATGAGCGGTCCCAATTGTGATGCTCATCACGACCCGCAATAGCAAGAAAGGTTTTATAAAGTTTTTGTTCGTTTTCTTTAGACAATAATCCTTTACGTAACATTTTGCCCAATGCATGTGCGGCATTTCTTCTCACTAATCCTTGTGCATTGGAAAGGTATCGAAAGGCAGTATCAAACATGGTAGATCGTAGTTCCTCACTAAACGCAGTTGACCTGAGTTTTTGTACTAACCTACCCACGGCATGCAAACTCATGGATGTAACCTGATGATTGTTACGTTGAGCAACCGCGAGAATTGCAGGCACTGCGTTGGCCGCCTCAGGAATTTTAAAAAGTGAGAGCACCTGAATCATCTTGATGAGATCATGGTCACGATCGCGATACTCATCGAGTTTTGAAAGGACAAATTCAAGACCTACTACTCCATTGCGGGCTATACATTTCCCAAAGTCTACGGCAGTCTCGGCATCAGATGAAAGAATCTCATGAAAAAGAAAGGGCATCATTTCCGAACCAAATTTACCAATAAGCTTTTCTGTGCTCACTGCCAGCCTGGGCATGTTCGATGAGCCTGTGTGATGCACATGAAAGAACAATTCCGACAGTGCTTTGGTAAGGCTTAGTCTCTCATTGATGGTCAGGTCGTGTAGTACTTTCACGGCATTTAACGCATGCGTTACGGATTCTGCTGAACGTGTGTCCAATGATTGAATGATGATGTTAACCCGATCGTTCGTTTCCATATTGATAAGCTGGCGCGGCTGTCTGCCCCACAACGGCAGTACTATTTACCTATAATGGCAAGTACTGAATATGATCAAAGTCAGGTTTTTTAGAAATCTTTATTAGGGTTTTCTATTGGTTAAAAGTTTGCTTTTCTCTAACTTGTTATCAACGCGGGTTGGCTTTTAATGACCCGAACTTAATAGCGCGTAGTACAATATCCACATGGTAAATAAACCATTTTCTTGATTTTTGGCTTATAGAAAAACAATTGAATGAAATATCTGACCCTGATCATTTTAATTACCATAACAAACTTCGTTAACGCTCAGGTCACTGTTAAGAATATTGAAAATTATGGACCTGAGATCATCCGGGCTGGAGAAGGTGTTTTTGCTGTTACCTCCGATGCTGACGGAGTACTCTATTTTGCCTGTGACAAAGGTGTGCTGATTTATGATGGGCAAAGCTGGGAGATTGTAAAGGTAAACAATGAGTTAGGCACACGTTCGGTGGAATACGATTCCATTCGAAATCGGGTATGGGTAGGTGGACTGGGAACTTTTGGATACCTCCAGGCAAAAGGTTATCATCAATATCAATACATGGATATTTCGAGTAACGTGTTTGCTAAAAATTCATTCAAAAAAGTGTGGCAGATTTTCTGCGAGCCAGAGCATGTTACGTTCATTACCTACGAAGGTCATTTTATAGCCACTGATAGTGCGATCATCAGAAAAGATATCAACGATCATCTACTTTTTAAACTAGATGGCTATCAATATCTCTCCAAACGAGGAGATGGTTTATCCACGATTCAACGCAAGGGAGACCTGCCTACGATTAAAAATGCCCCTGGCAACATCTTTAGGGTGTTGGCTCTTGATCATGATCAGCACCTCATCATCACTTACAGGGAAGGTGCTTTCATCCACCAGTTATCAACGGGTCGTGTCTTTCCGTATCAGGCACCTTTGAACGAGCTCATAAAGAAGTACCCGGTCTATGACGCATTTCTATTAAACGAGAATCTCTTAGTTAT
>CANIVF010000043.1 GCA_947470895.1 Bacteroidota bacterium
ACTGTTATCTTTATTCCGCACAGTGAGGTCGCCCGACCATGTTTCGCCTTTTAATAGCTTTTGCCTGACCTCTTCCGTCAGTTCTTCGGACATGATCCGGTAATCGAACGTATCTATTTTTTTACCCAGGGTTTCTTCCCGGGTCCATCCATATAATTTAGTCGAGTAGTTATTCCAATAGATCACCTGGCCATCCAGATCGACTACCTTCACTGCCTGATGAATGGTATTTAATAACCGGGAATGAAACTCTAACTCTTGCTGGTAATGTTGTTGCTCTGTGATGTTTCTGGCGATGGCGCTTGCACCGGTGATGCGGTTGTTATTTTTAATAGGCGTAAGAATTCCAATAATAATTTTTATGTTCCCCTTGGCGGTAATGATCCGCCTGGTAAGATTTTGCAAACTACTTCCCTTCATCACGATGCGGAGATCATCAGCGATGCTATTTCGTGCTTCAGGTGGAGCAAACTGCGAAAGATGTTTACCAATCAATTCTTGGTTACTGCATTCAAATAATTCTAATGCACCCTGATTGGCATGCTGAATAAAACCCTCGGGATTTAAAGAAAAAATTGCGTCTGCAGAATTGTCAAAAATGGATTTGTATTCGAGTCTCGATTTGGTGAGTTCTGCTTCGGCTAACTGAATGCTGGTGATGTCCTGTATAGAGCCATAGTACTTCACTAATTTATTCGATGCATATTCGGGCTTAGCGGTCATTCTGATCCAACGCTCATTACCCTTTGCTGTTACGATTTGCATTTCCATATCCACAGGTTCACCGTGCGCCATGGCCGACTTGATCAGGCCAATATCATTTTTGTCTTTGTAGAACTGGTTCATGACTTCACCCGTCAAAGCGAAGTGTTCATCTACTTCATGAATCTGCCGGGTAACGGCAGTCCAGTAAATTTTATTTGTGGCGATATCCAGTTCCCAGCCACCCACTTTGGCCAGGCGATTGGTGTTGTCCAGTAATTTTTCTATTTTGCTTTGTTCGGAAATATCCTCCATCGTGGTGGTGACTACTTTCCGATTATTTTCTGTGATGAAGGCACTGGATAATTTGCATATGAAGTGCTCTCCGTTTTTTCGGATGCAGGTGATTTCTCCGGTTGTGTTTCCTTGATCTTTCCTTTCGTCTATGATTTTGGCGAATGCATCATCATGTCGGATAATGGTTTCCAGCCCTACTTTGATCAGTTCTTTTTCGGAATATCCAAACATCCGGCACGCAGTTTGATTGACTGCCAGCGTTTGGCCTTCGGGTGTACCAATAAAGAGGGCATAGATTGAATTATCCCAAATGGCTTTGTATATGGTGTTATTGGCTAACAAATCCTGAAGTTGATTGGAGTGATCAGATTTTGGATTTACTGCTGGTTTCTTTTTCATTAGAGTGATACGAAGCTCATCGTTGATGATGATAAGTTCGCTGTTAGGGGATTGAATTACTAGTAGAAAGATAATTTAAAATCAGCGCTTCACAATATGATGATTAATATCATGTTTGGTCTTGATAAAAACCAATCGTTTTACGGAAGGGAAAACGAATAAGTATTCGCGCACATGGTCTGCCGCTATTCGCTGCATTCAATATTGCAGTATTTATACTGAAATGAATATTCTCGATGATTTAATTCATTATCCCTTTCACGGTCAACTCAAATACATCAGGTCTTGCATAATGGCCGATCGGATCGAAATCCATTTTCGCTTTGATGATTTCGCGATGATCGATTTCTGCGGTGATGATTCCTTCCTGATCAAAGAGTGGCCCGGCAAGTCGTTTGCCTAAGGGCGAAAAGATCACACTGCCACCACTGCTGGGCAGCGAATGCGAAGCTGAAAGACTGGATTGCAAATCAGGTGGATAATGTTCCTGGGTAAGGTATTGATTGCATCCCAACACAAAGCACCGGCTTTCGCAGGCAATGTGCTCCATGGTAGCCTGCCATGTGCCACGACAATCCGCAGTAGGGGCGAGGTAGATTTCAATGCCTTGTTGATATAAAGCGGTGCGGGCAAGGGGCATATAATTTTCCCAACAGATCAATCCTCCGATTTTTCCTAGTGATGTGTCTAGTACATTCAGATCGCTGCCATCACCTTCACCCCAGATAATGCGTTCGGCAGCCGTAGGTTTTAGCTTTCGGTGTTTGTGCACGAGTTGTCCTTCAGGCGAAAAGTAGAGTAGCGTACAAAACAAGGTATCACTGATTTTATCTTTTTCAGTAACGCCCACCGCTACCCACGCTTTTGCTTCTTTGGCCGAGCGTGCTATCCGTTCTGTTTCTGGGCCTGGCACCTGAATGGCATTTTCCCAATAGCGAAGAAATAGTTCTCGGCCTTCTGGTGTGCGACCACCCACCGAGGTACCAAAGATCAAGCCTCTTGGATAACCAGGAATGAAAACTTCAGGGAACAAAATAAGCGATGATTTTACTTTGGATGCTTGTAATACCAGGCTTTGAATTTTATCGACTGTTTGAGCTTTGTTGAAAAAAACAGGAGCCGCTTGTACTACGGCAGCAATAAACACGTTGGGCGTTTCCATGAGCTATTATTTACAACTAAAAGTAATTAATTCAGGCGTGCATTTTGCTTGAAAAGTGGAATGGGTAACTTTTTCATACAATAAAAATTTATCTATTGCGTCTTCTTGTGAGGATGGCGGGTTTGAAAGTCGCTACCTCCATTTCAGAATATGTTTGTATATTGAACTTTACTTCAAATTAACCCCCCACCACTTTTATGAAAAAGAAAATTTTTATCGGCCTAGGCTTAGTACTTATCGGTATCGTAGGCTTTTTTGTTTACGCTAACCTGTTTCCCAAGAGCCCGCCTACAACCTCATCGTTCGTCCATCAGGGCCTTGACATCAAGGTTACTTATTCTCAGCCATCCAAGCGAGGCAGATTGATTTTTGGAGAAGAGAAGGATGGCGCTTTGCAACCCTACGGTAAATATTGGAGACTGGGCGCGAATGCCGCCACAGAAATCACATTCAGCAAGGACATTACATTTGCAGGCAAGCCGGTAAGCGCTGGAAGCTATCGCATGTATGCCGTGCCAGGAGCTGATGCTTTTCAGATTTCGCTGAACACCGAGTTAGCTGTTTTTTTCGGAGTAACTGAGCCGGATTATTCGAAAGATGTGGTGAAAGTGGATGTGCCTGTTTTGGCTGCTCCCGTTGAAACTGAAAAATTTGTGATCAATTTTGGCAGTGATTCTACCGGGGTGAATATGGATTTCGTGTGGGATAAAACACTGGTAAGAGTACCCATCACCATTCAATAGACCTGTAATCCTATGGCATTTTCAAAAAGGAAGTGGATACTACTTCCTGTTACGGTATTGGTTTTTCTGGGTGTGGTGTATTGGGGTATTGGTAAAATTCAATACCGTAATCAGGTGATGGATGTAGAAGAGTACGAACCGGTCTCTACCTTAAAGGTGGCTGAGCATAAACTCACGCAGGCTAAGTTTCCATTCATCGATGTGCACAATCACCAATGGATCATGCCCATTCAAAGCCTGGATAAATTAGTGGTGGAGATGGACTCCCTGAATATGGGTGTGATGGTAAACTTAAGTGGCTTTCGCGGAAAGGTATTGGAGTGGTCGTTGGACAATGTGCATGAGAATCATCCAAGTCGTTTTGTTATTTTTCTAAATATCAATTTTGAAAAACTGGACGATGCTGGTTGGCCGGAAGAAGCACTTACCATGCTGGAAGAAGGAGTGAAGCAAGGGGTGAAAGGACTCAAGGTATACAAAGGGTTGGGTCTTACTGACAAAGACAACGAAGGGAATCGTATTGCTGTGGATGATCCACGCCTTGATCCGATCTGGGCCAAGTGTGGCGAGTTAGGAATACCGGTATTGATTCATTCGGGTGAACCCAACTCATTTTGGAATCCAAAAGATAAGCATAACGAACGCTGGCTGGAGTTGAAGCAAGAGCCCGATCGCTATCGTGATCCGGAGAAGTATCCCTCCTTCGAAGAAATTATGGCCGAGCAACATCATGTATTTCGAAAACATCCTGAAACGAAATTCATTAATGCACATCTGGGATGGTTTGGAAATGATCTGACACGACTCGGAAAGTTGTTTGACGAGATGCCTAATGTGTATACCGAATTGGGTGCCGTGCTTGCTGAACTAGGTCGTCAGCCAAAGTTTGCGCGTGCCTGGATGATTCAATATCAGGATCGGGTTATGTTTGGAAAAGACACGTACAAGAAAGAAGAATATCATACGTACTTCCGCGTGTTGGAAACGGGCGATGAGTATTTTGATTACTACCGAAAGCGCCACGCCCATTGGAAGATGTATGGGTTGGAGCTTCCCGATTCGGTGTTGCGCAAAGTATATTATCAAAATGCGATCCGTGTTATACCTGGCATTGATAAGACGTTGTTCACAGAAGTGAAGTAGCTTTTTTAGCTAAGGATAGGATTGGTTCTGGCAGTTTTGATTTAGGCTTACAAAAAAAAGAAGGCTATCTAGATTAATAGATAGCCTCTCAATCAGGATGATGAAAAAATGACGTTGCTGCATAAGTCCCCACCTCACAGGCAAACGTCACAATACAAAGATGGAATATTGTTTACTATTAATTAATAGTATAATTACTACATACTTCACTCGGTTGATCATCTACTTTTAAGTCAAGTTTTTTATTAGATGACAAAAGCCATTCATTCAGACGGGATGAATGGCTTTTTTTTTTATGCATCATCGAACCACTCCTTCTCGTTCTGTTACAATAATAAAATCACCATTTCGTCTTGTTTCAAGTCCACCCGCTGATGGGAAAAATTCATAAATAAAATAGTCAACATCATTACCAGAATCATGATTGTCGTGTTATCCCTCCTTGTTGTTGCATTGGTTGTTGTCGTTTTTCTGCAGCAACCCAAGTTTGGCCAAACACCGGATGGCGATCGGTTGGAGCGGATTAAGAAGTCGCCCAACTATCGGAATGGCTCTTTTCAAAACCGAAGCCATACACCCGATCTTACCGAAGGCGTCAGTTATTATGCAGTACTCAAAGAATTTTTGTTCACGGAAAAGAAAAGAGTAAAACCATCGGATTCCATTCCATCCACCAAAACAGATTTATTGAATCTTGATCCTGACAAGAATATACTCGTTTGGTTTGGGCATTCATCCTACTTCATGCAACTGGATGGAAAGAGAATACTGGTAGATCCTGTATTGAGCGGAGCAGCTTCACCACTGTCGTTTACTACTCCTTCTTTTCCGGGAACCGATGCATACACCGTAGTTGATATTCCTGAAATTGATTACCTCTTTATTTCGCACGACCATTGGGATCACACCGACCATGAAACACTTCTTCAGTTAAAGCCAAAAGTTAAAAAAGTGATTTGTGGTTTAGGTACAGGACAACATTTTGAGCATTGGGGCTATGCTGCCACAAGCATGATAGAAGAAGATTGGGATATGCAAATTCATCTGGATAAAGGATTCGTGGCACACACGGTTACCGCCCGGCATTTTTCTGGTCGTGGGTTGCAACGAAACAAGGCCTTGTGGACTTCCTTTGTTTTCCAAACTCCTTCCTTCCAGATTTTCATTGGGGGCGACAGTGGCTATGATACCCACTTTGCAGAAATAGGAAATAAGTTTGGTCAGTTTGACTTGGTGATTTTAGAAAACGGGCAGTATGATAAAAGCTGGAAATACATTCACATGATGCCCGAAGAAGTTTTGAAGGCAGCGAAGGACTTACACGCTAAACGATTATTTCCGGTTCACTCCTCCAAGTTTGCATTGGCCAATCACGCGTGGGATGAACCACTCGTGAAGATTACGGAATTCAACAGAGAAGTAAACATTCCACTAGTTACTCCCATCATCGGAGAACAGATTAACATGAACGATACCACACAACGTTTTAACACGTGGTGGGTCAATATAAATAATCGAAATAAAAATTCTGATATTGCTTCTACAAGATAAGCTTGACAAAGGCTTACTTTATCTTCGAAAAACTCAGCGACTTAAGGTAAACAGACTCCACCTTCTCTACAATCTTACCTTCTTTTTCCGAAGCATCACGAGCGGTTATCCATGCAGGATCAGCACGAAAGGCATCCCAGGATTTTATAGCCTCTTCTTCACTTTTATGGGCAAGCAGATACACCAGCTTAGACTGACCTTCTTTCTCTTCGCTGATGAAGTAAGCGATATTTTCCATGTGTTGTTTTTCGAAGAGTTTCAATGTGTGATTCTTGAAACGGGTGATCAGGTTGGGCAGTCTTCCTGGAAGACAGGTGTACGTGCGCCACTCAAATACATGCTCGCCTGAAGAGGTGGCATTGATGTGTGGAAGAATATCGGAGGCATTCATAAAAACAGAAGTGACTGATTGAACAATTTTTCCGCTAACTTCTGATTTGGCAGCAACCTCTTTCCAATCCGTATCGGCAGAGAAATCACTCCACGATTTATCGCGTGCTGTTTTGCTGGGATAAGCCAGAATATAATACAGGGCATGCTGATCATTTTTGGTTGGAAGCCAATACCCGATATTTTCCATTCCATGCTTTTCAAAAATGCGCGTGGTGTTGGTTTGAAAACGTTCGATCAACGCATCCAATCTTCCGGGGTAACAGTAATAAATCCGCATTTCAAAATAGCGGGTGTCTGTCTGCTGTGCAAACAAACCGAAGGTAGTCAATAGAACAAGGCCGGTAAGGAAAGATTTCATATTGGATTAAGTTAATCGGAATTCAAATTACAGAAAACCATGAGATTATACGTTTTTTTTGATTTTATCGTCAAGGATTATGTTCTTCATCAAAGTAATTTCCATTCGCCCATTTGTTGAAGAAATATCCGGAGCGAATCGGGATACACGATCAGGCAATAGACAACGCCAAACAAGGCACCATAGAGGTGAGCATCATGATTAATGCCGTCCTTTGATTTTTTAGAACTGTAGAACGAGTAGATCAGGTAAACGAGGCCCAACACCACGCCAGGAAAACACAGCACACCATACAAACAAATATCACGTAAGGGCAAAAAGAGAATGCAGGCAAAAACTACGGCCGACACCGCACCGGATGCACCCAACGAATTATAGTATTTATTGTTTCGGTTTTTAATTATGGTCGGGATGTCGGACACGACAATGCCGAGTACGTAAAGCGCAATGAAATGAACGCTACCAAGGCTGCCAAAAATTTCTATGAAGATGTATTCCAACTGCGTTCCAAAAAAATAGAAGGAGAACATATTAAAAATCAGGTGCATGTGATCGCGGTGAATAAATCCGGAACTGATCATTCGGTAGTATTGACCTTGCGAAGTAACCCGGTAGGGATTCATCATCAGATTGTTGAGGAGCTCTGGCTTCTGCATGGTAAACAAACTGATGCCCGTGGTGATGATGATGATGCTTATGGTGATGGTAATTTCCATGGGGAAAAATACAATTATCGGCACTACTTTCCATGCGTATGCTCATGATCTCTTCCGAGTAGCATTTCAACAGCCTGATGCGAAGTGCTTTAAAACGATTCTGAAATTTCAAAAGCAGTCCAGTGGCTGAGATTCAAAACGAATTTCGTTGATTGATCTAGCGGTTAATCTTCGTTATTCTCGGTGGAATAAGTTTATAAATCACCGGTGTAACCACCCTTGATAATAAAGTAGAGCTGATCAATCCCCCAATCAATACGATCGCCAATGGTGATATCAATGGGTTTGTTGAGATGGCAATTGGCATCAACCCTCCGATGGCCGTCATGGATGTAAGGATGATCGGAAGAAAGCGTACTTCACCAGCTTCGCGAATGGCTTCTTCGAGAGGTTTGCCTTGTTCCCGAAGTTGATTGGTAAAATCCACCAGCAAGATTGTGTTCTTCACTTCTATGCCTGCCAATGCAATCAACCCAACAATGGCAACAAATGAGAGTGAGTTGCCGGTTATCAATAACGCAATCACAGCGCCCACAATACCCAACGGAATGACGGATAATACAATCAGCGTACTCTTGAATGTTCCAAATTCCAGTATCAGCACTGCGATGAATAAAAAGATGGTTACGATGATCACTTTCTCAAATCCACCAAACGATTCTTTCCTGCTTTCGACTTCGCCTCCCATGCCATAGGTGTAGCCAACAGGTAATTTCATGGCATCCATGTTGGCGATTACATCGCTCACTACGTTGCTCACCAGGTATCCTTTGTCTACATAGGCAGTAACGGCTACCATTCTGATTTTATCAAAGTGATTGATGCTGAGTGGCGAAGTTTCAAATTTTAAATCGGCTACTTGCTTAAGTGCTATGGCGCGACCTTGTTGGGTATTCACATATAAGTTGTCGAAGGCATCCAGGGTAGGTGTGCCGGTATTGCCTTTTGTCAATAGAATTTTTACATCGTCACCATTTTCATCGGAAAACTTTCCAATGTTGAGTCCGGCAATGGCTAAGCGAACGGTGCGATCAATGGTAACGGTAGGCACACCCAGCATTTGAGCTTTGTCTTTGTTGATATCAACTTTGATATCGGATTTTAAATGCGCTACCGGATTGTTAATGTAAATCGTGCCCTCAGTTTGTTGAAACAGGTTCTCCACGCGGGATGCCAGCGATCGGAGTGAGTCCAGGTTATCGCCAAAGATGCGCACTTCGAGCGGAGCATTGATGGGCGGCCCTTGCTCAAAGTTTTTCACCTCCACTTTAGCACCAGGGTAGGGATTCCATTTGGCCCGCAACGCTTCAATGAGGGTGAGTTTTTCCAGCGTAGAAGTTTGTTCATCCAACTGCACGAGGATTTGGGTAAAGTCAGTACGCTCATTCTCCGGAATCACATTATAGTAGATGCGTGGATTGCCCTTGCCAACGTTGGTAGCAAAGTGAACAATTTCCGCATGTTGACTCAACTCTTTTTCTACCTGGCGTGTAATGCTGTCTGTATAACTTAGGTTGGATTGCAACGGTGTCGTGATTTCAACCAGGAACTGTGGTTTCTCACTGGCTGGAAAAAGACTGAAGCCAATGACCGGAAACAATTGTAATGAGCCAAGAAAAATAACTGCGGCTACGGCAATCGTCCACCACGGTTGTGCCAATGCCTTGTCGAGTAGTTTTGAATAACTGCCATGAATGATTTTTTTCAAGCCACGCATGAAGATGTTTCCATCCGGATGTCCGTGGTTTTCCTTTAACAAACGACTGGATAAGAATGGAATGATCGTAAGTGACACCACCATAGAAGCAAGTACCGAAGTGATCACACCCATCGGCAGGCTGCGAATGAATTCACCGGAACCTTCCGGCAAAAATACCAAGGGAAGAAAAGCAATGATCAACGTGGCCGTGCAACCCACCACAGCTAAACCAATCTGTTGAGTAGCTTTGAGCGTGGCTTCCAGTCGCGAGTGGCCATCGCGCATCCAGCGTTCAATGTTTTCAACCACCACAATACTATCGTCTACCAGAAGACCGAGCGCAACGACTAATCCTACAATGCTTAGTTGATTTAAACTATATCCCAACGCATTCATCAGCACAATGCCTATGGCCAGTGAAAGAGGAATGGATATCATGACAATGATGGCAGCCCGTTGGCCTAATGGCAGCAGGGTAATCGCGACCAGTAAAATCGCGATGATAAAATCAACGCCTAAACCGCTCAGGCGTTTGTTCACGTTGTGTGCCTGATCGAAGTGATGCACTAAATCAATATTGGCTGGTAATTTTTGTTTGAACTGTTCGATCACCGGCAAGTAAAGCTTTTGCGTTTTCGTAATGTTTTCTCCTTGCTTTTGTGCAGCCGTAACGAACACACTGCGATAGCCATTGAGCCGCGTGATGTGCCTTTCTTCTTCATAGGTATTATACACGGCAGCAATATCGCCCAGCATCGTGTTCTTATTGTTATTGGAATACACGATGGTGTTTTTGATTTCATTCATGTTGGCGTAGTTGCCACTCGTTTTAATGTTGAATGATTTTGTTCCGGCATTTAAATGGCCACCGGGTATGTTCGCGATTTCACTTTGCAGGCTTCCAATCACCGCATCAAGCGGGATGCGCATCTGAGCCATCTTCTCTAATTGTAAGTCGATGCGCACAATGCGATTGGGCAAGCCGTGAATTTTTATTCTTTTCAGCGGTTTGATTTTCTCCAATTGATCCCGAAGGTCTTTGGCATAGTATTCCATCTTATCGCGCGATGCATTTTCTGACACCAATGCCAATTGGATTACATTGACATCGGTGGGCGTTATTTTGCGCACTTCTATGCTGGCAATATTCTGAGGTAACTCGCCACGCAGGGCATTAACTTCACGCACCAGTTCAGAATATTTCTCATCCACATCACTCTCATAGTTATAGTCCACCATCAATACAGCTACACCATCGCTGATGGAAGTCTTGATTTGCTTTATGTTTTCGAGTTCTGAAATTTTTCGTTCGAGTGGTTCGGCCACGAGTTCTTCCATATCCTTAGGGCTCGTGCCCGGATAAACCACTACGATGGGATATTGGGGAGGATTCAATTCAGGATCTTCCGCGCGCGGCATATTCACTATGGTGGTGATGCCCAACGCAATAATCATCAGGAAGATCACCATAGTGAACTGATAATTCTTGACAGCGTATTCGGATATTTTCATGGCAGTATGGTCTTAAGTCTTGCTTCTTACATCTTCCGTCTATTCAATAATTTTAATCCCCGTGTTATCTTTCAAATAGGCGCTGCCGCTGATGATGATCGTCTTCACGTTTTCAAGTCCGCCTGTAATAATCACGTGATCTCTTTCAATACCTCCTACCACCACAGGAATTTTATAGGCTGTTTTTTGATCATCGGTTACAAACACATAACCCGATTGAGCATCACCATCCAGTAACGCATCATAGGGAATTTTCCATCCTTGTTGCTGGCGCGATCCTTGAATAGTAGCCTTGCCAAACAAACCACTCGCTAAGCCGAGGCCTGGCGATTTCAGCGTTATTTCGATAGCGAATGATCCATTCATGGCATCGGTGCCTTCTGATTTGCGTGTGACGCTGGCCTCAAATTTTTTACCGGGCAGAGCATCGGTGGTTACCCTTGCATGATCGCCTACTTTAATCATAGCCCATTCACGATCACTTACTCCGGTTCTCAGCATCCACTTACCTTCCCCTGCGCCATTCGTTTGAAATACCGTTGAGCCAGAAGAAATCACCTGACCTTCGTTGGCAATCTTGCGCAAGACAAAGCCATTATTCACGGCTCGTATTTCTGAGTACGACCGATTGAAGTTAGCCGCTTCAAGCTGCCGGGAGGCTACATCCATGCCGGTGCGCGCATTTTGAAATTGCTCCAGCGTGGCTACACTGTCTTTATAAAGATTTTGAACACGATTAAAATCGCGTATTGCTTTTTCGAGCGACAAACGGGCCTGTGCCACCTGTGCTTCGATCTCGGTGAGATTAAGCGTTGCCAGCAGTTGACCTTTGCGGATGGCATCTCCTTCTTTCACATACATTTTTTGAATGATGCCACCGGTTTTAAAGGCCAGATACGTTTCGTCATCCGTAGTAAACAGTCCTGATGTTTGAATCACCAGCTTCAACTCTTGCCGTGAGATATTCATCACACGAACAGGAACAACGTCAGTGGCCCGTTGAGTAGTTTCTTTTTTTTCATCACCACGGCCGCACGATTGCAAAAGCAAAGCTGCCGACAAAATGAATAGGAGAGATGCTGCTTTCATATTGAAATACTTGATTTTTATGTCTATTAAAATCCACTAACTCTTTAAACTTTCTGCTTTGAACCTTTGAACTTTTTCTCTACTTCCCACTTCCCCCCAGCTCAAACCCAGCCGTCTCCCTCTCCAACCCAGCTTCCGCCATCAGCACCCGATATTGGTTCAGTGTTACCAGCAGTTGTGCACTGGTGAGTTGATTCCGTGCATCGACCGCTTCGATGAATGTATTTACGCCTTCTTTATATCCTTTCTCAATGAGGCGCTGATAACTTTGTGCAGCTTCGAGTTGCTTTTGTGCCGAGAGGTAATTTTGATAGGCACTCACCAACGAATTCTTAGCGATTTGTGTGTTCATGTTCAGCTGGCGATTTACCTGTTGAACCGAGAGCTCGGTGTTCTTGATTTCCAATCGCGATTGTGAAATCTTGTGGCGGTTGGTGAACCCGGCAAAGAGGGGTATATCCAATTGCATTCCCATCAGGTAGTAGTTGGCGTTGCTGTTATAACGCATGCGTTCCGCCTGGGCACCCATATCGAAAAAGCCACTGATCCGGGGAGACCAGAACAGTTTGCTCATGTTGAGCATATTTTCATTCATGCCTTGCAGGGTTTGGAGTTGCATCAGTTCTTCCCGCTTTTGTACTGACACAGGTTCTTGAATGAGCGATGATGCATGTAATAAATCTTCTTCGGCAGAATAGCTGGTATTTATCACCTCATCTGGATTTCGGTTTAACAAGAAATTAAGGTAGAGTTGTGCATTTTCAACCTGGCGTTCAGCATCGGAAAGTTGAGCTTTGATATTTTCAATTTCACTTTCAGAGCGAAGTACATAGGCAGGCAATCCTTTTCCGTTGGCAAGCAGCGATTCGTTCACACGCTTGCCTTCCATAGCGCGGGTGAGCGCGCTTTGATAAATCGATACTCCTTCGCGTGCACTGAGGTAGTTGAAGTACGCTACTTTAATGTTGCGCACGAGTTCACGTTTATAGATCGTTACTTCAAATTCCTGAAGCAGCGTTTGCTGTTCGCGGATTTTACGATTATAGATTAAATCAGAATTGAAAATAGGCATAGACACGCGGGCACGCACATCATAGAAATCTTTTGGGAAGAAGTTTTGATTTACATTTTCAATTTGAGGAAAATTGGAACTGCTGGTGAGTTGATTCAGTGTGCTGTACACCGGATTGAGCAAGTCACCTACCGGAAAAGAAATGCTTCGTCCACCGTTACCATTGGTGTAGTTTCCCAAAAGATTAAGAGAAGGGGAGAACATTCCATTTGCAATTTTCAGCGCGAGCATGGCCTTTTCAAGACTGATACTCTTTTGCTGAAGCACGATGTTGTTTTTCAAACCAAGGTCTATGTACTCATTGATCACAGACTGAGGATGGGCCTGATTCACCAGCAAAAGACTGATCAGCGTAACTATTGCAAGGATTTTTATTAATGGTGTTCTCATACTAAACAGTGTTAAGCGCTAGCGTAAAAAATTTTAAGTTGTTAAATTCTCCAGGGTGGCCACATACGTTTCATAAGCTGCGCCAATCAAATGATCCAGGTCCAGTTGGTTTGCTCTGGCGATGGCTACATGGCCCAGATGACCGGTGATTCTGAGGGTACACATGCCGTGCATCGTGCTCCAGATCGAGAAAGAGAGCATGGTGGCATCAAGTCCTTTAAAGTAGCCGATCCCCTGGCACTCGGAAACGGTTTTTAGCAGGATGTCAAAGGCCCGGTCTCCTTCGTGCCAGTCTTCGAAGCAGTTGGCTACATGCTCCAGTGGTTCCTTCATCACAAACAGAAGCTGGTAGATATCAGGGTTTTGCATAGCAAAATGAATGTATGCACGGCCCATGGCCTTTAATCGTTCAAAAGGGTTACTGACGGTATTGAGTACTTCGAAATGACTTACCAGCAACCGGAAGCCATCCTGGTGCAAGGCATGTACGATTTCGTTCTTGTCTTTGTAATAGAGATAAATGGTGGCCGGTGAATATTCAATTTTTTCCGCAATGGCGCGAATGGATGTTGACTCATAGCCTTTTTGAGTAAAAAGCTCTTTGGCAGCGGTGAGGATATCTTTTTTAAGATCCTCCTTATGGCGTTCTTTTCTTTCAGTTACACCCATGATGTGAGCAAATCAACGGAATTTTACTAAACAGTGTTTAGTAAAATTGGTGAATTTTTAATGGCGGTGATTTAAATGGTTGATAATCAGGAATAAATTTTTGGTTTGTCGATACCTGAATTTGCTGGCCGTAGACGATTTTGGCCCGGAGAAGCCTTACCTCTATTCGATTGCATCTGAGTTTCGCGCCAAACAACATCATCACTTTAATCAACCTTCTGCTGGCGCTATTGATTGCCGATGAGATTGGGAACGTGCTCAGCAGGTTCCCGATCTCATCGTAAAATAAAGAGGCCACATGTTTATTGCAGGTGGCCATTATCAACCTGATAAAAGTCAACAGACTCCATGAATAACTCATCCATCTTTGCAATTGAAACGAGTTGGTGCTGCCATGAAGCCTGGAATGGATAGCCTTACCCGGATTTTTAAACTTTGAATCTTGAACTTTCTACATTAGCCTTTCCCTAATACTTCAACACCACCGAAGGATCCACCGGATACCGTCCAAACGATTTACCATACACCGCAATACCTCCATCTCCTTCGGTTTTTAATCGGATCACCAGTTCACCTTTTTCAACCGCGGCCTTTAATAGCTTTTTCGACACAGGAACTTTGATAAGATAACCATACGATCCGGCTTCTCTCAACTTACGGTCTTTCAACTGATGATGCCACGACAATACACCACGATGATCAGCAGGATCATCAGCCAACGTTGTTGTCAATGCAGGTTCTCCATTAAAGGTGATGGAGATTTTAGAAGGGAACAACGTTTCATCCGTCATAGGGTAGGAATTGGGATTGCCACTCGGAGAAGCGAGACCACCCAGCATGAAATCCACATCGATCTTTTCTTTTTTGTCGAGGTCTTTCACGAACAATTCTTTAGCGGAAACTTCGATGAGGAAGTAGGCTTCTTTGACATTCACGTTGGTGGACTTATCCAGTTTGAATGTGTATTCAAAAGATCCTTTGCCTGTTCCATTTACTTTGAGACCGTCCAATACATTCCACTGTTTTCCACTCCAGGTGGCGTTAGAGAATGAAGCCGGTGCTACTGACATTATTTCGGTCTTGGGGAGTTTGCTTTCGGAGATCACTTCGAAGTGCATGAAGTTGTGATGCAACACGGTGCCTTTCAAATCTTCCAATTGAAAGGTGAGTATGGCCAGGCCGCTGGTCGCTGGCATTTCGATGGATAGCGATTCGAGTTCTTTCTGCAAGTAAGGTTTATAGTCGATCAGCTTCGAACCCATCGTAACCAGAGAAGTTTCACCAATGGCGTTGGTGTGTTTCATCTGGAAGGAAAGTTTCAACTGCTTTCCATAATCCGTTCCGGCCATCGAAGAAAGATAAAGAGGTACTTTGATGCTTTCTCCGCCTTTCGTGGTTTTGGAAATATCGTTGCCGGTAGAAAGATATACGGCAGCATGCAGGTCGTTGAGTTTCATGCCGGGCATCAGCTCTTCCATGCCGGTGAATTTATTGGTGCGATCAAAACGCCAGTAGCCATTCCATTCGTTAATCACATCGTGATGTTCGGTGTAGAGCCATCCTGCTACTTCCGGATATTTTCTGAAGGTATTCAGCATGCGATGATAATCCCAGCTCCAGTCCACATCACCGGTGCTGCCATCATATCCCCACACGTTGCCGCACTCGGAATTGATTTTCGGTTGCCTGCCTTGTTTGAAGCCGGCTTCAAACTGAAACGTGCTGCCTTCAAAGGAACTCTCTGTTAATTTCTTTAAGTGTTCTTCCCATTCCCATCCCGGAAGGTAATCGTGGAAGGAATTAATATCGGTTTGCGTATGACCAGCACCACAGCAAATGGAATTGTCTTCGGCAAGGCGTGTTTGGTCTAATGATTTCGCGAGGTAATACATAGACGCCACCCACATTTGTGTTTCTGGCAAGTACTTGCCTTCACGCTTTCCCTCTACTTCCACATGCGTGCTCAGTCCCCAGGTTTCATTGAATAAAATCCACGAGAAAATGGCAGGGTGGTTGAAGTCGCGCTTCACCATATCGCGAAACGTATTTTCTGCTTCTTGCTGCATCTTCGCATCAGGGTCGCCCCAGCTGTTGGGTAAGTCGGCCATCACCAGCACGCCTAACTTATCCGCCCAATATAATTTGCGGGGTATTTCTGATTTGATGTGCGGACGGATACCATTCAACCCGATCGACTTGGCAAGTTCTATTTCTTTGCGGATGAAGTCATCGCTGGGAAACGTATAGAATCCTTCGGGATGATACGATTGATCCAGCGTAAGCTGAAGATAAATGGGTTTGTCGTTGATGGCCACATAAGGGAATTCTGTTCCCGGAAGGTTCACTACGGAAATTTTGCGCATGCCGAAATAAGTCTTCACGGCATCATCACCCAGTTTCACTTCGGCTTCGTAGAGGTAAGGATCTTCTAAAGACCACAAGTGCGCTTGCGGAATGGCCATAGAGAAAATGAATTTATCTTTTCCTTTCGGAACGATGACATCTCGGGTAATAGGTGATGACGATGTTTTAATCGATACCGATAGTTT
Source organism: Bacteroidota bacterium (assembly GCA_947470895.1). Taxonomy (GTDB): domain Bacteria; phylum Bacteroidota; class Bacteroidia; order Cytophagales; family Cyclobacteriaceae; genus ELB16-189. Next base: position 16,445 of record CANIVF010000043.1, read on the forward strand.
GGTATCGGCTTTTGCCTCGGTGGGCAAGTACGTAGTTATGGTAACTTGATTTTTATCGATGTCGGGCGTGAAGTGAACCGCATCGACATAATCGTTGCCACGTGCTTCTGCGTAGATGGTTTGCCAGATGCCGCGCGCGTTGCCATAGCCCTGCTTTCCGTAAAGCGTAAAATCCCTACGCTTGTCATCCACCCGCACGATTAATTTTTGTGCCTGACGAAACTTCACATGATCAGTTATTTCAAAGGAGAAGGGAGTATATCCACCCCGATGCGTGCCCAGTAATTTTCCATCCAGCCACACGGTGGTTTCCCAATCGGAAGCACCGATGGTTAAGAAGGTTCTTTTGTTCTTCCACTCGGGGCTGATCGTGATGTCTCTTTTATACCACGCAATATCCGCTTTATCTTTCACCCCCGATAACGGTGATCCCCATGGAAACGGTACTGTAATTTTATGTGCAAAGGCAGCACTTCCTTCATTCCATTTTTTGGTGATGCCCTGATCGAGCGAATCAAATTCAAACTGCCATACCCCATTCAGGTTTTGCCACTGGGCGCGTTCAAAATCCGGACGCGGATGTTCCGGCAAGGGAATGGTTTGTGCCAGCAGCGATGTGCCAGCAACAAACAGAAATAGAACAATCAGTGAAGTCGATCTTAAAGAACAGCATGAAAATATTTGCATGGCAATGTGATTATTGAAGTTGGCTTTCAAGATAGGGGATCAATGGACAATTGGCAATGGATAGTTGACAATAGGTGTTACTACCGGATCAACCCCAAAACTTGGAATCTTAAACTTTACATATGAATTCGGATCAATGGAGAATGAACACACATTGGTTTGATTTTTTTGAATACATCGTTCGATCATCATTTCGTTATTCCGCGCCAACGCGTGTGCGGCTCGATCTTAAATTTTCCTTTGACGCGGTTTGATTTTTTCTTTGTTCGCCCCGGGTTAACACCCGGTGCTCTTTAAATTTCACCCCTGCGGGGTTGTATGGGGTGTTAGATTTTGTTTCGCCCGCAGGCTATTTTTTTGTTCGTGGTCGGTGTTGCTTTGGAGGCGTGTATTGCTCTGGTGTCAGGTCTTACGAGCTGACCCAATTTATGCTTGATGTGTCTCTGTAAATTCCCTTCGTTGGTGTGGGTCGCCTGACCCCACCACCATCGTTCACGTTACATTGGTCTATAGCAAATTGCACCCATGCATGCCATACGCTGAGGTTGCTCAGCCAGATTGGTATTACTCCACGTCATTTAATTCAAAAACATAACAAGGCCATGTAACGGTATAATACAAGCCTCTTTTATGCCAGGGTTCAAAGGTTTTGAGGTAAGATAAAACCAAACCCGGATACTGTTCGGATTGGTAATGATAGTTGTATCCTTTAATTTTTTTACTGTAAAGCGAATCGTATAAAACGAACTTTTGATCGGCAAATTCTTGCAGCAGCAGATCGCTCAAGGCTTTATGATGCACGGTGTGGGCTATGCGCCAAACGACACCCGGATCAATGGTAACATATAACGTAGACATGGGAATCTCGAGGCTGGCGCCAATGGTATCGGTAACGATCAACCGGTTAAGGTTTCCGAACTCTCCAGGATAGGCATGAACAAAATCAGCACGGAAGTCTTTCATGAATACTTGTACACAGGGCAGGTCATCACAGGCCGACAATTGAATGAATTCAGCAGCGCTTAATATATTCCTGGCCGGGCGAGTTGCGTGCTGTGCGGCTGCTTCATGGTCTGCGTCTTCAGCGGATTTATTGGTGTTGCTTGTGCAGGCACCAAACAACAGGATGATAAAAATAAAGTTGGTGCGCGGCAAAAAATGGTTCAGGCAATAAGTTCTTAACATGATGCTGATGCCATAGGGTAAAAGTAAATTCCAAGGTAACGTTTTTTATCCTTGTCTGGTAAATCAGAATCTCATCGTTCTAATAACATTCCCTCGCCTTTGTTGGAGTTCTTCTCCAACAAATCTTTTGAAACTGACTCGTTGTTGATAATCAGATCAGCATTTGCTTTGGTGTCAGGTCTTACAATCTGACACACTTCCCATCTCACCAAGTCGTTGTCATTCCGGGCAAGTAAAACGCTCGCGATTAAAAAAGATGAAGGAATACCAAACCATACATTTTCATCAACAATCTGGCGCGACCCGGAATCCAGTGAAACGAAGCCCATGCTTTTCATCGATAGGTCGGCATTTCGCTTCAACCGGATACCGGATCTTGTTCCTCGTCCGGTATGACCTTTCATAGTTGAGTGTGCTCGCCTTTGTATTAGGTCTTCCGACCTGACACATTTTACTTATCAGTTACCTCTTTAATTTCCCAGGGCAAGGTCACCAAAAACTCAGTTCCTTTTCGGCATTCGGATTGCACACGGATTTGTCCCTGAATTTTCTCCAGTGTTTCTTTCACAATATACAAGCCCAGACCAGAGCCTTCCGATTTGTCGTTGGCCTGAAAGAACATATCGAATATTTGGTCGAGATATTGTTCCTCAATGCCGGTGCCATTATCCTCAACAGAGATCTCGATATGCGTGGGAGTTTTTATTGAGGATATTTTAATGAATGCGTTGTCGTAGGTGTGATTCGAATATTTGAATGCGTTGGAGATTAAATTGGCCAGCACAATCCGAACCCGGGTTGGGTCGCTTTGCAGGGTTTCATCTTCGGCTATGTTCACCTCCACACATACTTTTTCTGATCCGGGATAAAACTGAAGGCTTGTAAGAATTTCGCTGACCATTTTTTTCAGATTGATGGTATCCGTTTTTACCGCTACCCTGGTGTTTCTGGAGTAGAGCACAATTTCATCAATAAACTTATTCAGATTGATCAATTGCGTGTCCATCATGTCAATATAAGAGTTTTTTGCGTTTGGGTTTTGGCTAATCTTCACCAGAGTAATCAAACCCCGGACTGAAGTGATTGGCGACCGTAAATCGTGCGCGGCACTGTATACAAAACGGTCAAGTTCTTTATTTACTTTTACAAGCTCCACATTTTTATCATGCAGGCTCTTTTCATTTTCACGCAAGGCACGTTCGGAATAATAATTCAGGCTTACCAGGAAATAGAAGATCAGTATGGCCAATGCAAACGTGACGATAAAATTAATAGTCATACCCAACCGTATGTAGTCTGATGAGAATTGTTTGCGGGTAAAAAGATCCAGATCAACCACCATGGAAAGAATGAACAGCACCAGCGACAATGAAACGAAAAAAATAGCCGTCTTCTTTTGCTCAAAGCCTAATGTGCAGATGGCCCCCAGAGCACAGATAATAAACAACGAATGACCGGTTTCAACGGGTTCGATAGAGGAGAAAATAAAAATGGTGAGGTTAGTAGAAAGCAGTAGGGTTATCTTGGCAGGGAAATAATTCCCTCGTTTATTTAATAAGAAGCTGGCCAGCGATAGCACGGCAGAACATGACAGCGCGGGCCACGAGTGATAGATTTCATGGTATAGATCAAAAAGAATGTAGCCTATGTTTACCACAAAGGCCAGCAAACTGAGTTGACCCGTGAGTATGGCCAGCTTAAAAGCAGAATAGGAGAGGTGCTGGCCTCTGTTTCCGAGCAGTAAATCTTTTAATGTGTTGCACAATAGGCTCATGATGCGGTAGTTCCAATAAACAAAAAAGTAGTTTTCATGACCGTGCGCTAAAATCTTAATTTTCAGATTTGCATAAATACAAAAAAAAAGCTTTCCCTTTTCCGTTGAAGGTGTTCTGGTTACTGTTCATCACCAATAACTCAACGCATTTTTATTTGGTGTCAGGTCTTTCTACTGGTGTGTGGTCTTACCACCTGACACACAGCCTATCTCTCCAGGTCGTTGTCATTCCGGGCAAGCAACACACTCGTCATTAAAAAAGTGAAGGAGTAACAAACCACCCATGCTCATCGACAATCTGCGCGACCTGGAATCCCGTAAATCGAAGTCGATGCATTTCATCGACACGTGTGCATTTCACTTCAACGGGATACCGGATCTCGTTCCTCGTCCGGTATGACATTTCGTAGTTGCGCGTGCAACAATGGCCTATGAGGGTGAGGATCGTCTTTCTACTGTCGCCAGGTCTTACGACCTGACACACTCTGCAAATTGTGCTTGGTTGAACATCCCATCGTTCGATTTTGTTTTTGCGTATCACTTAATCCCCTTCATCCGAAATTTATGTTGAGCTTGATAAGATCGATAAAGCAGGTAGCAGCCAGGAGCTATCGCCAGAACACCAAACGGCAAGTTTTTGATTATCCATCCGGTGAGGGTAGAACTCGCCAATGCTTTAACACGATGAACATCCGGAGCAACAGTGAGATATTGGATCTCTTTTGCTGTTGACGTTGTGCTTCAGGCTGACCGAGAATGCAAAAACACAAAAATATTTCTTTGCTTTTGAGCTAATCTGAATAGTATAAATTTCAAAATTCCAGTTCTCAGTCAGCTTGTTCTTCACCAACAACTCATTAAATTAAAAATGTAATCATTCTAACAATGTTCCGTGGCTGTGCCAGATCATGTGAAGGCCGATCTCATGGTTTCATGCGTTGTGAATGGCCGCTTAATTGGCTCTTTGTAAAGGACCTTTTAGAAGACTTACATGAAAAGAGTGCTCAAGACCGTTATTGAATGGCTTATTAGAACGAACCGTACGGGTATGAATACAATGATTTTTTTGTGATTGCCTTACTATAATCTGGTTTGGTATTTGATGGCTATTATTTAGTAAGTGCGCTAGCGCTGAGTTGTGAAGCGCGAAGTATAAAAGGAACCTGCAATACCGCACCGGATCAAATACATACCTGATGGATAATCAACGGTTTCAAGCGAGATGGATTCTCCTCCATATCCGTTCAATTTTACTAGCGACTTACCAAGCATATCGAAAATTTCAATCTTAACGGGTTGATCGTTTTCAAAATTATTCAAATTGATATTCAATTGTTGAGTGGCAGGATTTGGATAAATGTTCAACCTTGAATCTTCTAATGGCGAAACGTCACCAACAATAACCACATCCAAATCGGCTGATGGCGGACTCTGACAACCGGCAGGAGTAGTTAGTTCAACGTGATAAACTCCTGATTCATTAACAGTGATAAAATGACCGGTTGCACCAGCAATGGCAGCTCCGTTTAAAAACCACTGATTACCGCTTGCCCAACTACTGGTAAGAGTAGGGGTTTCGGTTAAAATATTTGTAGCGGTTATGATGGGTGGTGTAAAGAGTGGGCAGATCGACCAAACTGCAGCATTTGTAGTTCCCGCATATAACTTACCACCAAGGACGGCCAGTTCTGAAATATCGTTCTTCAGATAAATTTTTGATGGAAAACCATCACTATAAAAATTCCAGAAGCCGCTGTTATTTCTGGAATAATCAACACCTTCGCCTGGCCTGGATAAGTATAGATACTGGTCAAAGGAAGTCAAGGCATCAACGAAATAGTTTCCAGATAGTGAATTGTTGAGAGATGTCCACGTCTCCCCTTTATTAATCGATTCAAAAACACCAACATTAGATCCGCAGAAAAGTTTATTACCAATACTGGTCAATGAACTGATATTTTGAGGTGCTGTTAATACCACAGGTGTTTGATTCGCACCACCAAGAGAGATGCGTTGGAGTTTGTCATTGGCCACATACAGATCATTTTCTAAAATAGCCATGGTATTGGCAAACCGGATATCGGAAAATGAATTCCAGTTGAGTCCATTATCTTTTGAGATTAAGATGCCTGAATAGAAACTGGAATAAACATCATTTCCATGTTGTGCAAAACTAGTTGCACCAGACGAATTAATCATCGTCCACGTTTCACCTTCATCAGAAGAAATAAATGTTCCTTGTTCGGTACCTGCCAGGATATTTGAGCCAATTGCCTTCAAACACAATACCCCCTGACCGTAAGGAAAATAAGTGTTTAATTTTTCCCATGAATTGCCCCAGTCGCTGGAGCGATAGATCATATTGAAATGGGAGGCGTAAAGTTTATTATTAAGTATTGCCATGGATCGGATGTTTCCACTGATGATTCCCGTATTGGTCTCCTCCCAGGTGGCGCCTGAATCCAACGAACGATAGATTCCTGACATAGTTCCAACGTAAGTTCCGGCTGTGTTGCTGGTAATGCAGGTCATAGCCGGCAGGTTTGGCAGATCGGTCCAGGAGAATCCATTATCATAGCTGATACTAACATCATCGCTGGTGCCCGCCAGAAGAAAATCATTGATTGTACCGAGAATCTTGGCGGTCTTATTATAATTCATACTTTTCCAGAAGCCACCACCATTGGTTGATGATAACATGCCAGCGTTAGTCCATGCTATAACCAATGCCCCTTCGCTATCCAGTGCGTAAACATCATTAATGATCGGATCACTGATAATCTTAGTCCAGCTACTTCCTGCGTTAGCCGAAGAATACAACCCATTGGTCACGGTGCCAAGAAATAGCGTTGAGCCACTAGAGGTGATTGAACTTACACCTTCCAGGCCAGTATTAATTTCTGTCGCATTAATAGTTCCATGGGAGATACTAAATAAAGCACCGCTATTAGAAAGCGCATAAATAGTACTTCCAATGACCTCCATTGCTACAATTGTTTTTGATTCTGGAATGTTAATTAGCTGCCAGGTTTCTCCCAGATCGACAGTCAAATATGTGCCACCTCCATTGAGTGCCATGTATAACGTGGATGATACCGACACTAATGAATTTACACTCTTACCGTCTAGTCCTTCCTGTAATCGAGTCCAGGTATTCCCATTGTCCGTGGAACGATACAGCCCACCTACTGTGCCGGCAAAAATTGTTTCACTGACACTGGCAAGAGATAAGACTTGTCCTCCATAGAATCCATGGCTGACTTGCTTCCATTCGTTTTGAGAATATGATAGGATATTAGTAAGGGAGAATAAAAAAGTGATCGCCCATGGGTAGAAGTTTCGCATTGCGTTGGGTGGTTATTCTTCAAATTTAATAATCAGAGATGATTTAAAAAACAGGCGGTGGGTTATGATGATCTTATGATAACGTATTTCAATACGGTCTCTAAAATTATCATTCGAAAATCTGCGCCAATTCGGGTGAGACTCAAATTATATTTCGGTACGGCATGATTTTTTCCTTTACATAAACCCAGTATTAAAACCTTGGACTATTAAAAAGGTTCGACATTTTATGGTTGCGCGTGCAACACTACCATAGGTTGGTGCCCACGATATCCAAAGCCTATCTTTCCAAGTCGTTGTCATTCCGGGCAAGCAACACGCTTGTCATTAAAAAAATGAAGACAGTAACACAGCACAGATGCTCATCAACAATCTGCGCGACCTGGAATCCCGTAAATCGAAGTCGATGCTTTTCATTGACACGTGTGCATTTCACTTCAACGGGATGCCGGATCTCCTTCCTCGTCCGGTATGACAGTTCATAGTTGCTCGCGCAATACTACCGTATGTTGGTGCCTACGATACAGACAATAAACTGAAACTAAATGAAAAACCAATCAAAAACCAATCAAAAACTTGATTCGAAAACTACTGGAACCATCAACGACAGATGACCTCATTACGGCTGATCAGAAGCGTAAACTTTCTACCGATGTCAACGAGAAGTTGAATTATTTCATCATCAAGCGCGGCTTCGGTAATGAGGCTTTGGCATTGTTCACCGAAGCCATGATTATTATCCACCAGACATTTGCGCAACGAAGTTTTCTGGCAAAAAAGGCACTGCTGAATTGGCAAGTGCAGTTTTTAAAATAAGTATGTGATGTCACTCTATATGAAGGAAAATTAGATTGTTGAGGTTGACCTGTTAAATTCGTTGTTTCTTCAAGGATTTATCCATCCAGACACTACTTCGGGAATTGATTTTCAACCTACTTCTTCAACACGTAGCACCCATACACATGATCAATCCTTAATTGATTAAGCTTATCCTCGCCACTGAATTTATAAGATGCAGAACCATTGCTCCAGGTGTTATCTTTTACAAACTTCAGCGTATCGGGCTTATCTTCACCATTTCGTGCAGTAAGTATGTTGCCTTTATGTTCAATGATAACGGATAGATCGGTGCCGCGCCCACGACCTTTAAAAGTGCCAGTGAATCTGGTGGCGTCACCCGTGAAGCCAGATGTATTGCCTGACGTTTTTCCAAATATCCAATCTGCAATCCTGTCGCCTATTTCACTCGGACTTACAGGGCCTGCTGTATTAATCAATACCACAATACTGAGTGAATCATCCGGATAGTAGGCATTTTCAGAGAGGTATCCGAAGATGCCACCACCATGTTCCAGTTTTCTACGTCCATGTGATTCCGTTACCGTGATTCCTTTTGCATAATGTGTTAATGTGCCATCGTTGAGGGAAACAGGTGTAATAAATTCTTTGTAGTTGGCAGCGTTTAAAATCTGTCCATGGTGTAGGGCAGTGTTCCACTTAGCAAGGTCTTCCACGTTGGAGCTAAGCGATCCTGCAGCATACGGCCAGGTGTGGTCGAGGTAGGAGGCAATCTCCAGACCTTTTTCTCCCATCTGATATCCGCGTGCTTTGTTCTTGACGATGTTGCTTTCGCTGGCATAGTAGGAGTTGGTCATACCCGCTTTTTCAAACAGGTTTTTGGTTACATACGCCTCGTAAGAAAGGCCGCTCACTTTTTCAATGATGAGGCCCAGGATAAAGAAGCCGGTGTTGTTATAAATCAACGCTTCGCCAGGTTCAAAATCAAGGGGTTCTTTTTCCACGATGCGCAACAGGGTGTCGCGTTTGTGTTTCTGCTGCGCTAGATTTTCGAACATGGGAAGTTCTGTATATCCTTTGATACCTGAGGTGTGGCTGAGCAACTGTCGCACAGTTATTTTTTTTCCGCGCGTGTTGAAAGTGATGTGTTTCGTGATGTCATCATCGAGGTTAAGTTTACCTTGCTCCACCAGCTGCATCATAGCGGCACCCGTAAATTGTTTGGTCACCGAACCGATTTCAAACGTGGCGTTGTTGGGCAACGGGGTATCAAATGCGATATCGGCATAGCCATAACTTTTCAGTAACAGCGGTTGCTTATTCTTCACTACCGCAAGAGCAACACCGGCAATCTTTGCGCTGTCGAGGTACACGTGTACGAGGCTATCCACTCGCGTTTCCAGGGTTGTAGCAGGCACTGTTTGTTTTTTGGTGGTATCGCATGAGGTGAAGAGCAATGCGAGGAGGCAAGAGAGAGCAACGTATTTCATGATGGAGGTAGTTAGTGTATCAAGGTAATTAATTTAGTCTGGATTTTGCACGGTTGTTATTGCGCCCATTGCGAAGCAAGGTCTGCTTCATCGTTCAATGAATCACTTTTTCAGGGCTGCCCATCAATCTGTCATATGATTTTCCTTGCCGTGAATTCATTACAGAGGCAGTCGTTATCTAGGAACATGGAAAAAATAATTTTATAAAAGGACTACTCACAAGCCGATGTCGCACGACCGTGGCAATTTGAAGTCATCCATCATCTAAACTCGTTGATATGACAACAACACGACATGCGACCCCATCACCAAAGCAGAACGGCTAGTCCACTTTTCGGCTTATCGACATCGCATTTCATAGAGGATTTTTAAATGGCTAATCCTGGAATTCTTTCGGTATACTGAAGTAAAAAGTACTTCCTGTGCCTGGAGTTGATCGTGCCCAGATTTTTCCACCATGGCGTTCTACAATTTTTTTACAAATGGATAGGCCAATGCCTGTGCCGGAATATTTATCGGCATTATGCAGCCGTTGGAATACATCGAAGATTCTCTCCGCGTTGGTGCTTTCAAAGCCAATGCCGTTGTCTTTCACAGCCAGTACCCAGTCATGTTCATTTTCTATTGCATCGATACAAATTTCTGGTTTATTGCTTCCGCGATATTTGAGTGCGTTACCGATGAGATTTTGCAAGAGTTGCACCAGTTGAGTGCGTCTGGTGTTGGGTAATACCGGCAACGGATTGCATAGGATACTGGCTTGTGCTTCCTTTATCGCTACGCGAAGAACGTTCAACACTTCATCAACCACGTCATTCATGTCGTTATCAGCCAATTCACCCGCCTTGTTTCCTGCCCGTGAATATTCCAGCAGGTCTGCAATGAGCTGCTTCATGCGGATGGCTCCATCTACGGCAAAGTAAATGTATTTTTGAGCGGTGGCATCCAATTCGCTTTTATACTCTTTTTCAAGAAGTTGAAGAAAACCGGATACCATGCGCAGCGGTTCCTGCAAGTCGTGCGAAGCTACGTAAGAAAATCGTTCAAGTTCGTTGTTTGATTCCTGTAATTCGCGAGCACGTTGTTCTAATTTATCGCTCAGGTATTTTTGCTGGGTAATGTTCTTGTCATAGCAGGCAACACCGATAATATCACCATCTTTTATGATGGGCCTTACGGTAATTTCATGCCAGCGGTCAGTGAGTGGCGATTTAAATTCCTTTGTAAAGGATTCACCGGCAAGACCTCGATTTTGTACATCGGTAAAAAACTGCGCATAATCCTCCGGATAGTGCCCGTTGAAGCTAAACAAATCTCCTCGTTCGAATGTTTTTCCCGATTGCGATTTAATCATATCAATCATCGCATGATTAGCCGCCAGTAATTTTAAATCCTGATCGATGCTCCACATAAAATCCTGGGTGGTATTGATCAACGTTTCTTTATCGAGGCGTTCAATTTCTTTTTTTGCTTCTTCTATTTTTTCTTTCGTGATGTCATGTGAAATGCTCAAGATACCAATGGACTTCTGCTTACTGTCAATCACGGGTGACATCAGGGCAAACAATGGAAAGACCTGATCATTTTTATTTTTTACTTTAAACTCACCCGACCAACTATTTCCTTGCTGGAGTGCCAGCTTCGCTTTTACAATTTCAGCTTGCGTCAGGGGATCCTCATAATCAAGGATTACAGTATTCTGTCCAAGTACTTCCTCCTTGGTCCATCCATACATTTTTTCGGCATGTTTGTTCCAATAGATGAACTTATCATCAAGGTCGGTAGCGATTACTGCCTCTTCCACACTGTCCAGCAGGGTGGCCTGCAGTTGAATGAATGCGTGTGCGTTTGCTTCGTTGGTTATATCACTGCTTATCCCTATGGTGCCTTTGTAGTTACCTTGCTCATCCATAATTGGGGAATTCAAGATGTAGGCAATAAACAGTTCATTGTTTTTTGTTCTCATCACGAACTCACCACTCCAGGTTTCGCCCCGGGATAATTTCTCCATAATCGTCTTTGCTTCTGCTTGCCCATACTCAGGAACCGCTATGCCGATCATAGGTTTACCCAGCACTTCGTCACTCGTCCAGCCATACAGCGAGGAGGCGAAATCATTCCAATAGGTGATGATGCCTTCATGGTTAACGACAATGACAGACTGCTGAATGGTATTTAACAACTTGGCTTGAAACTCCAGCTGCCGTTGGTAGTTTTCGACAAGGGTAACATCTTTGGCAATAGCACTGAGCCCAATAATTTGCCTATCATTTGTAATGGGTGCTAAACTCGTTAAGAGTGTTTTTTCGTTTCCTTTAGCGGTGATGATGGCAGCCGTGCTATTGACAGGCTTCAGGATCATAACTTCTTTAAAATTTTTCTCGAGTATCTTTAATGATTCAGGTGTTGCGAAATAATCAAGTCTTTTGCCGATCAATTCATCCATAGGATCCTCCAACAAGTTGGCAGCACGATGATTAGCTTCCAGGATACTTCCCTGCAGCTCCGTTGATATGATGATATCCGGAGAATTGTCGAATAATGACTTATACCGTTGTCTTGATTTTTCTATTTCATGCTCTGAAAATTTTAATGCAGTAATATCTTGAATCGCCCCGATTAATCTTACAGGTCGTTTATTTTCATGTACGCACGTACAGGTTAGTTTTATCCATCGTTCATTCCCTTTGGCTGTGATGATTTCAAATTCTATATTAATAATCTCGCCTTTTTCAACGGCTTTTACGATGGCCTCATTGATCATGTCGCGATCCGCTTTTGACTTTGCGAATTTTAGTGCGGAGCTCATGTCAGGAACATAGTCTTCCTCAACCTCGTGAATTTCTTTCGTTACGGACGCCCAATACATCTTTTTATGTACCAGATCATGTTCCCAACTACCAACACGGGCAAGCTGATTCGTGGTGGTAAGTAATTGCTCGGCTTTTTTTCGTTCAGTAATGTCTGCGATGGTGGAAATACTCAGCATGGTTCCATCGATGTTTTTAAAAGTATTGGAATAGATTTCGCAGGGAAATTGATGCCCGTTTTTTCTGATGCCTGTGCCTACCTCACCGTTGATCGATAGACCTTTATTTCGTTCTTTTAATTTTTTCAGGAAGATTTCATCATGAACGAAGAGTCGCACATGGTTCAGTTTTTTAAATTCATCTTTCCGGTAACCAAACATTTCGCAGGCTGCCTGGTTTGCTTCCATGAAGCCGCCTTTTGCTATGCCAATAAACATCGCGTGCGGAGAGTGGTCCATGATCGCCTTGTATTTTGCTTCGTTCGCAAAAATGGAATCAAGTGATTTTTTTTTCAATGTCGGGTTTTTTACCGCGCTATTTTTTTTCTTCAACAGAATTTTTGTGGTCTTTTCTTTAGGAATAACCTTTTTCTTTTTGATTGCCTCCAGCCTGGCAATTTTTTTCTTTTTCATTAGATATCTCCTGTTTATCTAAGTAAGTAATAGATAGGCAACAACCGTATATTTCAGAATAAAACTATGCGCTTCATGTCTTATATTTTATGATTAAAGTCATGATATGTATTTATTATTAATATCGAAGTCACGGACATGATTCATACAGTTTCTTTTCAACAGCATGATGATTTTTTCCAAGTCTGGTGCTTAAGTAGATCACTTAATAAGCTGCACCCGTTGATTGATCGGATAGACCCACTCCACACCACGCTCTGTAACAAGAGCATCATCCTCCAGCGGTATGCGCAATTTACTGCCCCATTCGGGTATTGCTGTGTAAGCAAACAACTCGATGGAAAGTAAGTTGGTAGGCTTCACCACATAAGTAAGTTGTACAGGATTAAAGAACGCAATGGAAGGCCCGGTGCCATGCCCCCAATCGCCCACGGAGTGGCATCCGATAACCACATCGGTTTTGTTCTGATCGGTGCCGGGTTTATTAAACTCGATATTCACATAGCCAGCATCCGCCAGCGCTTTGAAAATATTGGTTTCATTTTGTTTTGCAGTGATCCCCGGCTTAATCGTGCTCTTAACAACTTCTCTCACTTTCACAGCCTGATCAAAAGCATGTTGTATACTTTTCGGAACTTCCTTTTCACCTTCCTTCAACACATACGCCATTCGTTTCATATCGGTATAGAAGTTCATGAGCCCGACACCCCAATCGAGCATCAGAATATCTCCGCGTTGAATGATCCGATCGCTCGAAGTGGCTTCAATTCCTTTAACTCCCGTTACATAAACGGAGGGCATGCCGAATGATGATTGCAGATTATTTTTAAACAGTTGTTCTTTCATCCACCACGCCACCTCTTCCAGGGTGGTGACACCCGGAGTAATAACTTCATTGGACAGAGCACGTTCGGCAAGCTGGTATGAAAAATTTCCTGCCTCTGCGAATACGGCAATTTCGCTGGCTACATGCCGCGAGCGGAAATCGGATACCAGCTTCTCGGCCGACACAAATCGTGTTTCATATTTCTTTCCCAGAATTTCGGCCAACTCCATCCGGCCTGTATAAGACATACCATCGGCACCGCCTATGTCTTTCGACATATTTAATCCAATGCGCTTGGGGTCGCGCTTAGCCACAAAATCTTTTAGCTCAGCTTCAGTTCCAAAATAATCGTAGGCTTTTGTTTCTTCGAGCAGATAGCCTTCAATGCCTAACACTGATCGTTCAATACGCGGCAGACCAGTGTCGGTAAAAATATAGTATCCGTTGTGCAAGACGTAGCCTTCGCCTAGTTCCGCATATAAGGGATCAAAGTTTCCTTCACGATTCATGATAATCCACATATCGATCTTGTTTTCCCTCATCACCTCGGGTAAGACCAGATCGAATTTATCGAGCCGTATTTGGTTGGTGATGCGCCACCTGCGGAACGACTCCTGTGCAAAAACAGAAGTTTGCAGCAATAGCAAAGCGATGAGGATAAATACTTTTCTTTTCATGGATGGATTTGATAAAAACTTATTGGAAGATACGTTTCAAACCATCATCGGACAACCCATTTTATAAGGATGGTATCGCTTGCGAAATAACCTTTTTGAGCTTTTTTTGTTAACCATTTATGAACCTCATTTCATCTTTTTCGATTCAATCCTGGGAACGGTTCTACCGAGCCAATTTTATTAATAGTCTCACAGGTTTTAAATCACTAAGTCTGATTGGCACTGTAAATGCCGAAGGGCAAACCAACCTGGGAGTGTTCAGCAGCATTGTGCACATCGGTTCTGATCCGGCACTGGTAGGGTATATTAACCGGCCAACGAAAGCAGCTCCGCACACGCTGGCCAACATTCAGGCAACGGGTGTTTACACGATCAATCATATCCATCCTGCTTTTTTAGAGCGAGCACACCAATCAAGTGCTAAATATCCTGATCAGGTAAGTGAATTTGAAGAGGTGGGCTTAACTCCTGAGTTTATTGAAAATAGCAGAGCACCGTTTGTGAAAGAAAGCAGGGTGAAGTATGCGTTGTCTCTAAAAGAGATTATTCCCATCACGTTAAACAACACGTTTTTGGTAATCGGAGAGATACAACACGTAAAACTGGAAGATGATATTTTGATGAGGGATGGCTTTCTTTCCCTCGAAAAAGCAGCGTCAGTTTGCAGCAATGGCACAGATGCATATTATTCAACGCAACTGATTGATCGATACGAATATGCCAGGCCGGGTATTGCCGCGAGGAAGTTGGTGACCTGATTCTAAACCGACTTAAATATTGTTCAGCGTTGCCTTGTTTTAAATAGGGCAGATATTTAAGCATATCAGGCACAAACTGCCGCACCTGTTTGTTGGTCATCTTTTATTGAATTCTGCTTGATTTGTTTCTATGAAAATCTTAAAATTAGGTATCGTTATTTTTGCATTGCTACTATCATTACCAGCTTCCTGGCCAGCCAATCCGCAGGAAAAGCAGTTCTCGATTCAGTTGTCAAGCAATGCCACCTATCTGGTGGACACTACAAAACTTCTTTCCATAGATACAATCACTTCACCCACAATTCAAGGCCGGTTTTCATCCGAAGTACCAGCATCTGCTGATGCGTTCATCTGGATTAAATTGGCTATTCCTGCTGAGGTGCCTGTGGGCTCTTATTGTTTTTATATTCTGGATACGGAGTATAAAGAAATCTACTTCAAGGAAAATACTCAATGGCAGGCCGGAAAGAATGGGGCCTTGATGCCTCCTGCGGAGCGATCGGTGCCACAGAATCCACGATATCTTTGTTTTGGATATGCAAAGGAACAACCTTTTGTTTATTTAAAAGTGACTTCCTCCGAACAATTAACTAATCTCTTGAAAGGCATTGTACTGGAAACCAAAGTATATTCACTAGCTGAAGCAGCGAAAAACACGAATCTCTCATTCCGGTTAACCGGAGCCATGCTCATGGTTATCCTCTGCAGCCTGGCCTTTTATGTGTTAAACCGCGACACCGGTTTTTTACTTTTTGCTGTGTTCCTCATGTTGTTCTATGTGATGGTGAATAAGGTTTTTTTGACCTACCTGTGGGGCGATCATTGGCCTTTCTTTTTTTTAAACCCCTATATCAATCAGGTGTTTTTCATATTGACTCCACTCTCCCTGCTGGTGTTTGCCAGGTCATACTTTGTGATTAGGCAGCAGTCTATTTTTTGGAAGCGGATTTTTAATGGTGCGCTACTGCTCTCTCTGGTTTGTTTCAGCACACTTGCCATGAGCGAATCCATTAATTCAACCTTAATTTTACTTTACAACGTGATGGTCGCGTTGATTATTTCCTGGTATGCTTCGATCGCTTACTTTAAATTAAATTATCAGCCATCGTTGTATTTTTTACTTGGTTTCCTGGTGCCGTTGGTCGCCATCGTCATGATTGTATTGAATTATTTTGGCGTGTGGTCCATCGCTAATCTTAACCTGGTGGCAGATTTTTCGGTACTTACACTAAGCCTTATTTTAGCAATTGGTGTAATGCAACGTTTTCGACAAACACAAGCCGATTTACTTGAAGTAACCAAGGTCAACATGATGAAAGAGCACGAGACGCAGATGTTTAAGTTGAAAAATTCTGAGCTGATCACACATAATGAAGTTATTGAAGCTCAACGGAGGCAAATTGAGGATCAGGCAACCACCTTGAAAGAGGTAAATGGCACGAAAGATAAATTACTCACGATCGTATCGCATGATCTGATCGGTCCGGTCAACAATCTTCGGTTCATCATCAGCCAGTTAAGCGAGCGCCAAATGACAGCCGATGAGTTTCATTCGCTTTCTGAACGGCTAAAAAAAGATGTTGAAAATTCGCATACCATTTTACATAATGTATTGAAATGGACGGAAACACATCGCGAGGGTATTGTCACACATCCTTCCCACTTCGACATCAGGAAACTGGTTTATGAGGTGATCGAGTTTGTCAATCCTCAATCGAAGGCAAAAAAAATAAGCATTGAAGTTATACCTCACCCCGAAACGCAAGTATATGCCGACCATGATCAGGTGCATATTATTCTACGTAATTTCTTAACCAATGCGATTAAGTTTGGAAAGGAAGGAAGCAGGGTTTTTGTGAACGTATGGACAGACGATGCACAGGTCATGGTGAGTGTCGAAGATCAGGGAGTAGGCATGGCACCTGAAGTCATAGAAAAGATTATTCATGATAGTAAAATATCAAGCACGCCAGGAACGCTGGGCGAAAAGGGTACCGGGTTGGGGCTCCTGCTCTGTAAAGAATTTATTTCTAAAAACAACGGGCAATTTTATATTGAAAGCAAGGAGAATAACGGTACAAAAGTTTCTTTCTCGCTAAAGAAATCATAATGCTGGATAATACTCATGAGAGATTTATTTAAAAAATATATTCAGGGAAAAAGAGTGATGATCATTTTTGCGTTCACGAACCTGGTTTATCTTGTTATGCTGCTCATCACCATTCCTCACGTAATGCATTACAGCCATGGCATGGATTTATTTGATATGATGCCCGCAGGTTATGATGCCGGGTATGCACACACTTTATTGAATGCTTTAGGTGCCGATGGAAGAAATGCATACATGCAGATCCAATTGCCAGTCGATATGATTTATCCTTTTCTTTTTGGATTGACTTACAGCCTGATGCTTGCCTATTTTTTATATAAACTCTCCTGGATTGATAAACCCATATTCGTTATGGTGTTCTTCCCCATAGTGACTGCACTTTTTGATTATGCCGAGAACATTGGAATCTTCTCCATGCTTCACGCATATCCAGATTTTTCAACACGTACGGCTGCTGCCCTCAGTTTGTTAACGATAATCAAAAGTGCGTTATCAACCGTTTCGTTTTTGATGTTGCTGAGTTTGGTGGTTATCTTTTTAGTTCGCAGAATGAAATCGCTGACTATGCATTATAGACAGTAGGAATAACAATCTGCACTTTAGTGCTCACCTGAAACTCGGATTCAAGTGTAATCGTTCCCTTTAAACTTTCAACTACTTTCTTAACCAGAAAAAGCCCTAACCCCGTGCCATTAGATGTATCGCTGGCGCGAAAAAACATTTCGAACAATCGGCAGTGATATTGTTTTTCAATTCCCTGCCCATTGTCTTCTACGGCCAGGTTTATAAGATCATGTTCTTCCTTTACGGAGATGGCTATAAATTGATATTCTTTTTTCTGATCGCTGTATTTTATAGCGTTTGTCACCAGATTACTAATCACCATTTTCCAGCGGTTACGATCACTTTCGATTTGTAACGCTTCATCTACTTTTAGTTTAAAATCAATAACCGAGGCGCCTTCCATAAATTCGACTTCCGCCCATACTTCGTTGATCAGGTCTTTCAACAGGAATTGGGATTTGATGGGCTCGCGCTTGGAGGTTTTAACATACGTGGATATTTCCAATAAGATATTTTCCAATCGCTTCATACTGGAATCCATCAGTCCAATAAGATAATCGGCCTCGATGTCAAGGTTCTCATTTTCTTTCGATATTTTCAACAACGAAATTAATCCCTGAACGGATTTAACAGGTGAGATTAAGTCATGCGAAGACCGGTAGAGGAAGGTGTCAAGCTCTGAATTAATTTCAACCAGAGCCTTATTCATTTTCTCCAACTCGTGTTCTCGCGTTTCAATTTCATGAGTTTTTTCAGCAACCAGACGGGCTAACCTTTTTCGAGATGCTTCCAACCGGTAGGTTATAATTAATGCGATGATGACACTAATTAAAACAGCCACGATTATGCTGCCTCCCACTTCAAATGCGTTGCTGTACCAGGGTTCATGTATGATAAAACGAATATCATACTCTTGAGTTTCTACACTATCGATGATTGATTTTACCCGAAACCGATAGTCTCCATTCGGTAACTCAAGGTATTCTGCATGGTCTTGGTTGGGCGATACGCGCCAGGCAGTATCATATCCCTCCAGGTATGTTTGAACTTGCTGTGTTTTTGTGAATAAATTTCCCGGAGTGGTAAAATGGACACGTATGTCGTTCGGGCGCTTAGTAATGCTCAGTAACTCATTTGGTTTGTGTATATAGATGATTGAATCGTGGTCTATTTCTAAATACTTGATGATTGTTTTAGGTAGTGGGCGAGGTGGCAACGAAAGGGATGGCCAGGCTTTTTTTAGGTTAACAACAGAGACTCCATAATCGGTGGCGATCCACAATTTACCAAAGTAATCCAATTCAACATCCAATATATAATCCGATATAAGCCCCGTGTTTCTAGTGATGTGATCAATTAGGTTTCCTTTGACATCCGTAATCAAAACTCCATGGGCCCAGGTGGCGATAACTAAGAGATTCTCGTTTAATAGAAATGCGTCATAGACCGGGTACTTCTTTATGAGCTCGTTCAAAGGTGCCTGATACGGAAAGACACGACCCGTTGATAACTGGTGGATGAAAGCACCTTCCCTGTAAGTGATGATGAGGTGCTG
>CANIVF010000044.1 GCA_947470895.1 Bacteroidota bacterium
TCAAAAAAAAACAAGTGAATAATTTGGCTCCTAAGCGTAGCTGAAAAGTCACAGCTGAAATCAGTGAGCAAGTCTGAATTGAAATGCTGTTAAACGAAAACAAAAAGCCTCGGATTTTTTAATCTGAGGCTTTCAAGTGATCCCGCTGGAACAAGGACATTAGTGTCAATCAGTACTAAATTGTACCCGTATTAACAGATAACTTAATTGGACATTTTGAAGCAATTAATTTACTCATGCAAGAGCATGGAATTAAACTTGATCCATTAAAGGACGTGACAAGGTTGAGATATTGGTCAATACCTGATGATGCAATTATTAATGTCGAGGTCACACCATTCGAAGATGTTTATGAAATACCCGATGAAATAAGAAAATATAGAGGTACCAAGGAAAATCCCATAATCTCACTCGGTCAAACAAGTCAATTCGATTTGGACGAATACGCAAAGTCTTGCCATAGGATGGGATTAAAAAATGCATCAACGAATCTTAAAATTGATGAAGGAGAGATAGGAGAACATCTAAACAGTTTTATAAAATATTACCATTGGGCATTCAACCATTATGGCATTAGTTTACACTATGCAATCGACTGGACATGGAATAATTTCTTTAAGGATAATGCTTACATTATTTCCAAAGGACACAATAAGGAGAAGATTGAGAGTGAATTCGAAAGATTCTATAACTCTTATAGTCAGCAACACCACATTTTTGATTTCGACAGATTAAAAAATAGTTGTCTATCGGGAGTAACGTATGATCGTCACCTTGAATTGGAATACGGTTCTAAACTAAACACACTTAAGAAACTTCCACTAATTGGCGGAGCTGCAATAGCTTACGATGGAGATGAATGGTGTAAATACATCTTAGATAGCCCAACCAATAGTGGCAAGACAACAACCTTCACGAGGCACTTTTTAAGCACGAAAACCAAAGGACTCATAGTTGTACCAACTCAGGGAGCTTTGGAACAGTTGGCTGCTGATAATGAGGGTGTTAAAATGTTCTACGAGAAAACAAAGGATGTTAGTGACGATGATTTAGTTATCGTTACAACCTATTCAAGTTTTATGAAGCTAAGAAGAAAGATCAATATGTTCGACCGTTTTTTAGTGGTTGATGAATTTCACAATGTGGTGTTGTCGTCCTCGAAGGACTTTCGAAACTACGAGCTTAACTACATAATGGATAACGTCATGCATTTTTGGAAGGTAGTGTTTATGACCGGAACACATCTTAAATGTCATCATCCAGTTTTAGAAAATTTCAAGAAAGCAAAAGTGACCTACAAGCAGGACACTTTAAAAACTCTTTCCGTTGTTTATCATAGTAGTAATAACAAATGGAATTCCCTCATCAACAAAATTAATAACTATAAGGGATTGCAAGTTATTTATATGGATGATAAACAGGAAACCAGAGGATTGGGTCGGTTACTTCAACAACTGAAAAAAAATGGCTTCTCAGACAATGAGATTCAGCTAGCGAATGCTGACCAAAAGCGTGAAAAGGAATATAAGCAGTTGATTGAGATTGGTAGGGTCAAGCCAGGGTGTAAATTGATTATTGCCACGAAAATATTTGTCGAAGCTCTTAACCTTTATGACAATGTTGAAGCGTTCCATATCATTTCTCCAATACACGGAGCTTTTATGCAACAATTGGTCACACGACCTAGAAATAATAAACAATGTGATGTCTTTTTATATTGGAATGAAGCAGTAAAAAAGGATCAGGATTTAACCTATTGGTTTGATCAAAATTACTTCTTTCAATTTCAGATGGAGCTGGCAAACAAGTATCTAAGGACATTTGAGGATTCTGATTGGGACGACATTCATAGGAAAAGCTTGAATGGCAATGACTACGTGAGAAAAAGATTGGTTAATGATATAGGTACGAATCACGGATTGAATGATTTATCAGTTGGCGAGAAAGAATGGGTGCTGGATTACGACTACTTGAATTGTGATTATTTAACTCAGACCAATCAAGTCTTTGCTTATAAAAGAAATCCAAATCAATTGTACGAATATCTAAAGCAATACAATTGGACAATTCTTCCAGAGGAGATAACGAATTCATCAGCAATTGATGTCGTTGATGATGAACAATTGGCCTTGCTTAAGCTGATGAAAGAGGAGAAGATAACTCAGTTTATTGAAGGGCTGGTCGAAGATGGACCAATAGAGAATGAAATCTTTCTTGAAGATAAACGTTACAAGGAAGAATTAATGGATGGTCGTAATGATTGGCAAATGGGAATTCGAGCTAGGTACTCAAAACTTTGTAAAGAGCTTACTTTGGAAGATGCCAATGATCTAATCAGGTCGATAAGGGAATACAAAAGAGCTTATCAGACAGCAATGTCTAAAGTAAAAATCAGAAAGGCTTTATTGGATGGCCAATCTGACACACGAGAAGTTGCTGATATGATTTTCCAACAATTTCCATTAGGTTCTGCTTGGCAAAGCGAAGATATTCTTGCAACTATTCAGGCAATTCAAAGGGCAAAGTTTAGCGTGCTAGGAAACCCGATTAGAACTACCACAGCAGCAACACAGTTTTTGAATTTATATGTTGAAACAAAACGATACAAAATGCACGATCCAAATGGCATACCATTGCCTGGGAGAAAGAAGGCATACAAGCAAGGCGTAAGAGTTGCAAGTCATCACCCTCTACGTAATTCAAATGGCGAACCGATCGAACCTCGATCGGTAATTCACAAACCAGCATTGGCAATAGAAATTGCCGGGCTGTTTTAGTGTACTCAGTTTGAGTGCCGAGTTTTTTGAATTTTTGAGATGATCGAAAATGCGCCATCCTTTTAAAATGTACCCAAAGTGAAATCGAGCTATGTACTCACTTTGGGTACATTTTTTTAAAGGATAAAGTGGATGAAGAAAGTGAGTATGGATAAGGAAGGATGATGGTGGTGGGTATGGTAGTGGTAGTTTTATGTACAAAAAGTGAGAACACTTTGCTCAGAATATCTTGTAAATGTTGTTGCCGTAAATAAAAAAATGATCAGAAGGGTTAACACCAATTTCTGCTAATAAAGATCGTAAAAGTTTTTTCTCCATAGTACGTAAACTTGCTGCCGTCTCATATTCCTTTGCTTCCACAGCTTCACGCTTTTTTGAAATAATGGAAATTAGTCTACCGGATTCATTAAAGATGTTTTTGTAAGTTGACGAGTCAAATTCTAGAATAGGATATTCAGAGGATACTTTGGCAAGAGCATTGATAAACAATTTTTTTGATTTGCTGATTCTATATGGCTTACCACTTTGCACGGTGATGTCATAAAGTTTGCTTAGCCTATTCAGTCTCTTAACTAATTTAGACCTGTCGTTCTGCATATAGCATAAGGTTACTTGCACCTGAGTAGTTGGGAGTATAGACACAGTCAAAAGCCAAATACTTATCTAAGGCATTTAGAAATTGTGCTAATTTTTCGTCATCAATACCACAGTATTCGTTTAGGGGTTTGCGTCTGTTAAAAGCTTTTCTTAAAGCGATAGCAGTTTCCAATGGCACATCAAGTAACATCTGGACTATTTGTTCGAATTGATATGCGTAAAGTATAAAGCCATTTGTAGAGCCAATGATATGATCGAAAATGTCTTCAACTTCATTTGGAGAAGTAAGCAAACTTCTAATTTGAGCTAGCGACTGACTATAGAGAAAGGTTGCTATTATCAGGCATGATTTATAATCTGATCCATATTTAAGAAGAACATCCACCCTACTTGAGCCATAGCTCACTTCTGAATTTGCATGACAAACTATTTTTGCAGCTATTACTTTTGGATCATCGTACACAAAAAATACAGCTTGCCCATATGCGCTCTCCTTATGTTTTAAAACTTCATCGCTAAAAAGTCTTTTCATCAACGGGTGCTGCAAAGGGAATATCTCTTCAATCAAGGTATTGTCGTTCATGTTCTATATATCTGTATTTTGATCCTGTGGATGTTAAATTATAAAACCCCCTTGACAGTAAGAACTTTGATATATACTAAAAAACATATTAGTAGATATGGCAAAAAAGGATGAGACAAAGAAGATCACAGATGATCTGTACGCTTTAAACTACCAGATAGAACAATTGAACGCTAGGTTAATATTGCATTACAATCGAGAACAGGACATAGCTCGTTACACCGAATACATTGCTAGAAATGTAGACTTTTTAATAAGCTACACTGAACACCTTGCAGAATTGTATTCATCAAACATATCGCAGCACAATTTTGGACAGGAAAGTTTTACAACTCTTAGGCGTGCCCCAACCTATGATGAGTATAAAAAAATAAGAGGAGTGTGATAATAATCTTGTGAAACTAGCAATTTGTCCTTCACTTACTTTCGCTGCATCATTTTCAAAAGTAGCCAACTTCTGGAAAGCCTGCTTTGGAATTCCATTGCTAACTAACATGTCGATAAAGTATCCGACTTGTTGGTACACTGCTGGTAAAAAGTACCACCTGAAAATCAATTCTTAATCAAAGTTGAGGGCAAGACTTGCATTCTTTATACCTAGCCTCTCAGTGTGTTTTTGAGGCTAGAATGATCCTTATTTTTTCATATGAGTATCAAATGATACTCATTGATACTCATGTTGTTGAAAATGCCGTTCCGTGTTAAAACGGTGTTAAAGAAATAAAAAATGCCTCAGAATTTTAGTTCTGAGGCATTTTCTGTGATCCCGCTGGGATTCGAACCCAGGACCCATACATTAAAAGTGTATTGCTCTACCAACTGAGCTACGGAATCATTAAATCTGGCTAAATTGCGGTCGTTTCCGTAATTGAGGCTGCAAAGGTAACAGGATATGAAAAATATACAAACGAGCATTTTAAAAATTCTTCTCCTAATTGGAATTACTTTTTTCACTCAGGGCAGCTATGCCCAGATTTTTACCAGGCAGTTGGCCTATGCCGACTCGTTATTTAAAGTAAAGCAATACACTCAATCGTTGGAGATTTATGAGGAAGTGCTTGCCGCCAGGCAATATTCTCCTTCTATGTTGTTGAAAATGGCCTTCATAGAGGAGGCCCTGGAAAAAGTAAGTAAGAGCCTTTATTACCTGAGTCTATACTATAATACTACTGGTGATGATCAGACGCTATTAAAGATGCAGGAGCTGGCCACCAAAAACGGATTGCAAGGATATGAAAATCCAGAATCGGATCAGTTCTATTATCATGTCAATAAATACGATTACTTGATTTCACTGCTGCTTGCGAGTGTGGCATTATTTGCACTGGTGTGGATGTACACGCAAAAGAGAAGAGGCAAAAAACCCATCGGAGCTGTAGTGATGGCGATGATTTTTTTGGTGTTACTCGCTATAAATGTCAACTTTCCGTTAACGGATTCCATGGTATTGATTACCAGCAGTAAAACCTACCTGATGAGTGGACCATCGGCAGGAGCCAATGTGATCGGGGTGGTTGACGAAGGACACAAGTTGCGCATGCTGAGCAAAAAAGATGTATGGCTCGAAGTGCAATGGTTTGATCATCCGGTGTATGTAAAAGAGAGTCGGGTTACACCTATCGCACTTTAAAAGCGAACGGATATAGATCCTTTGTATTCCTTGTCGGTGAATTTGATCAGGAAATAATAAACACCGGCAGGTTGCTCAGGGGCATACCATCTGAATTTCCGGTTGGTACTTTCAAAGACTGAATTACCCCATCGGTTATAAATCCTGACTAATTCGAATTTGCGAATACAGTTTTCGGATGGAAATGCAATCAATTCATCCGGATCAATTGTTTTATCACTAAATGGACAAGTCTCCGTGCCTTCTGCAGCAAAGTAGTCGTTGCATCCATCACCATTAGGCGTGATCACGTTAGGGGGAAGAAACTCCCGATCATTATCTTCAATATCCTTTAACCTGATGGTAAGCGTAACAGTATCCGCTTTAACATTAAAGCATCGGTCGTCACCCAACCTGAATTTGAACGTATACGTGTTTTCATAAACATTGTCTTTAAATATAGAGCAGTCGGGTGCCCATGAAAAGGTGGTTTCTAATTTTCCTTTGCCCACTTTAGGAGTAAATACATATCCTTCAGGGGGCACATTTCCCGTTGCTTCAAGTAGTGTAAGTTTCAATAAATCCTTATCGGGAAGAACATCAGCATCGGTGCCAGTGAAGTTAAATAGAATCGTTTCACCCAAAGTAAAGGAAACGGTCTGATCATTGACAAGCGTAGCACCTTGTTGAATAGCCAGCTGAGGAGCCGTATTGAGTGGAGGAAGAATTTTTACCAGCACATCTACGGTATCTGCTTTATAAACACGGCACTTGGTTGAATTGTCGACCACAATAAACTGAAACAAGAATTTATCTTTTTTCTTCAGATCAATTTTGGTACATGATAAATCCCATGCAAACAAGGACGACACTTGCCCGATGCCCTTGGCTTTTGGAAATGAAATGCCAAACAGGCTAAGTGAGTCGCGTTGCTTTACATCCAATACCAGAAAGTCGTTGTCGATAAGATCTTTTCCGGCCACGGTGAATGATAAAGTTTCATTGATTCTTCGTTCGAGGTTCAGCACGGCCCGCTCTTGCGGATCGGCTGTGAGATCCGTGTCGATGGTTGGATCGGCATTGCCCGGAAGGAGCACGTTCATCTTGAAGGTGGTCGTTACAGGTTTGCCCGTGTCGCACACATCTTTATCATTAGCCGAGATATATACTTCAAAAGAAGTGCGCTCAGTAAAATCAAAGATATCGCAAAAGGCATCCCACCGTATTTTTCCTTTCACC
Organism: Bacteroidota bacterium; assembly: GCA_947470895.1. Taxonomy (GTDB): domain Bacteria; phylum Bacteroidota; class Bacteroidia; order Cytophagales; family Cyclobacteriaceae; genus ELB16-189. The sequence goes on from CANIVF010000044.1 coordinate 6,806, forward strand.
ATTCCATTCACCCGCGGCTCATCGATTTGCACGGTAATGCCTGCATTGGCAAGAACAAATCCATTGGTAGTAACGGACACGATTATTTCATCGTTGTCATCATCGCGTATTTCGAAGTCTGATTCATAAAACCCGCCTTCGGTGAGTGTGATCGAAGTAATGGGGTCGAATGGTTTTACAAAATACGGCTTGGTGTTGGCGGGTGGCTGAATGGTTACTTCAATTTTAAGGGTATCGCTAAGCGGCAAACTACACGCATCATCAAAAGCGATGATGCCGATTTTATACGGTCCGCCTTCGATATAAGGACAGGCAGGAAAACAAATAGTAAAATCTTTGATGCTTCCGTTCAATAAAGTGGCAGACGTTACAGCAGGTAGAATTTCCTTCACATTTTTTTTGAAATTCAGAGACACCGCACGAATGGATATCTTTTCGCTGAAGTTATCTTCGAGTTTACTCGCGTCAGGATCAGATACCCTTACCTGAATACAACGATCTTCGTCCAAAGTGTTGTTGGAGAAACTTACGTTCATGGTATTGTTGTACGTGAAAGCAGCATCGGTTAATTTTTTTCCTGTAATCTGCGGAGGATCAGCTTTCGGGCATGCGTCTACGACCAGCATTTGAAAATCGCGTCTGCTCAGGCCGATTCTTTCTCCCTTTCGGTACTCATCAATTTGCACCGCAAAAACGAAAAGACCTTGGGTGCGTGGTGTGCCGGTGAGCAAGCCATCTTTACTGATTCTTAGATCAGGTTGCCCATTGATGATATTGGATAAACTGTAACCGGGTTTCCACACTACTTCCGGATAAGGGCCAGCTGAAGGCGTTGGCAGTGCAGTGGCAGCGGTAGTGTTGAGCGGAGTAACCAGTGAGTATGCTAATGAATCACCGTCATCATCTATTCCCGCAAAATCAACATAGTAAGGGCGAAAAGGACAAGCAAAATCGTTGAGGGGAGGAAACAACCGTGGTGAAGAGTTAATGAATGTATTCCCTTCTTTTACGACAGGAGGAAACTCCAGGTAAAAGGTTTGCCCTGCAGAAATACTCGCCCCAGAAGGTATCTGACTGTAAATGTTGGTGATGGTATAGTTGCGGCAGCAGCGTTCCCACACTACATAGTAACCTTCAGGATCGTTATAGCTTCCAGGGGCTAGTGTAATCGTAGAAGTGTATAGCAATTTTGTTGTTACGATTTCCCCATTGGAGCATGTTGGTTGTGTATACGGCACATTGGATTCATTAGAAAGTTGCAGCAGTACCGAACCCATGAGAGCCTTATCTCTTTTCCGATAGATCGTAGCCCTTGGTGAATTATTGCCCACATCTTTTGCTCCTGGGTTTCCATTAATCTGATCAAAGTAAATAATGAGATTTAACTGATACGTACTTCCCGAAATATGAACCAACTCAAACTCGCCACCCACGATATGCGAGGCAACCAAAGGAAAGGAGATCAGCAGCAGCAGCGTTAGAATTATCTTTTTCATCACTTCACCAATTACGAAAGATAGGTAATTTGAAACATCGCTGAAACCCTTTGGATTTTCAGTAATTTCGCAGCCCCTGATAGAGGGTATAATCAGAAAGCCCCAAGGCTATGAAAAAAGGAGACATACTGAGCGATATCGTGATCGAAACCATGGCGGCCGAAGGCAAATGCATCGCCAAGGTAGACGGACTGGTTATTTTTTTGCAGGGCGGAGCGCCCGGAGACACCGTGGAGGTATCACTCACTAAAATAAAAAGTAATTACCTCGAAGGGAAAGTGGTTAACGTGCAGAAACTATCTCCGCATCGTGCCGAACCTTTTTGTGAACACTTCGGAACGTGTGGCGGCTGTTCATGGCAACACATTAATTATGAAACACAATTAAAGTATAAACAACAACAAGTCATTGATAATCTTGAACGGATAGGAGGGTTAACACTTCCTGCCATTACGCCCATCCTTGCATCAAAGAAAATCAACTACTATCGAAACAAGCTGGATTACACGTTTACGGCTAATCGCTGGTTAACCAAAGATGAGCTCAATTTAGCTATAGAAGAAAAGCGTTATGATGTTGGTTTGGGGTATCACATTCCGCGCATGTATGATCGCGTGTTTGATGTGAATAATTGCTATCTGCAACCCGATCCATCTAATGCTATTCGCTTGCTGGCGAGAAGGGTGGCGGTTGAAAATGAGATTTCGTTTTTCGATCTCCGTAAGCAAATTGGTTTTCTGCGCACACTCACCATTCGTACCGCAAACACGGGAGATGTGATGATCATCCTGCAAGTGACCTACTATGAAATGAAATGGATTGAGCTGATGATGAAAACGCTCACCGATGCATTTTCTCAAATCACTTCGGCTAATTATATCATCAACGGAAAAAAGAACGACACCTTTGCGGATCTGGATGTGGTGTGCTGGAAAGGAAATCCGTACATCACCGAACAAATGCAAAAGCCCGATGGGTCGAGAATATTGCAATTTCGTGTAGGGCCGAAATCCTTTTATCAAACCAACTCCGACCAGGCATTTGAATTATATAAAGTAGCATGGCAGATGGCCGATCTGAAAGGTGATGAATTAGTCTATGATCTGTACACCGGCACAGGCACCATCGCCAACTTTGTGGCAGGCCAGGCAAAAAAAGTGGTAGGCCTTGAGTATGTAGCCGCTGCAATTGATGATGCCAAAGTCAATTCAAAAATCAACAAAATTCATAACACCGATTTCTATGCAGGCGATATGAAAGACCTGCTCACCGATACATTTCTTTCACTACATGGTCGTCCGGACACTATAATAACAGACCCGCCTCGCGGAGGCATGCATGAAGATGTTACCAACATGCTGTTGAAGGCCGCACCTAAAAGAATCGTGTATGTGAGTTGCAATGCCGCCACCCAGGCCCGCGACTTAAAAATCCTTTCCGACAAATACGATATCACAGCCGTGCAGCCCGTGGATATGTTCCCGCAAACCATCCATGTGGAAAATGTGGCGCGGCTGGATTTGAAGAAGTAACTACCCCGGTCTTTGCCTCACCTATCCTCGGTCTGTGTCCCCACAGGCCGAAATGATTACTCCTGTTTGTACACTATAATTATAAGCTATGCACTTATCTGCCACTGGCGCTTAAGGTCCGTCCGCTTATCAATTTTGTTAAGGGGCCCAAAAATTAAAATAGGCCATAATAGGCTGAAATTCAATAATCATAATAATTCACACTCATAAAAGACAAATATTTTAGTATTAAATACTAAATAAATTAGTATTATTGTTGCTGTGAACAGGAGCATTATACACATGGATTTGGACGCCTTTTTTGTAGCCGTTGAGCGCGCAAAAGACAAAAGGCTTAATGGCATACCTTTAATAATAGGGGGTAGCAGCAGACGCGGAGTAGTGGCCGCCTGCAGTTACGAAACCCGAAAATTTGGCGTGCACTCGGCCATGCCCATGTACCTGGCCATGCAACTTTGTCCTGATGCCAAAGTGATATCGGGCGACATGGAAGCCTACAGTCAATACTCGCACACGGTCACCGAAATCATTGCCGACAAAGCTCCGGCTTTCGAAAAAGCGTCCATCGATGAATTTTATATCGATGCTTCGGGTATGGACCGCTTCTTCGGTACCTTCAAATGGGCCATCGAGTTGCAGAATAAAATCATGAAGGAAAGCAACCTGCCCATCTCCATGGCTCTGTCGGTGAACAAGCTCGTATCGAAAGTGGCTACGGGCGAATTCAAACCCAATGCGCAGAAACAGATTCCTGCCGGAGAAGAACGTGATTTTCTTGCACCTCTTGCCATAGAGAAAATTCCGATGGTCGGAAAACAAACGGCATCCTTCTTATATGATATGGGCGTGCGCACCGTAGCCACACTGCGCGACATGCCGCAACAATTTCTGATCAGCGCTTTTGGAAAAAATGGAATGAGTTTGTGGAATAAAGCACAAGGCATTGACGATTCGCCCGTGGTGCTTTACAGCGAACAAAAATCAATATCCACAGAATCTACTTTTGATCAGGATACCATCGATGTAAAGCGACTGAATTCAATATTGATTGCGATGGTAGAGAAAGTAGCCTTTCAACTGCGCGATCAAAAGAAGCTCACCTCGTGCATAACGGTAAAAATCCGCTACTCCAACTTCGACACGGAAACCAAGCAGATTCATGTTCCCTATACGTCATCTGATCAGACCATTCTTCGTGTGGTGCAAGAGCTATTCAAAAAACTCTACAACCGCAGAATGTTGATACGCCTGGTAGGCGTGCGTCTCAGCAACCTGGTACATGGCAATCAACAGATTAGTTTGTTTGACGACACCGAAGAAGACATCAACCTGTATGAAGCGATGGATTTCATCAAACACAAACACGGAGTGGATAAACTAGTGCGCGCCACCACCATTGATGTGAGCAAGCGTGTGCGCATGGAGATGAACATGTTCAAAGGGAAAATTACAAAAAATCTAATCAATTGATCAAATCAGTGGTATGACACCCCTCCAAATCCTAAAAGAAAAATTTGGTTATAACTCCTTCCGGTTGGAGCAGGAAGCCATTATTCAATCGGTACTGCAGAAGAGAGATACGTTTGCACTCATGCCGACAGGCGGAGGCAAGTCGTTATGCTATCAGATTCCGGCTTTGATGTTTGGTGGACTTACGGTAGTGATTTCTCCGCTCATCGCGCTCATGAAAGATCAGGTGGATGCGTTGCGTGTGAATGGCATTGCTGCGGCATTCTTAAATTCCACGCAGAGCTATCAGGAGCAGAATGAAATTATCAATAAAGTAAAATCGAAAGAATTGAAATTACTTTACCTCGCACCGGAAAGTAATTTCATCCGGCAACTTTCATCATTCAATATTAGTCTCATTGCCATTGACGAAGCGCATTGCATTTCGCATTGGGGTCATGACTTTCGTCCAGAGTATTTGACACTAGCTCATTTGAAACGATCCTTTGTAAAGGTGCCGGTAATTGCGCTCACGGCAACAGCTGATAAGCTTACGCGAAAAGATATTCTTGAAAAACTGGAGCTCAGTAATCCGGCTGTGTTTGTTTCCAGTTTCAATCGCGCCAATATTCGCTACACGGTAGAGAGCAAGCGCAACAGTACAGAGAAGTTATTTCAGTTTTTAGAAAAGCGTAAAGATGAATCGGGCATTGTGTATTGTTTATCTCGCGCATCCACAGAGCGACTGGCAGATGAACTTAACGAAGAAGGTTTTCACGCGCTGCCTTATCATGCTGGGTTGGATAAAGAAGTGCGAGCCAAACACCAGGAGTTATTCTTGCGCGATGAAGTGAAAATCATGGTGGCTACCGTAGCCTTTGGCATGGGCATCGATAAATCAAATGTGCGTTATGTGGTGCACATCGATCTACCAAAAAATATTGAAGGGTATTATCAGGAAACCGGTCGTGCAGGACGTGATGGATTGGATAGCGAAGCACTGTTGTTTTATTCCTATGCTGATGTGACGAAGATGAAAAGATTTGTAGAGGTAGAAGGCAATGCCGAGCAAACGGAAATTTATTTAAAGAAGCTGGATCGGATGGCCGAGTATTGCGATCTGATCACGTGCCGCAGAAAATATTTACTGAATTACTTCGATGAAACAGCCACGAACTATTGTGGCAATTGCGATGTGTGCCTCACACGGGTCGATCAGGTTGATGGCACGGTACAAGCACAGAAAGTGTTGTCGGCTGTTGCAAGATTGCAAGAACGCTTCGGTGCGGGCTATGTGATTGATTTTTTACGTGGTTCTCATTCTGCTAAAATGCAGGAGGAACACAAACAGCTAAAAACCTTTGGCATTGGTGCCGATGGAAGCAAAGAGGCCTGGAGCGATATTATTCGCGATCTGCTTGCGCAGGAATACCTTGTTAAATCGGAGGGACTGTATCCGGTGCTGTATCTCACACCAAAGAGTGCAGCGGTATTGAAAGGAACAGAGATCGTGATGATTACTAAAACCAAAGAGAAGGTGGCGATTGTTTCTTCTCACGAAGAACATTATGACAAAAATCTTTTCATGCGATTGAAAGAGGTGAGAAGAATAATTGCCAACGAAGAAAATTTTCCAGCCTATATTGTATTGTCAGATGCCACACTGATCGAGTTGGCTACTTATCTTCCTCATAACAAAGAAGAGTTTTTAAAAATATCAGGCTTTGGGCAAGTAAAGCTTGAAAAATATGGAAAGCAATTTTGTGAAGTGGTAGCAACTCATTGCCGTGAGCATAGTTTGAAGTCGCGCATCCATCTTAAGATACCAAAGCGTGTGCGCAGAGAAAGACGCGAGATGGACACCGACACCAAGCAAAGGAGTCTGGAGCTTTTTCCACTGGGTCATAGCGTTGAGCGAATCGTTGAACTACGCAACTTAAGTGCTATGACTATTGAGAGCCATCTAGCCTTTTATGTTCAGCAAGGAACGCTTTCTATTGATGAGGTGATGGATAAAACGAAGATTAAGAATATTCAAAACGCCATTGAACAAACCGATGGCACGGCACTATCACCCATTAAAGACTTGTTGGGTGATGGTTATAGTTATGGAGAGATACGAATGACGATGGCGTATTTAGCGTATGAAAGAAGTGCATCGGTCTGAATTTCATAGTATACCATGTACCTCAACTGCCACACCGGCTTCAGTTTCAAATACGGCACGTTGCCCATCAAAACGCTTTTTGAAGAAGCCAGGCGTTGCAAAATTCACAAGCTCGCGCTTACAGAGATCAATAATGTTTCTTCTTACCTCGAAATGCTGCGTCTTTGCGATGCAAATAAAGCAGGTGAAGATGGCCTGACTAAATTTGGAAAGGCACCTTATAATATCAACCTCACGGTAGGTGTGGAATTCAGAAATCCAGAAGCAGAAACGGACGGACCAAGTCACATTCTTCTCTACATCATCCTGGCAAGAAACAACTGGGGGTTTGAAGCGATCAATCGATTTTTGTCACATCACAATCGTGAAGGGAGAAAATTTCCCGAGCGGGCGCCTGAATTAGACCAGGTGTTTGTCATTTATCCTTTTGGGAAAATTGAACCGGATCAGCTAAAGGCATACGAATACATTGGAGTTGGCAAACAGGATTTGTTGTTGTTCTCGATGCATCCGCAACGCGAGGATTATGAATACAAGTTTGTGTTACTTCACCCCGTCACTTTTCTGCCTCCGGAAAAAGTGGAAGACAAAAAGACGAAGAAGGAAAAAATAGTCTATCGCGATTATAATGCTCATCGCCTGCTTCGCTGCATTGCTCACGGCACGTTGCTCAGTAAACTTCCCGAACATCACCAGGCGCGTAAGGAAGAATTTATGATGCCTGAGGAGGAATTGGAAAAGCAGTTCGAACAATTTCCAGAGTTGATCCTCAATGCGCAGTCGTTGCTCAATCAATGTTCTATTGAATGTAAAATTGGTGAGGACAAGAATAAAAAATTTTTCACTTCCGGTCCGGCAGAGGACATGAAATATTTGCGATCCATTACAACCAAAGGATATACAAAGCGTTATGGCCATGATAAAGCCATCTGGCAATCTCATATTGAAAAGGAGCTGCGCATCATTGCGAAAAAAGGATTCACTTCCTATTACCTGATTGCTTTTGATCTGATCACTTTCGCTAAAAAGAATGGCTATGATTTTGTGGGTCGTGGAAGTGGGGCCAACAGCACAGTGGCTTATTGCCTGGGCATTACCAATGTAGATCCGATTGAACTGGATTTGTATTTCGAACGCTTCCTTAATGAAGAACGCGTGTCGCCTCCGGATTTTGATATCGACTTCTCGTGGGATAATCGTGATGCGATCTATGAATATATTTTTAATAAGTATGGATACGATCACGTATGTTTACTCGGTACACATGTGACCTTCACACAAAAATCACTGGTGCGCGAACTCGGAAAAGTATTCGGTTTACCAAAGGATGAGATTGATGTATTGGTGGAAACCCGAAAACAAAAAATAAAACGCGATCACATTGCTCAAAAAGTAATCGGCTATGCAGATTATATTGAGAGCAAAGAATTGCCATCTAATATTTCTATTCATGCTGGTGGCGTGCTCATTACGGAGAAACCCATTTATGCTTATACGGCCACCGAATTTCCACCGAAGAGTTTGCCGGTATCGCAATTTGAAATGCATGCGGCTGAAGATTTTGGTATTTATAAGTTTGATATTCTCAGTCAACGCGGGCTCGGTCATATCAATGAAACCGTAAAGCATGTGAAACGCAACAAAGGAATTGATGTCGATGTATATCAGTTCAGAAAATTTAAGGAGGATGAAAAAATAAAAGACCTCATGCGGCACAGCAAAGCAATGGGCTGCTTTTACGTGGAATCGCCCGCCATGCGTATGTTGCTTGGCAAACTGGAATGTGATGACTACCTCACGTTGGTAGCGGCTAGTTCTATTATTCGTCCGGGTGTTGCTAGTTCAGGAATGATGAAAGCGTACATCGAACGTTTTCACATGCATCGAAAAGGAATTAAGTATGAATCGATTCATCCTAAGATGGATGAGATTATGGCAGATACATTTGGTGTGATGGTGTATCAGGAAGATGTCATAAAAGTAGCGCACCATTTTGCCGGACTTACTTTGACAGAAGCGGATGTCTTGCGTAGAGGTATGTCGGGCAAGTATCGCTCACGTGGAGAATTTCAACGCGTGCAAGATCGCTTCTTTGAAGGATGTAAAGAACGTGGTTATGATCAGAAGGTAACCGATCGAGTCTGGTTTGAGATCGAAAGTTTTGCCGGTTACTCGTTTGCCAAAGGCCATTCAGCTAGCTATGCAGTAGAAAGTTATCAGAGTTTGTTTCTCAAAGCGCATTATCCATTGGAGTTCATGGTGGGCGTGATCAATAACTTTGGTGGATTTTACAGAACGGAATTTTACTTTCACGAAGCACGCATGAATGGCGCACAGATCGAACCACCTTGCATGAATCATAGCGATTATCTTACTATCATTGAAGGCAATCAGATTTACATCGGATTTATTCATCTAAAAAGCCTGGAAACAAAAATCGGTCAACATATTGCGGAAGAGCGAAAGAAGAAAGGTCCGTACAAAAGTCTCGATAACTTTTTGAGACGCACGCCCGGTATCGGACTGGAGCAACTGCGCATTCTGATCCGCCTCGGATCATTTCGCTTCACCGGAAAAACCAAACAACAAATGTTGTGGGAGTCGATGCTTTATTTCAGTCAGGCTAAAGCGAAACCAACTTCCACAGTTGATTTGTTTGATACCGAGCCAAAAGAATATCCATTACCCGAATTGAAGCGATACATACTAGAAGATGCTTTCGATGAAATTGAATTACTCGGCTTCCCACTTTCCAATCCATTTGATTTACTGGCCAATCGAGATTATGGCGACACCACAGCGCTTGATCTAAAAAATAAAATAGGAAAGCAAGTTCACATCGTTGGATATCTGGTTACCACCAAAGATGCCTTCACCATGAAGAATCACGACCACATGTGTTTCGGCACGTTCTATGATGTGCAGGGTGAAGTTTTTGATACGGTTCATTTTCCAAACTCAGCGCGACAGTTTCCGTTTCGCGGTCGCGGTTTTTATGAGGTGAAGGGAAAAGTGACAGAGGACTTTGGTGTATATGCCATTGATGTTCGTTGGATGGACAAACTACCGATGGTTAGCAAACGAGCCGATCAGGCTTTCGCGGAAGTAATGGCGGCAAATCCGCAACCGCAAAGTCATTCTGTTTGATTTTGTCATAACACCTATTCACCTTTGCCACAGATTTTAATTTGAGATATCCTATTAAGCCTCGGTCTGTGTCCTCACAGACCGAAACGCGGATCTTGATAGATTGATCATTTTGAATTAATCAAATGGTCTGTGAGGACACTGACCATGGGGTTTTTGAATTTGACATAGTCCACGATGGACTATCGACTATTGATCATCAACTAAACTATGCGTCAGCAACTACTCAGCGAAGGAGCCAGTGAACTCAGTTATGAAATACGAGAGATCGTAAAGAAGGCAGAGCAAATAAAAAATCTGGGCAAAGATATTTATTGGGAAAACATTGGTGATCCTATTCAGAAGAACCATAAACTTCCGGATTGGATTAAGCAGATCATTGCCGACCTGGCGTTGCAAAATGAATCGTACAGCTATTGTCCGAGTAAGGGAATCTTAGAGACAAGGAAATTTTTAGCACAACAAACCAATCAGTTGGGCGGTGTGCAAATTACTCTGGATGATATTTGTTTTTTCAACGGACTGGGTGATGCCATTGCCAAAGTATATCAATACATTACGCCTACCTCACGCGTGATCGGACCTTCGCCTGCTTATTCCACGCACTCCAGTGCGGAGGCAGCACATGCCAGCAATGAACCATTAACATATAAACTCGATCCAAACAATAAATGGTATCCTGATCTGGATGATTTGTATAACAAAGTGAAGTACAATCCGAACGTGGTGGGCATACTCATCATCAATCCGGATAACCCAACTGGCATGGTGTATCCCTTGGAAACACTGAAACGAATCGTTGAAATAGCGAAAGAGTTTAAGCTGTTTTTGATTTGTGATGAGATCTACATCAACATCACCTACAACGGTGCACGTGCCTACTCGTTAGCAGAAGTCATTGACGATGTTCCCGGCATTGCGATGCGAGGAATTTCAAAAGAACTTCCCTGGCCTGGTTCCCGCTGTGGTTGGATGGAATATTATAACCGAAGCAAGGATGTAGACTTCAACCGTTTTTGTCTGGCACTTGATAATGCCAAAATGATTGAAGTATGTTCGACCAAACTTCCACAGCTGGCCATTCCAAAAATATTGGGCGATCCACGATTCAAAGTATATCGTGAAGAAACCAATCGCAATATTGGCAATCGCAGTAAGATCATTGCCGACATACTTCATACTGTTCCGCAACTTACTTTCAACGAAACGTTTGGCGCGTTTTATAACACGATTATTTTCCGTGACGGAACATTACATAATGGTCAGAAACTTAAGATCGGTGATGAAGGTATCAATAAGTTAGTGGAAGGTTGGGTTGATCAGGATATTCCTCATGATAAGCGTTTTGTATATTATTTGCTTGGCGCGAAAGGTGTGTGCGTAGTTCCCATCTCCTCTTTCTGTTCGGAGTTGCAGGGTTTTCGCGTAACCTTATTAGAAGAGAACGAAGATATGCTTGTGCGCACGTTTACGGCTATTCGTGATGGTATTGTTGAGTATCTTGCTTCCGCTTAAGTAATTACCTAACATTCGTTAAAGCATATTTTGAAACTTTTTTCTGCACTTTCATTGAATCTCATCACAAAATTTTACAATCTTGTAGCCTAGCACAAGATAATATGCAATTGAAATTAAATTCATATCGCTGCAACACCAACCTGATCACTTTGATCAGCGGTGTACTTGTGCTCCTTAGCGTCAATATTCTCCGGAAACCGGTGCTGTGACGATATTGTAGAAACGATATTTGAACCGCCCCGAGAAGTTGGGGCGGTTTTGTTTTATAGGACCAACTGCAAACTAACGATTGTTTTAAATTTTAACATGTATTACAACGACAACACCATTCTCTACCTGGATGGTAAATTCGTAAAAGCAAAGGATGCGACTGCTGATTTATTCAGTCAAACGCTTCACTATGGATATGGAGCGTTTGAAGGTATCCGCGCTTACCAAACTATCCATGGAGTAAAAATATTTAAAGCGCATGAGCACTTTGAAAGACTCATTAAAAGTTGCGCACTGCTTGGAATTCCGTTCCATCATACTGCCGAAGAGCTCACACAGATATCGTACCTGGTGTTAGAAAAAAATAATCTGAAGGACGCATATATTCGCCCGTTGGTGTATTGTGCACCCAACATGAAGTTGTCGGCACCCAAAGGTGTGTCCATCATGATCACGGCATGGGACTGGAACAAATACTTTGACGAACAGAAGTTGCGTGTTTGTGTATCTACGTTTCAGCGCCCCAATCCGAAATCCATAAAGATGGAAGCCAAGGCGTGTGGTCATTATGTAAACTCCATCATGGCTGCCAACGAAGCGAAGCAACGCGGATTTGATGAAGCTCTGATGCTGGATCTGAATGGCTTCGTGGCTGAAGGGTCCGGAGCCAATTTCTTTTTTGAGAAGGATGGAGTGCTTTATACGCCACCACTTGGAAATATTTTGCCGGGTATCACGCGTCAGACTGTATTAGAAATTTGTAAAGAACTTGATATGCCTGTGGAGGAAAGGTATTTCCGCCCTGAAGAATTGTTTGAAGCCGATGGCGCGTTCTTCTGTGGCACAGCCGTAGAGATCACCGGAATAGAGTCAGTAGAAGGACAAAAGTTTAATAAACCATGGAAAGAATCGATGGGTTCAATTATTCAGGAAGCCTATCAATGTATCGTGTTAGATAAAAGTTATTCATATGTAATTGTATGATACCGGATGCTGGATACTAGTCGCTTGACGCGAACTTGGTATCCGGAATCAAGTATCCTAAACTTTAGAAAAATGGAACTAAATAAATATAGCAGAACCATCACTCAGGATCCAACCTTGCCAGCCGCACAGGCAATGCTTTACGGAATTGGATTAACAGAACATGATTTGACAAAAGCACAGGTTGGCATTGTGAGCACTGGCTATGATGGCAATACGTGTAACATGCATTTGAACGCATTAGCCGCGGAGGTGAAAACGGCAGTTTGGTCCAGCGATCTGGTGGGTTTGGTTTTTCATAGTATCGGTGTGAGCGATGGCATCAGCAATGGTACTGAAGGGATGCGTTATTCATTGGTGAGTCGTGAGGTAATTGCTGATTCAATAGAAACCGTATGTGGCGCTCAATATTACGATGGTTTGATTGCCGTAGTAGGCTGCGATAAAAACATGCCCGGCTCATTGATTGCAATGGGAAGATTAAATCGTCCTGCGATCATGGTATATGGCGGAACCATTGCCGGTGGCCACTACAAAGGACGTGAGTTGAATATCATTTCCTCATTTGAAGCGTTGGGAGAAAAAATTCAAGGCAAACTTTCTGATGAAGATTATAAAGGCATCATACAAAATTCTTGTCCTGGTGCTGGTGCTTGCGGAGGTATGTACACGGCAAATACAATGGCTTCTGCTATTGAAGCGTTGGGTATGTCACTGCCTTATTCATCTTCCAATCCAGCACTTAGTCCTGAAAAGTCAGCAGAGTGCAACGAAGCAGGAAAAGCGATTCGCTTACTGTTAGAGAAAGACTTGAAGCCGCGTGACATCATGACGGACAAAGCATTTGAAAATGCAGTTACAATAGTGATGGCCCTCGGAGGTTCTACGAATGCCGTGCTTCATTTGATTGCCATGGCCAAGAGTGTAGGTCTTAAACTGACACAAGACGATTTTCAGCGCATCTCAGATAAAACTCCATTGCTGGCTGATCTTAAACCAAGTGGAAAGTATTTAATGGAAGCGCTTCATAAAGTGGGTGGTGTGCCATCCGTGATGAAGTACTTATTGCAAAAAGGATTTTTACATGGTGATTGTATCACCTGCACCGGCAAGACCATTGCAGAAAATGTTGCCGATGCGATAGACCTTGATTTCGAAAAACAGAATATCATAGTTCCTATCGAAAGACCAATCAAGAAGACAGGTCACTTACAAATTCTTTATGGAAATCTGGCCGAGAAAGGATCCGTTGCAAAGATCACCGGAAAGGAAGGCGAGAAGTTCAAAGGAACTGCTTGCGTGTTTAATGGTGAATTTGAATTAGTTGATGGAATCAAAACCGGAAAAATAAAAGAAGGTGACGTTGTCGTCATCCGCAATGTAGGCCCCAAAGGTGCACCCGGTATGCCCGAAATGTTGAAGCCTACCAGTTTGATTATGGGTTCAGGTCTTGGTAAGAGTGTAGCCTTAATCACCGATGGAAGATTCAGTGGTGGCTCACACGGATTTGTAATAGGTCACATCACTCCCGAAGCATTTGAAGGAGGTTTGATTGCGTTGGTAGAAGATAATGACTGGATTGAGATAGACATAAAAAAACATCAGATCAACTTGTTGGTCGATGAAAAAACACTGGCGATCAGAAGATCACATCATAAGTCACCGCAGTTACGTGTAACCAGCGGTGTATTGTATAAATATGCGAAACAAGTAAAAACAGCTGCCGATGGATGCGTTACTGACGAAGACTAAAGAAAAAACAGTGCTCGCTGAAAAAGAAAACATCACTGGATCCGAAGCATTGTTAAAGTGTCTCGTAGCCGAAAACGTGAAAACAATTTTTGGTTATCCAGGAGGTGCGATCATGCCAGTGTATGATGCGCTCTATGGTTATGCCGATCAACTCACACATATATTAGTGCGTCACGAGCAAGGTGCCATTCATGCTGCACAAGGTTTTGCACGAGTATCTGGCAAGCCGGGAGTTGTGTTTGCAACGTCAGGACCTGGTGCAACTAATTTGGTAACCGGATTAGCCGATGCGTTGATTGACTCTACTCCATTGGTATGTATCACGGGTCAGGTGTTCGCACACTTGTTGGGCACGGATGCCTTTCAGGAAATTGATGTGATCAACACCACCATCCCCGTTACAAAATGGAATGTGCAAGTAACCGAAGCGAAAGATATTGCTGGAGCAGTAGCGAAAGCATTTCACATTGCCACTACAGGTAGACCGGGCCCTGTGTTAATCGACATCACCAAGAATGCACAAAATGAATTGTTTGAATTTGCGGAATACAAAAAGTGTGAAAGCATCCGCACCTATAAGCCAAAACCACAATTACAAATCAGCGAGGTTGAAGCTGCAGCTGCTTTAATTCATCAAGCTAAGAAACCATATATCTTAGCGGGCCAGGGAATTTTACTTTCAGGGGCATCAAAAGAATTGATGGCCTTCTCTGAAAAGACAGGCATACCTGTAGCGAGTACATTGTTAGGACTGGGAGCTTTCCCTACCAATCATCCAAACTATGTGGGCTATTTGGGCATGCACGGTAATTACGGACCAAACGTAAACACCAATCAGTGCGATGTATTGATTGCAATAGGAATGCGTTTTGATGATCGAGTAACCGGCAACGTCAGCAAGTATGCCAAGCAAGCGAAGGTGATTCATATTGAAATTGATAAAGCCGAGATCAACAAAATCATCAAAGCAGATGTCGCTGTTCATGCCGATGCGAGGGAAGCATTGGGTTCTTTGATTAATTTGGTTCAACCTAATTCGCATTCTGAGTGGATGGAAAGTTTCCGCGTCTTAAATAGAGAAGAACATGAGAAGGTAGTTCATCATGAGTTTAACTCAACGGGTGAAATAAAGATGGCGGAAGTAATCAATCACCTTTCTAATCAAACAAATGGTGAAGCTATTATGGTAACCGATGTGGGGCAGCATCAGATGATCGCATCGCGTTACTATCAGTTCAAGAATCCGCGCACCAATGTTACTTCAGGTGGCGCTGGCACCATGGGCTTTGCGTTACCAGCGGCTATGGGCGCGAAGCTTGCCATACCAGAACAACAAGTTGTAGCAGTAATTGGTGACGGGGGATATCAAATGACCGTGCAGGAGTTAGGCACCATCATGCAGTATAAAATCCCTGTAAAGATTTTAGTGTTGAATAATAACTTTTTAGGAATGGTACGCCAATGGCAGCAACTATTCCATGGCAAGCGCTATTCGTTCACTGAAATGGTGAATCCGAATTTTGTAAAACTGGCTGAAGCATATTCAATTCCCGCAAGGAAAGTAGAGAAGCGTGAGGATTTGCAAGCCGCGCTAAATGAAATGCTTGCAGCAAAGACCCCTTATTTCTTAGAAGTAGTGGTGGGAAAAGAAGATAACGTGTTTCCGATGGTGCCTGCAGGAGCCGGTGTGGCGGATGTATTATTAGAAGCACCAACTAATAAATAATTAAAAGTCCTTAGTACATGACGATAAAACAGGATTATACATTGGAGCTTACGGCAGATAATAATTTTTCTGTGTTAAATAGGATCATTAATATTCTCAACCGCAGGCGCGTGCGCATCAAGAAGTTGATGGCGCACGAAAATGAAAATGATTTTCGCAGAGGTGGTGTGATCATGTTATTGTTCACCACACCTGACCTGATTGAAAAAGTAACCGTGCAACTTGAAAAACTGATTGAAGTAGACAGTGTGAAAGTATATCAAGGTAACAGCGAGTACTTCGAACTCAGTGAAAAAATTGTAGACGTAGATTAATCAGAAACTAACAACTAATAACCAAATAACATGGCAAAGATCAATTTCGGAGGAGTATGGGAAGAAGTGGTAACACGCGAAGAATTCCCGATGGAGAAAGCAATAGAGGTGTTGAAGAATGAAACAATAGCAATTATCGGATATGGTGTGCAAGGTCCAGCACAGGCATTGAACTTGCGCGACAACGGATTCAAAGTAATCGTTGGTCAACGCAAAGGATCAAAGACTTGGGACAAAGCCGTTGATCACGGATGGGTTCCCGGTGAAACTTTATTTGACATTGAAGAAGCTGCCAAGCGTGGAACCATTCTTGAGTTTCTCCTTTCTGATGCAGGTCAGATTGCATTGTGGCCTACCATCAAGCCATTCCTTACTGCTGGCAAGACATTATATTTCTCTCACGGATTTGGTATCACATTCAAAGATCAAACTGGAATCATTCCTCCTGCAGATATTGATGTCGTACTTGCTGCTCCTAAAGGTTCCGGAACTTCTGTGCGCAGATTGTTCTTGCAAGGTAAAGGGATCAACTCAAGCTATGCTGTATTCCAGGATGCTTCAGGAAAAGCAACCGAAAAAGCCGTTGCGCTTGGTATTGGTGTTGGTTCAGGATATTTATTCCAGACTGATTTCAAGAAAGAAGTGTTTTCTGATTTAACTGGAGAGCGCGGAACCTTGATGGGCGCTATTGCTGGTATCTTCGAAGCTCAATACGAAGTCTTGCGTTCTAAAGGACACACTCCTTCCGAAGCATTCAATGAAACTGTTGAAGAACTTACTCAGTCATTGATGCCATTGGTGGCTGAGAATGGAATGGATTGGATGTATGCCAACTGTTCAACCACAGCACAACGCGGTGCATTGGATTGGAAAAAGAAATTTAAAGCCGCTACACTTCCTGTATTCCAGGAATTATACGAAAGCGTGGCATCAGGGGCCGAAGCAAAACGTACCATCGATACATGCAGCAAGCCTGACTACCGCGAAAAACTTGCTGAGGAATTGAAAGAAGTTCGTGAAAGCGAATTATGGCAAGCCGGTGCAGCCGTTAGAAAGCTGAGACCAGAAAAGGCAAGCGTAGAGGCAAGCATGATTAACTAGACATAAGGAGTAAGATTTAAGTATCGAGACCAGGAGTTAGTCTTGCGTCTTGATACTTAGGTCTTATTTCTAATCACACATGGCAATAAACACGATTCAGAATTTAGATATTGACGCAGCCTACGAAGTGCTAAAGAGCGTAGTGCTCAAAACTCCTTTGCAGTTTCATCGCAAGCTTTCTGAAAAATTTGGTGCTGAGATTTACTTGAAGCGAGAAGATCTGCAGGTCGTCCGTTCGTATAAAATTCGGGGTGCTTTTAATCTAATCAGTAGTTTAACACAAGAGCAATGCAATCGCGGAGTGGTTTGTGCCAGTGCAGGCAATCACGCACAAGGTGTAGCTTTCTCGTGCAAGTTATTGAACATCAAGGGCGCGATTTACATGCCTGCCATTACACCAAAGCAGAAGATTAACCAGGTAAGAATGTTTGGTGGTGAAAACATTGACATTGTGTTGATTGGTGATACGTTTGACGAATGTCAGATGCACGCGTTAGAATTTACACATACTAATGACATGGTTTTCATTCCTCCCTTTGATCACATCAAAGTGATGGAAGGACAGGGAACGGTTGGAAAAGAAATTTTAGAAGAGCAATCCAACATTGATTTTGTTTTCGTTCCCATCGGTGGGGGTGGACTTTGTGCAGGCTTAGGAAGTTATTTTCAAACCCTCTCACCACAAACTAAAATTATCGGTGTTGAGCCTACAGGAGCTCCTTCCATGAAGGAAGCGCTGAAAGCAGGCAAGCCCGTGGTGCTTGAATCCATTCAGCGATTTGTGGATGGCGCATCCGTAAAGAAAGTGGGTGATCAAACCTTTGCCATTTGCAAAGATGTGATTGCCGACATGTTACTTGTGCCTGAAGGAAAAGTGAGTTCCACTATTCTTCAACTGTATAATGAAGATGCCATCGTGGCTGAACCAGCCGGTGCATTGTCCATTGCAGCACTGGATCAGTATACCCAGCAAATAAAAGGAAAGAAAGTGGTGTGCATCGTAAGTGGAGGTAACAATGACATCGATCGCATGCAGGAGATCAAGGAAAGATCTTTATTGCATGAAGGATTAAAACACTATTTCATTGTACGGTTTGCCCAGAGGCCAGGCGCATTAAAAGAATTTTTAAATCTCGTTTTGGGCCCTAACGATGATATTGTTCGCTTTGAATATATTCAGAAACACAACAAAGAATCAGGCCCTGCTTTGATTGGTATCGAGGGAAAATCCAGAGAAGATTTTGCCCTGCTTATTGAACGTATGGATAGCCACAAACTCAATTACACACTCGTGAATCAAAACGAGAACTTGTTTGAGTACTTAGTCTGATCAATCACAACTTTATTTTGCTGCAATGCTCACCTGATCCAACCACCGCTGGAAATGCAAGGTTGGGTATTCATTAGAAATAGTTGATTCCAATGGTTATCTTGTAATGCAAAAATAATGCTTATGGCACATGGATTATTGATTGATATGGATGGAGTAGTCTACGGTGGCGATACGATGATCCCAGGTGCAGATATATTTGTTGCCAGACTTCTCAAAGAAAAAATTTCTTTCATGTTCATGACCAACAACAGCCAGCGAACCCGCCTTGATGCCGTGCGTAAGTTGGCGAAGCTGGGCATTAAGGCTACAGAGAATCATGTTTATACCAGCGCTATGGCTACCGGAAAATTTCTGGCCAGTCAGATTCCTAATGGAACGGCTTATGTATTAGGTGAAGGAGGACTGCTTTCCAGTTTGCATGAGAATGGAATTTCATTGGTAAATTCTGATCCTGATTTTGTGGTGTTGGGTGAGGGAAGAAATTTTACTTTGGAGATGGTACAAAAAGCAGTGGATATGATTTTGGCCGGTGCGAAATTCGTGACCACCAATCGTGATCCTTCACCAAAGAAGAAAGGTTGGGATAATTTAGGTATTGCTTCCACAACCGCCATGATTGAGGAAGCGACTGGTGTAAAAGGATTTGTGGTCGGAAAGCCAGGTCCCGTTATGATGCGCTCAGCGCGCAAAGCTTTAGGGTTAGAAACAGCAGAGACTACCGTAATTGGTGATACTATGGATACAGACATCCGAGGAGGTGTACAGATGGGATATAAAACTATTTTGGTTTTGAGTGGCATTACTAAGAAAGAACATTTGATTCGGTATGCCTATAAACCTGATATGGTTGTTGATTCGGTAAATGATATCCATTTACCTTTGCCATGGTGGCCATCGTCATCTAAATAATATTTTCTGGAATGAAGTTATTAACAAACAGCACTACCAAACACTTGTAAGTGATATTCTTTTTTTCTTTAAATAGATTGAGTAATAGCTAATGATTTCACATCTTCGTGTGTTATTTGTCAATGAAGATTGATGACCCAATAACCAAACCTAAACCTATGTTAACTGCCTCGGCTTTGTCGGGGCAGTTTCATTTTAATTTGTTTCGAACAAACTAACGATTGTTGTGAGCGAGAAAAAACCAAAAACAATTTTTGAAAAAATCTGGGATAGTCATGTAGTGAAACGTGCAGAAGGACATCCCGATGCATTGTTTATCGATAGACATTTTATTCATGAAGTAACTTCACCTCAGGCCTTTGATGGTTTAAAGAAAAGAGGACTTCAGGTATTTAATACTATGCGTACTTCGGCAACTGCTGATCATAACGTTCCTACCAAAGATCAACATCTTCCAATCAAGGAAGCATTATCAAGACATCAGGTGGAAACACTCCGAAAGAATTGTAAAGAGTTTGGTGTTGAGCTTTATGATCTTGGCCACCCTTACCAAGGCATTGTACACATCATCGGACCAGAGTTGGGTTTAACCTTACCGGGTATGGCCATTGTGTGTGGCGATAGTCATACATCAACGCATGGTGCGTTTGGTAATATTGCTTTTGGTATTGGCACGTCTGAAGTGGAGCAAGTGTTGGCTACCCAATGCATCTTGCAATACAAACCCAAGACAATGAAGATTGAAATCAACGGCACGTTGAGCAAAGGAGTGGTGAGCAAGGATATTATTTTGTACGTTATTTCAAAAATTTCAGCCAGTGGTGCCACTGGCTTTTTTGTTGAGTATGCCGGAGATGCGATCCGTAATCTTTCGATGGAAGCACGCATGACCATTTGCAACATGAGTATTGAGATGGGCGCTCGTGGTGGATTGATTGCACCCGATGAGACGACATTCAATTATATCAAAGGAAGAAAATTCGCGCCACAAGGAGAAGCATTTGATAGAGCTGTAGCCGAGTGGAAGAAGTTGATTACCGATGAAGGAGCTATTTATGATCAGGTGTTAAGTTTTGATGCTGCGGATATTGCACCGATGATTACATATGGTACAAACCCGGGCATGGGCATGAAGGTAACCGATCGCATTCCTACAACCGAAGAATTGAAAGAATTAAGCGAGCAGGCGTCTTTCAAAAAGTCATTGGAATACATGGGAGTCGAGCCCGGATCAAAGTTATTGGGCAAAGCGATCGACTATGTATTCATTGGCAGTTGCACCAACGCGCGTATTGAAGATTTGCGTGAAGTTGCCGCTATGGTGAAAGGAAAGAAGAAAGCAGATAACGTAGAAGTTTGGGTAGTACCCGGATCTAAGCAAGTGCAAGAGCAAGCGAAGAAAGAAGGGCTTGATAAAATTTTTGAAGCAGCTGGATTTGAATTACGCGATCCTGGTTGCTCTGCATGTCTTGGTATGAACGAAGACAAGATCCCTGCAGGCAAATACTGCATCAGCACCTCAAACAGAAATTTTGAAGGAAGACAAGGACCAAAGTCGCGTACATTTTTAGCAAGCCCATTGAGTGCTGCCGCAGCTGCGATTACAGGAAAAGTAACCGATGTAAGAGAATTCATATAGGGGTCGATTGTTTTGGCTGTTCGTTATTTGAATACCAACAACAACCAACAAAGAACGAACAACGATAATGAGTAAAGACAAATTCACCACATTAAAATCAGCAGCAGTACCCATTCCGGATGAGAATATTGATACGGATCAGATTATTCCTGCACGTTTTCTTAAAGCGACCACGCGTGAAGGCTTTGGCGACAACTTGTTTCGTGATTGGCGCTATGGCAGCGATAACAATCCCATCAAGGACTTTGCATTAAACAATCCCTCCTATTCAGGAAAGATATTGGTTGCCGGGAAAAATTTCGGATGCGGAAGTAGCCGTGAGCATGCCGCCTGGTCTATATATGATTATGGTTTCCGTGTGGTGGTGTCAAGTTTCTTTGCCGATATTTTTAAGAACAATGCATTGAATAATGCTGTATTGCCCGTAGTTATATCAGATGAATTTTTGAAAAATTTGTTGGCTGCTGTTCAGAAGAATCCGTCAACGGAAGTAACAGTAGATTTAGAAAATCAGGTAATCAGCTATGGCAACCAAAGCCAGAAGTTTGAGATCAATGCGTATAAAAGAGAATGTTTGATCAATGGATACGATGATATCGATTACCTGTTGAGTTTGAATAAGGAGATTAGAGAATTTGATGTAGCACATGCATAGCTTCGAGTCTCTGCCACTCGCAGCTCATAGCGCAAGTCTCGCAACTAAAAAATAGAGATGAATAAAAAGATTGTAATACTACCAGGAGACGGTATCGGCAAAGAAGTAACCACCGAAGGAAAAAGTGTGTTGATTAAAATTGCTGAAATTTTCGGCCATGAATTTGAGTTCGATGAAGCGATCATTGGTCATGATGCCATTGAAGCAACGGGCAATCCATTGCCGGATGAAACGTTGACTAAACTTAAAAACTGTGATGCAATTTTATTTGGTGCAGTAGGTCATCCAAAATACGACAACGATCCAACACTTAAAGTAAGGCCAGAGCAAGGATTGTTAAAAATGCGCAAGGAGTTAGGCTTATATGCTAACCTTCGCCCGATCAAATTATTTGATGAATTATTGGAAGCATCCAGCATCAAACCTGAAATATTAAAAGGATCTGATATTTTATTCTTTCGCGAATTAACAGGTGATGTATATTTTGGTGAGAAGGGAAGAAGAGATGATGGTAACACAGCGTATGATTTGATGATCTATCAGCGCTATGAAGTAGAGCGCATTGCACATAAAGCCTTTCAGGCTGCGCGTACCCGAAACAAGAAAGTAACTTCTGTGGATAAAGCTAACGTGTTGGAGAGTTCCCGTTTATGGAGAGAGACTGTTCAGGAAGTTGGTAAGCAATATCCAGATGTGCAACTCGAACATCTGTTCGTTGATTCAGCAGCCATGAAACTGATTCAAAATCCAAGAAGCTTTGATGTAGTGGTTACCGGAAATCTTTTCGGTGATATCCTTACTGACGAAGCATCGCAGATTGCTGGTTCTATGGGTATGTTGGCATCCGCTTCTGTTGGTGATAAAGTAGGATTGTATGAGCCCATCCACGGCAGTGCTCATGACATTACCGGAAAAGGAATAGCTAACCCATTGGCTTCCATTTTATCTGCGGCATTGCTCTTGGACATTTCATTTGGCATGAAGCAAGAATCAGAACTGGTCATTAAAGCAGTAGAAGAAACACTGAAACAAGGTTATCGCACCACAGATATTGCGGATGCGAAAACCACTAGGGAGAAAATTTTGAATACGCAGAACATGGGTGCGCAAGTAGTGAGTCAACTTGCTAAAATAGCAAGCCAACTTTCAGTATCAGCGAACAACTAATTACGAACAACTATCAACCAAACATATGGCACAAAAAATTGAAATTTTCGACACAACACTTCGCGATGGAGAGCAGGTTCCCGGTTGTCAATTGAGAACAGAAGAAAAGGCGATCATTGCAAGAGAGCTTGAGCTTTTGGGTGTAGATGTTATTGAGGCGGGCTTTCCGATTTCAAGTCCTGGTGATTTTCTTTCGGTTGTTGAAATTTCAAAAGCAGTAAACGAACCGGTAGTGTGCGCACTCACGCGTTCAAAGAAAGAAGATATCGATGTCGCAGCCGAAGCGTTGCATCATGCCAAGCGTGGAAGAATTCATACGGGCATTGGATCTTCTGATGTTCACATCAAACATAAGTTCAGAAGCAACCGCGACCAGGTACTGGAGCAAGGTGTGTGGGCAACAAAGTATGCGAAGGCTAAAGGTTATGAAGTTGAATTTTATGCAGAAGATGCTGGCCGCGCTGATTTAGTATTTCTCGCTCAGTTAGTAGAGGCAGTCATTGCTGCAGGTGCTGATGTAGTAAATATTCCTGACACCACAGGTTATTGCTTACCGAATTTATATGGTAAGCGCATTCAATACCTGATGGAAAATGTGAAGAACATTGATAAAGCAATTATATCAGTTCATTGTCACAACGACTTAGGTCTTGCTACTGCCAATACGATCGCGGGTTTATCAAACGGAGCACGTCAGGCAGAAGTAACGATCAATGGAATTGGTGAACGTGCCGGCAATACTTCGTTGGAAGAAGTAGCTATGATTTTGAAAACACATAAAGATTTGGAGTTATATTCAAACATTAAGTCTGAGCGTCTTTATGAATTAAGTCTTTTAGTGTCTTCGATGATGCGCATGCCGGTGCAAGCGAATAAGGCCATCGTTGGACGAAATGCATTTGCCCATTCTTCTGGTATTCATCAGGATGGATTTTTGAAGCATGCCGAAAACTATGAGATCATCAACCCTTCTGATGTAGGTGTTCCTTCATCTTCTATTGTGCTTACTGCTCGTAGCGGAAGAGCAGCGCTAAAACACCGCGCAGAATTATTGGGCCATCGTGTGGAAGGAGAGGAGTTGAATACGCTGTATGAAAACTTCTTGGTGGTAGCAGATGAAAAGAAGGAAGTGACCGATGCGGATTTGGTTGTCTTGATGGCTAGCATGCCTGTATTGTCTAAATAATTAACCTTTTTATTTGGCGAGGTATTTCATACTTTCACTTCATCTAAATTTGAAAGTGTATGAAAAAATTATGTTTCTTAATTCTGCTTAGTGGTTTCATGATTTCTGGTTTTGCTCAGGAAATCGGTTTACAGTTATATAGCCTCCGAAGAGAAATTCCCAAAGATGTTCCAGGCTCGATGGCCCTCATCAGCAGTTGGGGGATTAAAGAAATTGAAGGTGGTGGGTCTTATAATATGACCATGGACGATTATAATGCACTGCTTAAAAAAAATAAGTTAAATATGGTGAGCATTGGTGCAGACTTTAATGAACTGGCCAATGAACCCGCAAAGGTAGTTGCCAATGCCAAAGCATTCGGGGCCAAGTATGTGATGTGCGCCTGGATTCCTCACACCGGAACTAATTTTACTTTAGCCGATACCGAAAAAGCGATTGCTGTTTTTAATACCGCGGGCAAGGTTCTCGCTGAAGCAGGAATTACGTTATGTTATCATCCGCATGGATACGAATTCCGTCCGTATGAAAGTGGAACCTTGTTCGACTTGATGGCGAAGAAGATGGACCCTAAATATGCCAACTTTGAGATGGATGTTTTTTGGGTGAAACATCCCGGACAAGATCCAGTAGCTTTATTAAAAAAGTACCCCAATCGTTTTCCTCTCATGCACTTGAAAGATCGCAGACCTGGAACAGAAGGAAACCAATTTGGCACTGCTGATGACGAGACCAATGTGGTGTTAGGTGGCGGTGATGTGGGCATTGCTGCGATCATGAAAGTAGCGCGACAATATGGTGTTAAGCATTTCTTTATTGAAGATGAATCGATGCATGCCGTTCATCAGATTCCTCAAAGCTTGACCTTTCTTAAATCATTGAAATAATATGAAGACCAAGACCATCAAGCAAACCTTAACGTTTTTTGGTGCGAAACCTAAAGAAGTATATAACCTGATCGTGGATACAAAAGCACATAGCACTATTTCAGGAAGCAAGGTTTACATGAGCACAGAAATCAATGGTAGGTTTGATGCGTTTGATGGCTATTGCACCGGCTTTAATATTGAATTGAAAGAAGGAAAGAAAATTATACAAGGCTGGCATTTTAAGGAAGATGGTTGGCCCGATGATCATTTCTCCATCTGCACATTTGTATTTGAGAAAGTTCCGACAGGAACAAAACTTACATTCTCACAAAGCGACATTCCTGAACATAAAGCCGAAACTCTAAAAGAAGGCTGGAAACTCTACTACTGGCAGCCGATGAAGGCGGATCTGGCGGGTAAGAAATCTAACTAGCTTTCCTCTCCGTAAAAGCTCTATGTCCTCCGTGGTGAAATGTATTTTTCACCACGGAGGACAAAAAGGTTTCACAGAGACTTAAGTTTCTCCATCAACCTTTCTGGAATGCTTGCAACTTTTCGTCTTGAATAATCGAAGCAAACAATTCCCGTTTTTCCGTGGGCTACTTCTTTGCCAGTCACTTTGTTGCTTACACGATAGAAAAAATCAAATCCGTATTTATTGAAGTTCTCCATTGCAATTTCAAATTTTAGTATATCGCCTAAAAATGATTCTGCCGTATATACAATGGAAACATCGCTTACAATCTGACCGATGGAGCCCTCCAGTTTCACTTCGTTTTCAAAACCTAGGGACCGATAAAACAGGGTGCGTGCTTCTTGCATCAGAGTAAGCACCCGGTCGTTCCCTACATGATTACCATAATTAAGGTCGCTCACGCGAACCGTGATTTCGGTTTTGAAAATAAATTTTTCAGGAAGTTGTATTTCAATACGTGCCATCTTGGTTAATTTGCTGCACAAGTATACTCATTGATGGTCAAAAAAAACTTTGTACTGGCAATCTGGCGGAAGATTAAAAGATTCTTTATCATTTTGATCATAGCCCAATTCATCTACATCGTTTTACTGCGATGGATTAATCCACCCATCACCGTAACTCAGCTTGCTAATTTGGTTGAAGGTTACGGATTGAAGCGCAACTATATCGACTTTGACGAAATGTCGCCCAACATTCGACTGGCGGTGATGGCCTCGGAAGATCAGTTATTTCCGAACCATAATGGCTTCGATGTAGAAAGCATCAAGAAAGCACTCTCGAATAATCAAAAGAAAAATAAGCGAGTGCGTGGAGCTTCTACCATCAGTCAGCAGGTGGCGAAGAATGTTTTTTTGTGGCAGGGTCGCACGTGGTTGCGCAAGGGACTGGAAGTATATTTCACGTTCATGATCGAGTTAATCTGGAGCAAAGAGCGAATCTTAGAGATGTATTTGAATGTTGCCGAGATGGGCAAAGGAATTTTTGGTGTGGAAGCCGCCTCTCAGGCTTACTTTAAAAAACCCGCCAACAAACTGACACGTACTGAAGCAGCGATGATTGCTGCTTGCTTACCCAATCCCAAAAAGTATACAGTAAAACCGGTGTCCAAATACACTGCGCGCAGGTATCCATGGATCATTATTCAGATGAATAACCTGGAGGGTGATGAGGATATTGATCAGTTGCTCACGAAGCCGGAGCCAGTGAAAACTAAAAAGAAGAAAAAGGGCAATTAATCAGATTAGGATATTTCGATCAAATAGATTTTGAGTCATTCAGGGCAAGCTTGATCATGTTACTAAAATATCTTGTTCAATTTAAGTGAACGCTGTTCAGGTGATGGCGCGACCCGGAATCTCGTGGAGTCTGCACACTTGTAATTTTTCACATAGATTTTATTTGAATAGATCGCGGCTCTCGTTCCTCGGCCACGATGACAGCTTCATCATCACGGGGTCTCACAAACTCTTCCACAGATAGAGTGTGGCATACGCCTCCCATCCTTTATACTTCTTAAATATTCGCTTTACCTGATCCAGTGTTGGTTTGGATTTCATGCCTTTGAGATTTTTGATGGCATTATGAATGCCCACATCTTCTAAAGGAAAAGCATCCGGATACCGAAATGTTTTCATCAATGCATAGTTGGCCGTCCAGTTGCCGATGCCTTTGAGCTTCATCAGTTTTTCTTTGCCTTTTGAGAGCAGAAGATGTTGGAGCGATTCTTTGGTAATCTCACCGGATGCAAACGCCTGAGCAATACCAATCGTGTAGTTTGCCTTTTGTTTGGAGAACTGCAACGCCAGTAATGATTCCAGTGTAAGTTGTGCTACTACTTCAGCGGATGGAAATAGAAAATATTTTTGTCCTTCATGTTTGATTACTTCACCAAACTGTTCCACGAAGCGTTGCTTTAAAGTATAAGCAAATGTTAGATTGATTTGTTGCCCCAACACTGCCCACACTAACGACTCAAATAAATCGGGCTGACCAATAATCCGATATCCGTAAAATTTTTTGATGAGCGGCCCAAGTAGCTTGTCCGCTTCCACCATTTTATAAAATGGCTTTATATCAGTATCGAGATCGAGCCATTCGTAAACATATTGAGTAGCGTAGTCTTTCTCGAGCGTAGAGGGATTATGATTTATGAATTGAATGATCAAATCCGATTGATCTTGTTCAATGGCCACCAGAATATTTTTGTTACCTACACGTAGTGCTTTGTATACTATTCCTTCTTTAACACGATGAAGCAGTTCGCGAGGCGATCGCTCTAAAAATGAACAGGCTAATGCAAAGCTAAATGTTGTGGGGGGTATAATTCGGGTTTTATTCACGATACAAGTATACTTTAAATTCAACGACTGTTCCATGGGGCAACGATTAATAGCAAGTTTCAGGTTGAAACGCAGTGGTTAAAAATGAATTTTTGCTTATTAATTTTTAAGATGATGCTGAATGCTGAATCTCTAAGCCATTCACTCAATGAGTAAGGGCATGCCATAATTCCTTCATTACTATCACTGGAGTTATGCAGTAGTATCATCGAAGCCTATCATGATCCGACACGCTACCGCAAAACGATTGACATGCAACGCTATCGTTTTGGACAAGGTGAATACAAATACTTTAACTATCCGTTGCCGGAAGTGACTCAGCAATGTAAGGATCCGCTAAAGTACATCTTTCAATGATTCCAGCACGGCTATAGTTTTGAGAAAAAGATCAGACTATGGAATCATCAGACAAGACCTTGGAGCAGTTAATGTTTTCATTAATTGAGATTTGGAAATCAAGTGGTAAAACCCAAA
>CANIVF010000045.1 GCA_947470895.1 Bacteroidota bacterium
AATAGAATTCGATATAACTCTATGAAAATCAGGCTCTTTGAGCAAGTATTATTCCAAACCATCCTAATGCTATGCATTAGAAACTAACTGATTGATTCTCATAGAGAAAGAAGTTATCCACAAACTCTAATGCATAATCTAGGTTTAATATAGAAAGTAATTGGTAATTACCTTCTACCGGAGGCATGGATGGAATGCCATCTTCAAATGTTATGATTGCGCTGGTTTGTGGGAGGTGCTCTGCAACAATGTCATCCATTTTCTTACGTGAAAAGAGTTTTTGCTCTTCTGATATGAAGCGTAAATCTCCCTCAACAATTATTTTTTCGGCTACCACATTAGTTTTGCCAGATGCTACGCCTTCGCCATCATTAATTTCTGCGGAAGATCCACCAACAATTAAACCCGGATTGTACGTGAGATACTGCTCCTGAAGTTGTTTATAGAATTCAGAAAGTATACGCGAGGTCTCATATACGGCCCCCGCTCCTGTCCTTTCACTAAATACTCCCGATGAGTGCGCTCGTTTGCCTGTTACTTCCAGTTTCCATCCACTAGCACCTCTTCGTGCAATTGTTCCATAACCAAAACCGGTTGCCGTTTCAAAGGCCAAAGCATATTCACTTCGCCTGGCAGCCTCAATAAATATCTTTTCTACTGATTGAATCCGGATTACCACCATGTTCTTCATCGCCATGCAAGGCAACTATAATCTGCGATTGGTCGATGGCTCTGGAAGCCATCAATGCTTTGAGTGCGTATAGGATGATTACATAGCCACTCTTCATATCATTAGCTCCAAGAGCAAAACCTACCGAATCATTGGACAACCATTTTTGAAATGGACTCTCTGGTTCAAATACGGTATCCAGATGGCCGATCAGTAATAAGCGTTTACCTTTAGTTCCCTTGTGTTCGGCAAACAAGTGGCCAGCACGCTTCATTTCAGCAGGCATATTAATCCATCGGCAATCGAAACCAATTTTTTTAAATTCTTCATCAAACAGAACACCCACTTCCCGCACGCCTTTCGTATTGAATGTGCCACTGTTAATGTTCACCGACTTTTCAAGAAATGACAATGATTGATCATAATTCGCATCAATGTGCTTCAGTATTTCTTTTTCCTTTTCGGAAAGAGTTTGACCATTGAGTGAAAGACAGATGAGTGACAATAAACCAACCAAGAGATTCTTCATGTTCAATTTTTTTCATAAAGTAATGCGATCCACACATGGAATACAATTTAGAAGTAGAGAAGCGGTTTATTACATTTGATTAGAGTAGATTTTGAGAACCCAAACCTTAACCATGAAAAAGAAATATACCTCCCTTTTGTGTGTTGTGTTGATGAACACTTGGTGTGCAGTGGCACAGCCCGTGAACACTTTAGTAAAAGTTATCGTAGCACCTGATCACACTGATTGGGCCTATAAGCTCAATGAGCCAGTGATTTTTAAAGTAACCGTTTTGAAAGATGGCAATCCACTTAAGAACATCTCCATCAAATACCAGGTAGGTCCGGAGAAAATGGAACCTCTGAAAAAAGATTCTGTTCTAGTGAAAGAAGGCACTTTCAGCGTTACCCCTACTTCACTAAAGTCACCTGGATTTATTCAATGCATTGCCACCATTAAATACGATGGAAAGGAGTATCGTGGCCTTGCTACAGCAGGGGTTGAACCAAATTCAATTAAACCCACTGCCGAAATTCCCAAAGACTTTATTTCCTATTGGGAAACAGCCAAAGCTGAACTTTCAAAAGTTCCATTGGATGCACGGATGACACTAATTCCAGAACGCTGCACCGAAAATGTTAATGTATATCACGTTAACATTCAAAATTATCGAGCTGGTACACGACTCTATGGAATTCTCTGCGTTCCAAAAAAAGAAGGAAAATATCCAGCGCTGTTACAAGTTCCTGGCGCAGGCACCAGACCATATAGTGGGGATATTGCCAATGCCGAAAAAGGTATTATTACTTTTCAAATTGGTATTCATGGTGTTCCGGTAAACATGGACCCAGTAGTGTATAATAATTTAGGCGCAGGTGCATTAAATGGCTATTGGTATTTCAATCTCGAAAACAAAGATCGCTACTACTACAAGCGTGTATATCTGGGCTGCGTTCGCGCCAACGATTTTCTTCAAAGCCTGCCCGAATTTGATGGTATTAATCTGGGAGTAACGGGTGGAAGTCAGGGTGGTGCTTTATCCATCATCACAGCAGCTCTTGATTCCCGGGTAAAATACCTGGCTGCTTATTATCCTGCGTTAAGTGATTTAACCGGATACTTAAATGGACGCGCGGGAGGCTGGCCACACTTATTTGATAAGAATAATCTTGCCTTCAACAACTCGAAAGAAAAAATTGAAACGATTGGTTATTATGATGTGGTAAACTTTGCAAGACAATTAAAAATTCCGGGCATGTATACCTGGGGCTTCAATGATGAAACATGCCCACCTACTTCCATGTATGCAGCATATAATGTGATTACAGCACCGAAAACGTTATACCTCGCTTTAGAAACCGGCCACTGGACTTATCCCGAACAAAACGAGAAAATGAACAACTGGATGTTTGAAAAATTGAAAGGAATAAATTGAATAAACTGTTCATGCTGATATAACAAAAGAGGCTGTCTCAAACACCGACACAGCCTCTTTTCATTTTAATGAAATTAAAATTATTGAATGCCTGTAATAATAACTTCATCCATAGGCTGCACGCTGGAATTAAAAAAAGTGACCTTAGTTCCATCTTCATTAACCAGATACTTGGCAAAATTCCAATCCGGACGCTTACCCGTTTTCTCCTCCAGCCATTGATATAAGGGATGCTGATCGCTTCCTTTCACGGAAACCTTTTCAAACATTTGAAATTTAACACCATAATTCCTTTCGCAAAACGCAGCAATCTCTTCACTACTGCCAGGCTCCTGCCAAAGGAAATTGTTAGCGGGAAATCCCAATACAGTAACCTGATCGCCAAACTGCTCATGCAATTTTTCGAGGCCGGCATATTGCGGAGTTTTACCACACTTCGATGCGGTATTCACGATCAATAATTTTTTGCCCTTATACTTCGAAAAGTCGATTTCTTTTCCTGATAAACTATTGATTTTAAATTCATAGATAGAATTCGCAATTGGACCTGTCGGTTTATTATTACCCGCCAACTTATTTGTTAAAAATGCTGCAAGACCCATAGTAAATAAAATTGAGATGATGATTTTTGACTTCATGTGTTGTATCCGAAATAGTTACGCTAACTCAATAAGATCAAAAACTGGTTTATAACTGGCTTGTGATTTCTTTGTCCATCGGCTTTACGCCAGATTTAAAGAACATCACGGTGCCATCAGGCTTAACCAAATACTTACTGAAATTCCAACCAGGCTCCTGACCGGTTTTTTCTTTCAGCCATACATATAAAGCATGCTGATCACATCCCTTCACGGATATTTTTTCAAACATCTGGAACGTAACACCATAATTTTTTTTACAGAATGAAGCAATCTCTGTGTTTGTGCCGGGCTCTTGTCCACCAAAATTATTGGCCGGAAAACCAAGAATGATAACCTTATTTCCAAATGTTTCGTGAAGGTTTTGCAGATCAGCATACTGAGGGGTGTAACCACACTCGGAAGCGGTGTTTACAATTAAGAGTGTTTTGCCTTTATACTGACTGAAGTCGATGATTTTACCATCCAACGAATTCATTTTGAATTCATAGATGGATGAAGGGCCTAGTATCATAAGAAGTAAGAATAAAATGAGTGATTTCATAAATGAGTTGGTTTGCAAGAATATAACATAAAATACAGAAAATAGTTGTGCCGCAGGAAGGAAAGGCAAACTTACTTTAATGCCGAACGGAACCCCCGAAAAATATAGATTTTGTTTTGCTGTAAACGGTTTCCTTTTCAATTCTCATTCGGTTTTTTAAAGCCACTTTTTTCGAAGGCAGGTTGGTCAGGCTGATGATGGAGATTAATGAATCCGAATACTCATTTTGAAAGGCATATTTCTTACAGTGCTCGGCAGCTTCAAAGGCATAACCCTTGTTCCAAAATTCAGGCAATAACGAATAACCAATCTCCAATTCAGAAATCCCATCTACGGTTTGAAACAAAAGGCCACAGTGACCAACCAATCGGCTACTTGATTTCTCAATCAGCACATTCATTCCTCCTTTATCGTTTTTGGATCGCCCTTTTTGTTTCTGATACCACTTTTCACAAGCAGTGAAAGGCATTTCCTTTTCCTCGACCCAATGAAGTGACGTGTTCGGGTCTTCAAAATACTTAACCCATGAATTAAAATCCGAACCGTCAATATTTCGAAAGATCAGTCGCTCGGTTTCCTGGCCTCCAAGAAGGTACTTCATGGGAATAATTTGATTACATTTTCTCAGGCACAAGAATGCCTAATAATTGCATCGCTTTTTGAATCGTGCTGGCCGTTACCTGCGAGAAGGCTATTCGGAACTTTAACTTATCACCATCACTCTCATTAAAAATAGGAATGGCCTGATAAAATTGGTTGTACTCTTTGGCCAATTCATACGCATAGTTCGCAACCATGGCAGGTGAATATTCGCGCGCTGCCTCTTGTAGTTTATTGGTGAACTGATTGATTTTAAAAATTACTTCACGTTCGGCAGGCTCCAATAAAGTGATACTCTGCATTGACGTTACATCAGGATGAATATTCATCGATTCTGCCTTTCTCAATATCGATTTGATTCGTGCATGGGTGTATTGAATGAATGGACCGGTGTGGCCTTGCAATTGAATGGATTCATTCGGATCAAACATCATGCGCTTCTTCGGATCTACTTTCAGCAAAAAGAACTTCAAAGCTCCTAACCCAATCATCTCCGAAAGGTCTTTGATTTCCTGATCGGTTGACTCATCAATTTTTCCCAACGCGCGTGTTTGCTTTTCGGCTTCCTCCACCATCTCCTCCATCAGGTCATCAGCATCGACCACGGTTCCCTCGCGACTTTTCATTTTGCCTGTTGGCAGGTCGACCATGCCGTACGACAGGTGATAGCATTTCTTAGCCCACTCGTAACCGAGCTTGCCCAGAATCAAGAACAGCACTTTGAAATGATATTCCTGCTCATTACCCACCGTATAAACCTGTCCATCTATTTTTGGAAAATCGCGGAAACGCAAAATGGCAGTGCCAATGTCTTGAGTCATGTAAACAGAAGTGCCATCAGAACGCAACAATACTTTTTGATCAAGTCCATCGGCAGTTAAATCAACCCAAACCGAACCATCCTCTTTTTTGAAGAACACACCTTGCTCCACACCGCGCAACACTTCATCTTTCCCAAGAAGATAGGTTGTTGATTCATAATATAGCTTTTCAAAGTCAACGCCCATGCGTTTGTAGGTGGCTTCAAATCCTGTATACACCCAGCCGTTCATGGTGTTCCAGAGTTTTATTATATCCGGATCCTTTTGTTCCCACTGTTGGAGCATCTGCACAGCCAATTTCATAATAGGCGCTTGCTTCTCAGCTTCTTCTTTACTTACTCCTTTATCTTCAAGCTCTTTGATCTGTGCTTTATAATTCTTATCGAACTCCACATAATATTTTCCAACCAACTTATCGCCTTTCAATCCACTGCTTTGTGGAGTTTCTCCATTGCCAAATAATTTCCACGCACCCATCGACTTGCAAATATGAATGCCTCGGTCGTTGATGATCTGAACTTTGTGCACGTTATACCCTAACGCTTTATAAATTTCAGCAACAGAATAGCCTAGAAAATTATTTCTCAAATGGCCTAAGTGCAAAGGCTTATTGGTGTTGGGTGAAGAATACTCCACCATGATCTCTCTTCCTGTTGGAGGTGTGATTCCATAGGAAGGATTCGTGTAGATGGATTTAAAAATCTGTACCAACACCACATCACTGATCACCAGGTTCAAAAAACCTTTCACCACATTGAAGCGGCTGACAATGCCTGAATTGGATTGCAAATATTCTCCGACCAAACGCGCAGTCTCTTCTGGTCCTTTCTTTGAAATCTTGGCAATCGGAAAACACACCAACGTATGTGACCCTTCAAACTCAGCATTGGTAGGTTGCAGTTGTAGTTGCTCTACGGATTGATTGAAGAGCGTAGAGATTGCTGTTTGTATTGCATTACGTAATTCTATATCCAGGTTCATCGAATCAATATTCTTTATTTGTTTTTCTATCGAGTATTCTCAAAAAAAGTCAGCATCAGATAATATGCGGTATGGATAATAGATAATGTCCCGTTATTGGTCACTACGGCTGCTGCTTCAATAAGATTTCGTGTTGAATTTTTGCCAGCTCCTGAAATGATACTTTGTAATTCATCTTCTAAGTTCATTTAAAACAAAGATAATGAATAGTTCATAGCGGGCTATGGGCTGTGGACCATCGCCTTTTTTTACATGTCAAGAATATAAGCAAACATCAAAGGCGCTACGATGGTCGCATCGCTTTCTACGATAAATTTTGGTGTATCGATGCTGAGTTTTCCCCAGGTGATTTTTTCGTTTGGCACTGCGCCTGAGTAGGAACCGTAGCTTGTCGTTGAATCACTGATCTGGCAGAAGTAGCTCCAGAAAGGAACACCATCACGTTCAAGATCCTGATGTAACATAGGCACTACACAAATCGGGAAGTCACCGGCAATACCTCCACCAATCTGAAAGAAACCGATGCCATGTTCTCCTGCATTGTTGGTATACCAATCGGCCAACCACACCATGTATTCAATACCACTCTTCATGGTGGATGCTTGCAGTTCGCCTGTCAATACATAAGAGGCAAAAATATTTCCCATGGTGGAATCTTCCCATCCGGGTACTACCATCGGCATGTTGCGCTCAGCCGCAGCAATCATCCAGGAGTTCTTAGTGTCGATTTCATAATACTGCTTAAGATCGCCACTGTTAATCATTCTGAACATGAACTCATGCGGAAACAAACGCTCGCCTTTATCCTCAGCATCTTTCCAAACTTTAAATAAGTGGGACTGCAATCTGCGGAATGCTTCTTCTTCAGGAATACACGTATCGGTAACCCGGTTCAAATGATTTCCTAGTAATTCCCACTCTTGCTCTGGTGTTAGATCGCGGTAGTTAGGAATGCGCTTGTAATGTGAATGAGCCACCAGGTTCATGATATCTTCTTCCAGGTTGGCACCAGTACAAGAAATAATATGCACTTTATTTTGACGAATCATTTCCGCGAAGCTAATTCCCAATTCGGCTGTGCTCATGGCACCGGCAAGAGAAACCAACATCTTTTTTCCGTCAGCAATATGTTTTTTATAACCTTTTGCCGCGTCTACTAAAGCAGCGGCATTGAAATGAAGGTAGTTCTTTTCAATAAAATCTGAGATTGGTCTGTTTTGGCTCATAGCTGTTCAAAATTTGATGCGAAAATACGGAATCATTGTCGGGTTAGAATAAAAAAATTTATAAAACTGAAAGGCTGCAGACCATCTGAATAATAGTAGTTTAATGACCCGAAGCGCCTGGTGCATGCAATGAAAAAGATCGTTTTTCGTTTATCGAATATATTTTCACCAGATGATGAGGGTTTTACCTTTACGGATTGTCCCATATATAAAGTAAACTATCTTTGAAACGATCAATATTTACGATACGTGTGATTTCTATACTTTCATTTATCCGGTTTACTTCTATCCTCGCTATTATTATTTTCACAACGGGCTTCGCCTGTTCGCAGGATTATGAATACGTAAAGTTTGATCTGGTGAAAGAGGAAGCTCCCATATTTATCTATGAGCGATGGATTACTTTTCCCGGCAAGGTGCCCGCGGTGAAAGCTCGTGAAGTAAAAAGCGAGTTTTTAATCCACGCTTCGATCTATAAAATACTTTCCATTTTAAAAGATGAATCAAAAATTAAAATCTGGCAGAAGCATGTGAGTGCTTTTAAAGTCTACCCTCAACAAGACACTACTTTTTGGCTTGAATATTCCTATCACGATATCCCATGGCCGGTGAGCGATCAAGACCACTTTCTTAGGTATGATCTGGAAGAAAAAATTCCAGGGAAAGAGCTCTTTATAAAATTTGAATCTACCATTGACCCTAAACTTGCCCCGGTAGAAAACGATGTTACGCGCATGGAGTTAGCCGGAAGCTGGAGACTGGAACAGATAGCTCCACAACAAGTAAAAGCTACTTATCGCATTTTGTCCATGCCGAGCAGCATACCACGCATGTTTACCGATCCCGTAATTCGCAATAATCTGATGAGCACGATTAAAGCACTAACGGCATTGGCTGAAAAATAAATAACGAGATTATATCTTTGCTTTATCTAATCACCTGCAGCCATCCTTTAACCTCCTTTTGCTTTTCAGGCAAAAGTAAATTGAAGTAATAAACTCCCGAAGAAACATCACCACCATTCCAGTCGCCAAGGTAGCCGGATTTATCATAGAGCACTTTACCATAGCGGTTTAAAATAACGAGACGGTTCTGAGGATAGAGTCGAATGTTTTTTATTTCAAACGTATCGTTAAATCCATCCTGGTTGGGAGTGATGACATTGGGTATTATCAATTCACGTTCAAAATCAATTTTTACTTCGTTGGACAAAGAACTAAAGGCACCATCGCTTCTCACTGCTTTCACCCGTAGATAACAACTAAAACTCTCATCAGGAGTTATCGCTGTACTGGTGTCGGAAAGTATTGTACCTAACTTCCGATATTCCTGTGGTTCTTTTATGGAAAGAAATACATCGTAGTTTATGACTCCGTCCGTCCAGAAATTATAAGCACTCCAGTTTAAATCAATCGAATTATGTTCTTCATCGCCATCGGCAACTAACCGAACAGATTGATGAATATTACTTGAATGCCTCTCACTACACTTATTTAAATAATCGACCTGAAATTGATAGCTGTATTCATCCGTAAGAAAATCATTCTTTGATATTTTAATGATCGGAGTTGGCTGTGCGTTACCGATTTCTTCCCAAATACCGAAGCCTTTTCGTCTGGATAAAATGGTCACTTCCTCAATGCGATCTGCAAAGGATGCGCTAGCCTGCAGATTGATTGTTTTTTCATCAAATTCATCTACCGTTACAAAGTCCAGATTTATGGAAGCTGGATCTTTGAACACTGTAATATTCAATGTGTCCGAATTGCCGAAACAGACTGCTTCGCTGGTCACACTTTTTTCTTTCACCCAAATCTTTTTGATGGCGCTACTTACCCAATCCACGGTAACTTTATTTACAGTGGGGTCACTCACAATTTCTCCACCCAAAATTTCCCAAGTATAAGTTGATCCTGTTGTTTTAGTGATTTGATATTTGTTTTGATTGGTAAGGTTAACACACACGGAATCCAACCCCTGAGGTGTATCCGTTTGAAGCTGCACATTTATTCGAACGTCTAGTAATGCAAAATCACTTTCGCATCCATACTGATCAATGGCCTGTAATTCAACAAATGCATTAGGGTTTGTTGAGCCCCAGTTTACAGTAAGAGAATCTAAATTTGAAGCACCATTGATTATTCCACCATTAACATTCCATTGATAGCTAAAACCATCCTTCTTCTCAGTCCAATATTCAACACCTTCAACACCGGGACAAACCGATTTACTTCCTTGAATAACTGGAACCATGGGTTTGGAGCTTATTTGAACCACCACCATGTCTGAATTAGAGCAGCCTTCAAAATAGGTGGTAAGCTTGTACGTAAATGAATTGATTCCGATATCCGATCCGGTATAATGAAACGTGGGTTGAAGTTTTGTAGGGTCGTCAAGATTGGTCGTTGGTTCCCACGAGAAAGCAGTTGCATTGTTCTCAGAACTTCCTATCATCACACTTTCATCCGAGCAAATTACTTTGTCAGAACCAGCATGGGCAGGAAAGGGTGTACGATGAAATAGGTTAGATGCAAACATGGGTAACACAAATGTTTCTGTTGGTAGTGAAATTCCAACCGCATTGAAATCGCATAGCAAACCAGCAAGGTTTGGGTTGTTGATCACCATCAATTTATTTTCACCTGCGACCGGGATATAGATTTTACCGTTGGCCGCCATTTGAGGCACTCCCAGTGATGCAGATCCGGAAAAAAGTACCACTGTTTTTTCTGAAAGAATTTCATACTGAACTACACGGGTATTATTAACAGATTTGTTTTCTACTACATAAACAAACCTGCTATTGGAAGAAAATTCGCTAGAACCATTTGCGGATAGCCATTTTACATTCTCAAAAGGATCAGCGGGAAGCTTTTGTGGTTTAAAGTCAGCCAACAGTGTTCCTGTAAAACCAGGAATGCCATCTACTGTAAATAGAAATTTATTGGCATCAGGTGAAAGTTTGTAGTTATTGCTACTGCCAATAGGTACAGGTTTTGAAGTAAATGGTCCGGTAATTCCATTCTTATCAATCTGAAAAGTAAAAATTTTATCACTTCCCTCAGTCACATTCGTATCCACATCTCCGATCAACCAAAACACACTGCGATCGCATGTGCCTGATATAGTAAATGTGCCATGCATATTATTGTACAGAACTTTATTCTTCTGAATTACCTCTCCTTTATTATCATTTGCTTTAAGATCAACGATGGCATACACAATTACACTCAATGTTTGGTTGTTGTTGCCCGGCACATTAAAGGCATTGTAACTGAAGATATAATACTGGCCATCACTTCCCGGCTTCGGTATGATCATGGATTTGGTTCGGTAGGGAGTAATATTTTCACCGTTCTTCATGACTTCACCTTTTCCATTCCATACCGTGCTTCCATCGGTTGATATCATGATCACTCCAGAATCTGATGACCATGATGCAAATGCTCCTTTAAAATTGGAAACGACAGGACTTGTGGCAATCGGATTTTCGTTGATAAAACTCAACGTATATTCACTAAATATCCAGTTAGCTGTTTCGTATTGAGCAAACGAATTACTGTTAGAAAGACAGAGTAATACCAGACAAGTATAATAGCTGAAAGAATGGCTTAAGTTTACTTTAACCACTGGCTTGAAGTTGATCTAAAAATATAAAATTCTGATCACTATGCCATTACCGGTCGGCTTACAATAGAATTTGCCGATGCTTCCAGAATTTCAAATGCACTTTCAGCCATTCGGTTTTCGGTGTCAAGGGTTGGATTAATCTCTACGATTTCCCAGGCGCACACTTTAGAATCTTTGCAAAGTTCGGCATTCAACACTTTTGCTTCTTCCACGGTAAGTCCGTTGGGTACAGGCGTGCCCGTGCCAGTAGAAAAGCGACTATCAATGCTATCGACATCAAACGAAACATAAATCACATCACAATGATTAAGCATCTCCAGGGCTTTATCTGCAATGGCTGCTGCACCGATCTTTTTTACTTCTTCTACCTCAATGAAGTTGATATTGTATTTGTTGAGAATATAATTTTCAGGCTTCTCAAGATCGCGCACGGCTATGTATACGAGGTCTTCGGGCAAAATTTTTGGTCCCTGCATTCCCACATTCTTGATCTGCTCCCAATACTCTACCGTTTCGCCACGGGGGTCATTCACCTTGCATTCGTAATTATCGAAGCCAAACGCCATCGCCAATGGCATGCCATGCATATTGCCCGATGGTGTAGTGTAGGGTGTGTGTATATCCGCATGTGCATCAATCCAGATCACACCAATTCGTTTTTTAGGATACGCTTTTTTTATGCCGGCTATGGTGCCATACGCAGTGGAGTGATCTCCTGCCATAATCAATGGAAAATAGCCATCAAAAATCTGCTCATACACTTCCAGGCAAACACGTTCCTCCATGATCAATACGCCATCAATAAACTTAGCGTGTGAATGCTCGGCACCATCAAAGAGCAGTTCATTTACATTCTCAACTTCGATGGAATCGTATTTTCTAAACAAGTCTGATTTCAAGTCAAGGCTGGCAATTTTCATAGCCTCTACCCCCAGGCTGGCACCCCTTGTGCCCGCACCAATCTCAGATTTTACTTCGATGATTTTAATCTCTATCACAGGAACTACTAATTAAAGTCTTTTAAGAATTTTTTGAAATAATCGCATAGATGCCTAAAAAGGCGGTTTGCCGATGCCCTTAGAAGTCGGGCAGCGCATGAAGCCCTGTGGGGACAGGGACAAATAGCAAACGTGGAAAGCGATTTACCATGACTGTTTTAGCGTATTGCAAAGATGGCAAAATTATCACAATATTGCACCCTATTTTTAGGTTGTTGGTTGATCGTTGTTCGTTGCTCGGCACACCTCCACCAACCCCAAACGAACAACTATCAAGAAAAGATGAAGAGCTACCGTGAGCTGATTGAACAAACCTTTGAATTTCCACAAAAAGAATTCAAAGTAAGAGACCATGAATTGCTGTTTAACGATGTTCCTCTCATGGACATCATCAAACAATATGGTACCCCGCTAAAGATCACCTACCTCCCGCGCATCAGCGAGAATATTCGTTTCGCCCAGGCCACTTTTAACAATGCCATGGAGCGCTTTAAATACAATGGCAAATACACGTATTGCTATTGCACTAAATCATCTCACTACGATTTCATTCTCGAAGAAGCACTGAAAAACGATGTGCATATCGAAACGTCTTCGGCTTATGATATTCCCATCGTTCGTACTTTATACGAACGCGGAAAAATCTCCAAAGAGACACATATACTCTGCAATGGCTTTAAGATGCCACAGTATAAGCAGTATATCACTGAATTGCTTAACGAGGGGTTTAACTGTGTGCCCATCCTCGACAACTTAAGTGAGATCGACACCTACGAAAAAAATGTAAATCGCCCTTACCAGTTGGGTATTCGCGTGGCCGCAGATGAGGAACCGAAGTTTGAGTTTTATACTTCACGCTTGGGCATTCGTTACAGCGATATCATCCCTTTATACAAGGAAAAGATAGAGGCTAGCGAAAAGGCTTCATTGAAGATGCTGCACTTTTTCATTAACACCGGCATAAAAGACACTGCCTATTACTGGAGTGAACTTAGTCGATTCATCTTCAAGTATTGCGAGATGAAAAAAATCTGCGATACGCTGGATTCGATTGACATTGGTGGTGGATTCCCCATCAAGACATCTCTTACATTTCAATACGATTACAAATACATGATCGAACAGATCGTGGAAAACATCAAGTGGATTTGCGAGAAGAATAACGTTCCTGTGCCAAACATCTTTACGGAGTTTGGAAGTTTCACCGTGGGCGAAAGTGGTGCTGTGCTTTATTCCATGGTGGATCAGAAACTACAAAACGATAAAGAGTTGTGGTACATGATTGATGGTTCATTCATCACTCACTTGCCCGATGTTTGGGGCCTCAATCAAAAATATATTCTCCTCTCCGTTAACAAGTGGGACGATCCATACCATAAAGTAAACATTGGTGGCCTTACCTGCGATAGTCATGACTACTATAACTCGGAAGCACATACGGGAGAAGTATTCTTACCCATGATCACTGATGAAGAGCCGTTGTATATTGGTTTCTTCCACACGGGTGCTTATCAGGAATCATTAGGCGGTTATGGTGGTATACAACATTGCCTTATTCCCGCACCTAAGCACGTGCTCATCAACCGCAACGAAGACGGAGAAATTACGACCGAACTTTTTGCAACGGAGCAAACCAGCAAGAGTATGATGAAATTGCTGGGCTATGAGAGTGAGCGCGAAGAGCCGGTAAAACTTTAAGACCACTCAAACCAAGCTAATTTCCATTCATCGCTATGAGTGATGTTAATCAATGTCAAAGTTGATTTATATCATATTATATCCGTATTTTCATTTACTAATTCGCCTGACGTAAATCGCAATCAATTGCGAAACGAATTAAAAGCACGCGAAATGCCCTTCTTCTCTTTTCTGACTGTCCTTCTGGCGCATTCTGCGGCATTATTAACCTTAAAACCACACAGCCATGAAAGTCTATGATGAAAAACACATTAAAAACATTGTTCTGTTAGGAGCGCAAAAGGCTGGCAAAACTTTGCTGGCCGAAGACATGTTGTTTGAAGCCGGTATTATTCACCGGAGAGGTACCATTGAAGGAAAAAACACCATAAGTGATTATCACGAGATCGAGCAAGAGCGCGGCAACTCAGTGTTTGCCACTACGATGCATACCGAATGGAAAGATTATAAAATCAACATTATTGACACCCCCGGATTTGATGATTTTGTTGGTGAGATGGTCTCCGCTCTCCGTGTAGCAGACACCTGCGTGATGGTGATCAACTCACAAAACGGTGTTGAAGTAGGCACGGAATTAATATGGAATTATGTAGACCGGTTTAAAAAGCCAATCATTTTCGCCATCAACCAGGTGGATCATCCTAAATCTGATTTTGACGCATCACTGGCTTCGTTAAAAAATAGTTATGGCAGCGCAATCACTCAAATGCAATATCCCGTTAACCAGGGCGAAGGATTCAACGCCATCATCGACTTATTAAATATGGTGATGTATAAGTTTCCTGCTGATGGTGGAAAGCCTGAGAAACTACCTATACCTGAATCCGAAAAAGAAAAAGCAAATCAACTTCACAACGAACTGGTGGAAAAAGCTGCCGAGAACGATGAGAAGCTGATGGAGAAATATTTTGATCAGGGCACACTCAATGAAGATGAGATGCGCCAGGGAATAAAACTGGGAATGATTCACCATGATGTGTTCCCCGTGTTTGTTATGTCGGCCAAGAAAAATATGGGTAGCGGTCGCATGATGAGCTTCATCGATAATGTTGCTCCCACTCCGCGCGAAGCAAAACCAGAGCTTACCACCGATGGAAAAGAAATTCCTTTTGACCCCACTAAGCCTGTGGCACTTTTTGTTTTCAAATCACAACTGGAACTCAACTTAGGCAAACTCTCATTCTTCAAAGTAATTTCAGGTGAAGTAACCAACAACTCTGAGCTCATCAACAGTCAAACAGGTGCGTTGGAACGATTCCACTCTCTCTTCATCATGGATGGAAAAAATAGAAACCCCGTTGATAAGCTGGTGGCTGGAGACATTGGTGCCACACTGAAACTAAAAGACACGTACACCAACCAGACTCTTCACGCCAAAGGTTTTGATGTTACGATCGACCCGATTGTATTTCCTGAACCACGCATTCGCACTGCTGTGATTGCCAAAACAAAAACCGATGATGAGAAAATCGGGGAAGTGCTGGCGAAGATACACCAGGAAGATCCTACTATTAT
Organism: Bacteroidota bacterium; assembly: GCA_947470895.1. Taxonomy (GTDB): domain Bacteria; phylum Bacteroidota; class Bacteroidia; order Cytophagales; family Cyclobacteriaceae; genus ELB16-189. Next base: position 15,265 of record CANIVF010000045.1, read on the forward strand.
GGTAGAATTTTCTAAAGAACTAAAACAGCTCATACTTTCCGCTCAAGGCGAAATGCACCTCACCGTGTGCAAGTGGAATCTGGAGAACACCTATAAATTAAATGTGGAATTTATTTCTCCACGCATTTCCTATCGTGAAACCATTCGCAAGCCAGCGCTCGCTAACTATCGTCATAAAAAACAATCGGGTGGTGCCGGTCAGTTTGGTGAAGTATATTTAAAGATTGAACCGTACTATGAAGGAATGCCTGAGCCTAACGAATATCCAGTGCGCGGCAAAGAAGTGATTGATCTGGAGTGGGGTGGCAAACTTGTGTTCTATAACTGCATCGTTGGTGGTGTGATTGATGCCCGCTTTATTCCATCCATCCTGAAAGGCGTGATGGAAAAAATGGAGGAAGGCCCGATCACAGGATCGTATGTGCGTGATGTGCGCGTGATGGTATACGATGGTAAAATGCACCCCGTAGATTCCAATGACATCTCGTTCAAGATTGCCGGCATGATGGCCTTTAAAGATGCCTTTATGAGAGCTGAGCCTCAACTACTTGAACCCATCTGCGATCTTGAAGTGTTGGTGCCTGAAGAAATGATGGGTGATGTAATGGGCGATTTGCAAACACGCAGATCATTGATTGTGGGCATCGATGCGAAAGGTCCCTACCAGGTAATCAATGCAAAGACTCCGCTGGCAGAATTAAATAAATATTCAACTACCCTGCGTTCATTGTCGCAAGGTCGCGCCAGTTTCAATCAGAAATTTGCTGAGTATACTCCGGTGCCTTACGAGATTCAACAGAAACTAGCTAAGGAATTGCAGGTAGAAGAAGTGATTTAATTTAAGTAGTTATTCAGCAACTTAATCCAATCAAGGCATCAGACTTCTTAATGAGGTCTGATGTTTTGCATATTAACCTTTTGATAAAATGAGTTGAGCTGCTTGCAACAGACTATCAACGGCAAAGTCAGCTTTGTTTATCGGTTCAATTTCATGGCCAATTTGAATGGTGGCAATTCCCAAGTCGCGAGCTGGGATAATGTCTCTACCCCGATCACCTACCATCCAGGAAGTTTTTACTTCAATGTTGAATTTGGCAATTGCTTTTTCAAACATAAGTGTGCCCGGTTTGCGCGCTAAGGAAGCCGTTACCGATGGATGATGCGGACAAAAATAAAAATGATCGATGCGATGGGCACAAGTAGATTGCAGATAATCATGACATTCTTTCATTTGCTCCTCCGTATAAATTTTCTGCGCTATCCCCGATTGATTGGTCACTACCACCAATAAAAATCCAGCATCCTTTAATAAGGTAATTGCTTCAACCACGCCAGGTAAAATCTCAAATTCATATAGCTTATAGGAATAGTTAGGATTGTCCTTATTAAGCACTCCGTCACGATCTAAAAAAACACAGCGATTCATTTCTATTTATTTTGAGTTCAATAATACACATTCCTCGCTTTCTGTGCTGGATATTCGCATTTGTACGATCGTTTACCGTCAACAGGATTGCTTAGCCGCCCCTTTATTTATAGTTTTGTATAGGTGGAGTTCTATTTTGAAATAAAACCGACTTAATCGTCCGAAAAGACTCATTCTAGAAAAAACCATCAAAAAAACCAAAAGGATTTTGAATAACGCTATTGTCATTATACCCACTTATAATGAACAGGAAAATATCACCCTGATCATTGATGCGATCATCTCGCTACCGAAAGATTTTGATATTTTAATTGTAGATGATAATTCACCAGATGGCACCGCCAACATCGTTAAGGAGTTACAAAAGAATTATAACACGGCTACCACAACAAGATTGCATTTAATGCAACGGGCTGGTAAACTGGGATTGGGCACTGCTTATATCGAAGGCTTTCGCTATGCCATGGAGCATCATTATGATTTTATCCTGGAGATGGATGCGGATTTTTCACACAACCCAAAGGATCTCATTAACTTATATCTCTCCTGTGCTGAAGGTGGAAATGACCTGAGCATTGGATCTCGTTATGCCAGCGGAGTGAACGTAGTGAACTGGCCGATGGGTCGTGTATTGCTTTCATTTTTTGCCAGCAAGTACGTGCAACTCGTTACCGGAATACCCATTCATGACACCACTGCAGGCTTTGTCTGCTATCGCAGAAAAGTATTAGAGACTATTCCGCTAGACGAAATAAAATTTATCGGTTACGCCTTTCAGATCGAGATGAAGTTTCTCACCTGGAAGTATGGCTTCCGCCTGAATGAAGTGCCGATCATATTCACGGATCGCACACGGGGTCAAAGTAAAATGTCGGCTGGCATTTTTAAAGAAGCCTTTCTTGGCGTGATTCAGATGACGGTGCAGAGTTGGTTTAAGAAGTATATCATTACATAATTCGATTAAAGAATTCATTTAATCAAACCTGATCGCTTGAATCGGATTAATCCTCGTAATGAATCGTGTTGGTATCATCAGCACCAATGTTACTGTAGCAAACACAATAAGATTTAATAACAACACGGTGCCCCAACCCCATTCAATAGGCACATACTCCATGTAATAATCATGTGGATCAAGAGGAATGAACTTGAAATAATCTTGCAAGAAGCAAAGTCCGAGTCCGATCGCGTTGCCATACAAAAGTCCTTTGGCAATTAGGCTCATTCCATTATAAACAAATACCGAGCGCACCAAGCTATCCTGTGCACCCATCGCTTTCAGGATTCCCACCATCTGTGTACGCTCCATCACCAAAATCAAAATCACAGAAATCATATTCACACAAACTACTACGAGAATGACTACGAGGAGAATGCGTACCTGTCGCTTAATCAGGTCGAGCCATTCAAACACCTGGATGTATTTATCGCGCACCGTTTCAATGTATAGATCATAGTCGATTGACATACCAATCTCACGTGCCGATGCTTCGAGTGCGGCCTTGTCGTGATCATATTTAAATTCCCACAAAGCAGAGAGGCCGCTCAACATCCGATTACCCGTATATTCCGGATTACTGAGAATTGCTTCATCAATACGCTCGAGATGATGAGCAAACGCATTGCGCCACAACTCAAAGCCGCTGAAATAATTCAAATTCACTTTTACCTCCAGGCCACCCGCCTCATCGTTAGGCCAATCATTTAATCGTTGCACCAGACGAATGTCACCGATGATTACTTTACCATCAAAATAATCAGAGAGGTTGGTTTCATAGATACCTGTGATTTTTAATTTGCGAAAGCGTGGAGGATTTTGAAAAAAATGAACGACAATATCATCTCCTGTTTTTACATTGATCTTATCGGCTATAATGCGGCTCAAGACAATCTCGCGTGCATAGCCTGAATCCGGCAGGTGTATGAACTCACCTTCAACCAGGTCTTGTGAAAACTGATCCTTATCAAAACTTTTACCTACGCCTTTAAATACAATGCCCATCACCTCGTCATCGGATTTAATTAATCCGGCTTTATGACTGTATTCCTGCACATGCGAAACAAATCCAAACTGTTCAGGATGTTGTTGCAAATCCGTGGTGTATTTAAAGGACTGCTCCTCCACCGCATTGTTCATCGTGTATTTGGTGATGAGCAAGTGATTGCTGAACGTATAAATCTTGTTCTTTACTTCCGACTGAAACCCCTGCATGATCAGAAAAGAGACAATGGCAGCCGATAATCCAATCGCGATACTGGCCACAGCAATTTTATGTATGATCGAAGAAAAACTATTGTCTTGCCCCTGGCGGATTCTTTTTGATATGAAATACGAAAGGTTCAAAGAATGGCTTAATTTTGGTTTTATACTTTCGCCAAAATAAAAAGAAATGATCAGGATTTGGGTGTTATCTGTTTTTTTGTTGACGGTCACCATCGGTGAAGCGCAAAAACCAAAAGTCAGTGTAGGTGCTGAGCAGTTAAATCAATTGCTTCCCATGCTCAAAGGAAAACGCGTGGGCTTAGTAGTGAACAACACTTCACTGGTGGGCAAAACTCATCTGGCCGACACATTATTCGCACGCAAAGTATTGATAAAAAGAATTTTCGGCCCCGAGCATGGCTTCCGTGGCGATGCTGCCGATGGCGAGCACGTGAATGATGAAATGGATAGTAAGACTGGTGCACCTGTAGTCTCCTTATACGGCAAAAATTTCAAAGCCACTGCGGACCAGGTAAAGGATCTTGATATTCTCCTCTTCGACATTCAGGATGTTGGAACCCGCTTTTATACCTACATCAGCACGATGCATTACCTGATGGAAACCTGTGCGGAAAATAATAAGCAACTGATCATCCTTGATCGACCAAATCCAAACGGCAGTTATGTGGATGGCCCCATCATGCAGCCAGAATTAAAATCGTTTGTAGGCATGCATCCCATTCCTATTACGCATGGCATGACCATCGGAGAGGTTGCACAAATGATTAATGGTGAAGGCTGGCTGGCAGGAGGAAAAAAATGCAATCTCAAGGTGATTAAAATGAAAAACTGGAAGCACGATGATGATTATTCGTTGCCGGTAAGACCATCACCTAATTTACCAAACGATCAGGCCGTGCGATTATATCCATCGATTTGTCTTTTTGAAGGAACCGTGATCTCGTTAGGAAGAGGAACTCCAATGCCTTTCCAGATTTTAGGAAATCCTGAATTGAAAGACATGACTTTTACCTTCACACCCGTGCCGATAAAAGGTGTTTCAATTGACCCTCCACTGAAAGACAAACTTTGTTACGGCATGGATTTACGCTCAGTGACTCCTCCCAGAAAAGTGGACTTGCAGTACTTGCTACTCTTTTATCAAAAATATCCCGACAAGGAAAAATTCTTTATTCCGTATTTCGATAAGCTTGCCGGTACAACACAATTGAAACAACAGATCAAAGACGGATTAACAGAAGATCAAATCCGCGCCAGTTGGAAACCAGGATTGGATGCCTTTAACGCCAAGAGGAAGAAATATTTGTTGTACCAATAACCGGATTCTGGATGCTTGATCCTGGATTTTGATCGAGCAGCTAGTATCCAGTATCCATCACGATGACCAAGCAGGAAAAAGTAAACGACATCTTAAAAATTCTGGATAAGTATTACCCCAAACCAGAAGTTCCACTTCAGCATAAAGACGCGTATACTCTTTTGATCTCCGTTTTGTTGTCCGCACAATGCACGGATGAACGTGTGAACAAAACGACACCTGCCCTATTCAAGCTGGCCAACAATCCATATGACATGGTGAAACTTTCCGTGGAAGAAATTCGCGAGATTATCAAACCCTGCGGGCTTTCACCGATGAAGTCGAAAGGCATTCATGGACTATCTAAAATTCTCATTGATAAACACGGAGGTAACGTGCCAAACACCTTCGAAGATCTGGAAGAACTTCCAGCCGTGGGCCACAAGACTGCATCGGTAGTAATGACTCAGTGGTTTGGAATTCCAGCCTTTCCAGTAGATACACACATTCACCGATTAGCTTATCGCTGGGGATTGACCAACGGAAAAAGTGTGGAGCAAACGGAAAAAGATCTGAAGCGATTGATTCCGGAAGACAAGTGGAATAAAGTACACTTGCAGATCATTTATTTTGGAAGAGAATTTTGCCCCGCACGTGGCCATGTGTGGACGGAGTGCCCGATCTGTAAAAAGTATATGCGCAAAAATTTAAAAGATTAAATCCTGAAGTTGCCTCCAGGATTTAATTGATGATTAAGCTACCGATTTCTTATACATGTTAAAGAATAATAATGGTAGAAAGCCAAAGCTGAAAAAAATCACTCCTATAAGAATCGATAAGTTAGCACCATCCATGTGGAAGATTTTCAACAGCACACCAAGACATGTTACAGCAAGACTGGCAATACCAAGAATAATTCTTAACCGATCCGATAAGGCGCCTTGCATCTGCACTTTAAAACGATCAATGGTTATCATGGGAACAAAAATTAACATAAAGATTGAAAACCCATAGATGGTGAGCTCCTGAGAACCTGCCCAATGTAATAATTTCATTACCAACCCCATGCTCATAGAAATAGCAGAGGCGAGGCCTACGATATACATGACTTTTTTCATATAAATTATTTTAGTGAAGTTTAATAAGAAGAGTGTTTGATGTTCGATTTTTTCGAATCCTTCTGGTGCCAATTCATGGATTGCTTCTTGTAGTGAAGCGTCAAAGTTTTTCCCCTTCACAAGATCATACTCGACCACGCAACATAAGTGATCCACCAAATCATCTTTCAAGGTTTGAATCCTCAGGTTGCTTTCGCTGATCACAGCCTGTATGTGTGCAATCTGTTCTGGTGTAAGATTCATGGCTATTTCAATTCAGCGGTTTTAATCTCTGGAAAAACGATTCTATTCATGGTCGAAATAAAATCCTTTAGCTCAGCTAGGTAGGCCGTTGTTTCTCTTTGGCCGTGTTGTGTGATGTAGTAGTACTTGCGCACTCGTCCGCTCACAATTTCTTCTTTGAAAGAAAGTAGCCCATCGCTGGTCATTTTTTGGAGTGCGGGGTAAAGCGATCCGTCCTTCAGTAGGATCTTTCCCTGCGACAATTCTTTCACTTTCATCGAGATTTCATATCCATACATTTTCTCATGCTCGGATAATAACTTTAGAATTATGGCCGAAATTGTTCCTTTTAGAAGCTCTTTTGAATACATAGAACGAAGATACATCATAATACGATATATCAAAATACAAAGTCTATTATTTTTTCAATTTCACCATATTTGCATCTCTAAAAATGAATACACTCCGCATCATCTTCATTGGCACACCCGAATTTGCTGTGCCAAGCCTGGAAATCCTGGTGCAAAATAAATTCAATGTAGTAGCGGTGATTACGGCACCTGATAAACCTCAAGGGCGGGGACAAAAGCTAACTCCTTCGCCTGTAAAAGAATGTGCGCTGAAATACAACATCACTGTTCTTCAGCCTACCAATCTTAAATCGCCAGAGTTTCTGGATGAATTAAAAAGCTACCATGCCAATCTTCAGATTGTAGTCGCCTTCCGCATGTTACCTGAAGTAGTTTGGGCCATGCCGCATCTGGGTACTTTCAATTTACATGGATCGTTGCTTCCTCAATATCGCGGAGCAGCTCCGATCAACTGGGCCATCATCAACGGAGAAAAAGAAACAGGAGTCACTACGTTTTTTCTAATGCATGAGATTGACACGGGCAGCATCATATTCCAGGAAAAGGAAACTATAAAGGAAGATGATGATGTCGGTTCTGTCTATGAACGACTCATGCACAAAGGAGCTGCATTGGTTTTGAAAACTGTGAAAGCCATAGAACAAGGAGATTATCCGAGTGTACCACAAACAACATCATCAGAAATTAAACACGCTCCCAAAATTTTTAAGGAGACATGCCAAATCAATTGGAATCAGACCAGTGAGCAAATCAGAAATTTTGTGAGAGGGTTAAGTCCTTACCCGGCAGCATGGACCTTAATTGCAGGCAAGACGTTTAAGGTTTTCAAATGCCGCTCCGCTTATGCAAATAGCAGTGAACTTCAGCCGGGAGAATTCATTACAGATAATAAGAACTATCTTTACTTTAAGACATCCAATGGGTTGATTGCCATAGACGAATTTCAGCCGGAAGGAAAAAAGAGAATGAATGTGCAGGAATTTTTCAGAGGCAATAAACTATAGTAGTCGGTTAATTTTATGATGATATCACTGATCGCAGCACTCACCAAAAACCGGGTGATTGGAAAAAATAACGACCTGCCTTGGCATTTGCCAGACGACATGAAGTACTTCATGCAAGCTACGAAAGCACATCACGTGATTATGGGCCGCAAGAATTATGAATCTATTCCAGAAAAATTCAGACCCTTGCCCAATCGAACCAATATTGTGGTAACACGACAAAAAGATTTTTTAGCACCAGGTTGCATCCTTGTCAATAACATGGAAGATGGCATAGCGATGGCACGTGCCGGTGGAGAAACCCAACTTTTCATCATAGGAGGTTCAGAAATTTATGACTTGGCTATGCCTCATGCCGACCTGCTCTACCTGACCGAAATAGATACTACCCTGGAGGGCGATACATACTTCCCTGCATTTGATAAAAGTGAATGGAACGAACGCTCGCGCACGCACCATGAAGCCGATGCGCGCCATGCTTATCCTTTCGATTTTGTAGTTTATCAAAAGAGCTAGCCGATAAATTGTAACTTTCTAAAAAATCATATCCCATGGAAACGCATAAAAGAATTCTTGGTATCCTATATATTATTTCAGGGACACTTCAAATCATAGGTTTGATCTTTGTATCGGCATTCATGTCGTTTGTTATTCCATTTATTATGGAAGAAGCGGGGCCCGATGCTGAATGGGTTTTTGTGTGGTTAGTTCCTTTCATTAGAATCATTGCCGTTTTGGTGATTCTGTTCATCTCGATTCCCTCCATCATCGGAGGTATTGGTCTTTTGAATAATAAGAGTTGGTCACTCACTCTTCTCCTGGTGCTGGGTTGCTTCAAACTATTTTCATTTCCAATTGGCACCGCCATTGGCATTTACACGATCTACGTGTACTCTCAAAATAATAAGATAAGTTCACAAGCAAAATAATGGGAAAGTTAACCAATAAGGTAATCTGGATAACCGGTGCTTCCTCAGGCATTGGAGAAGCACTCGTATATGAACTAGCCAACAAAGGCGCTCGTCTGGTCCTATCTGCACGCAGAAAAGAAGAGCTGGAGCGTGTGAAAGGAAATTGTGCTGGCGTTGCCCAAGTGAATGTGCGCATATTACCCTTAGATCTCAGTGAACCTTCTACATTAAAGTTAAACACTGAAGCAGCCATTCAATTTTTTGGTCATATCGATATCCTCATCAACAATGGTGGCATCAGCCAGCGTAGCTTGGCGAAGGATACAGAGCTGGATGTAGATCGCAGAATCATGGAAGTCGATTACTTCGGCACCATTTCATTAACGAAATATTTATTGCCTCACTTTTTAAAACAAAAATCCGGACATATCGTGACCGTGAGCAGTGTGATGGGGAAAATAGGAACACCCTATCGCACGGGTTATGCTGCTGCTAAACATGCCCTGCATGGTTTCTATGATTCACTTCGGGCAGAGCTTTGGAAAGACAGCAAAAATATTCACGTCACATTAATTTGCCCCGGTTGGATTAATACCAACTTAAGCATTACCGCTCTATTGGGTGACGGGTCTCCACAAAACAAAAAGGACGACACGCACGAACAAGGTATGCACCCCCGTAAGTTTGCCCGCAAGATGATTAACGCCATCGAAAACAAAAAACGCGAAGTGTACATTGGTGGAGCCAAAGAAGTAATTGCCATTTACCTGGATCGATACATGCCCGATTTATTTTCCAAGATTGTTCGTAATGCCAAAGTGAAGTGAACTGGTACGAATATCCTCTTATCATTTTGGTAGGCTTTATCGCGGCATTCCTTAACACTGTAGGCGGAGGAGGATCATTGTTCTCTGTTCCTATTCTTACCTTCCTTGGATTGCCCATCACGATAGCCAATGCCACCAGCCGTGTAGCTATTCTCTTTCAAAATATTTTTGCCGTTGGCGGATTTAAAAGCAAAGGTGTGGAGCTTCCCTGGCCTTATGCCATCTATCTTGGCATCTCCTCCTTGAGTGGCGGATTGCTCGGTTCCTTCCTGGCATCGCAAGTGCCTGATCATGTTTTCAAAAAAATATTTGTAGTCGTGATGATCCTCGCGGTGGGATTGATTTTATATGATCCATTCAAATCGAAAGGAGAAGAAAAACTAACACCCAAGGCTCAATGGACCGGTGCGTTCTTCTTTTTGTTTATTGGCGTGTATGGTGGATTTGTTCAAGCGGGAATCGGCTTTTTAGTTATCGCTGTCTTGAGCCTTGTCAATAACCTCAGCCTAGTGAAAAGTAATTATGTAAAAGTGTTTGCGGCCATTATATACACGGGTGTGTCGGTTATCGTGTTTGCCTACGAAGGAAAAATCAATTGGTCGATCGGATTGATTCTGGCTATCGGTCACGCACTAGGTGGTTGGTATGCCAGTCGCTGGTCAGTAAAAGCTGGTGAGGTGTGGATTAAGCGCGTGATGATAATTTCTGTTGTTGCCATGGCCGTTGCATTATGGTTTTCGTAAGGACAAAAATAGAACAGCTTAATCTATGGATATTAAACTTAATAAGTCACCATGGAAAGCCATCAAGATGATCTTGCTCTGCTCGATATTCGTTTTTGGAGGTATATTTCTATTAACCAATTCGGATGCACCTGAGTGGACTGCCTGGATGTGCATTGGTTTCTTTGGACTTGGTTATCCTATAGGGCTATTTCATCTGTTTGACAGAAGACCTCAAATCATCATCAACGAGATTGGAATTTTTGACCGAACAACATACAAAGACTTTATTAACTGGGATGTTATACAAGGAGCTTACCTCATCGGTATTTCCAGACAAAAATTTATTTGCCTGGTAGTAGATAAAAAGTACGAACCCTCTGCTAAAAAGGGAATGTTTTATAAAACACTTTCAAAGTATAATAAAGAACTCGGGGCGCAAGAACTGAATATCTCGTTGGGTCAAATTACCGTTGACGAAATTAAATTAACGGAGTTTATCCAGAGCATGATTGCAGTTACACCAGAGCACCGAAAGGAAAAACTAAAAGATAGATTAATCGGGTAACAATCATTGTTGGTTTTCTGGACCTACATGTATCACCACCAATAGTCAAAACCTTCTCATTTTTAAAAAGGAAACGGTGCAAACCTGGTTTCACGATATGCCTGATCAATAGAATAAGCGAATTAGTCGCTTTCAACTTTGCATGTTATTGATAATCTAATCTACCCAGAAAGCTGGTTTGGTCATGGTTGCATCAGGGAACAATTCCAGGCAACTAAACCATCCATTACCTCGAATGTTAAAATTGACTTCAGGAATCAAACTCTGCTTAGGCACATCATCGCGCGTGATATACATACTTTTCGAATCAACGCCAGCGGCATAAAATATCCCGTTGATGGGAGTTGCTGTTCCGGCAATCTGAATAAAGGTGTTTGGAATCTTGCCAGTGATGGGTTGAAATAAACTGCCGATCGCGTTCTTTTGTTCTGTTATGCTTTTGAAAAAACGGAAAGAATTGAGTGTTAACGTAGATTGGGTAACTTCTGTATGAACCTTAAACATGAACATCCATTGATCCAAAGGAATTCTATAAATAAGCAATGCATTGTAGTTCGCTTTAGCGGCTAACAAAGCGTCACTCAATATGGGGGCGTTATTAGTAAGTTTATACCAACACGTGCAGCATTCGCATGGGCCCACGTCTTTAAATATTGGTATGCGAGAGTTTCGAGGCGCTGTATTTCGCAAACCGGTGCATAGGGGAACGAGATTACATTTACCAAACTCCTCGGGTATCGGATAACACCCCTGAGGTTTATCTGGATCATATTTTTCAGGATGAGTAATAGACTTGAATGTGGCGGTCATGTTCCACATATAGCGCGTTTCTGAGCCAGTGTTACCTGTTGAATTTGCCTTCAGATCAAATCCATATTGTTCAACACCAGCCTGGTCTAATTTTAAATTGAAATCATGATACAACGTATCGACCGTGCCGGGTGTTAAGATAGTATCGGGCAAGGATTCATAAATCCTGTCATCAAACAATTCAATTCGTATTTTATAAACGCCACCGATCCTGCCCTTCATTCCTGTAGCGCTTGTTTCATACAAACCTGCTTTCACTTCGGTTAATTCCTCATGGTTACCCAAATCGTCCATCAGGATAATTTGCTTTGCAGAAACGGGAGTTCTTAAGTATTCTGTTGATTGCGTGTCGAAACTTCTGCTGATAGTAACCTGGTATGGCCCGGGCAGGTTGGTGATGTGACCATCGATAGCAATAGGTAAATCATACGGCAGATTAATATCAAAATTAATCCGGTCAATGCACGAAGCTAACAGGAGAATGGAGATGATCGATATGTGTTTAGTGGAAATCATGAACTTGAATATACCAAAAAAATCAATTTAGGATTCGTATTCCAAGAATGATTACTAGTCCACCCAGAAACTTGGTTTGGTCGTTGTCGCATTGGGGTATAACTCCAGGCAACTAAACCACCCCATGCCCTCAATATTAAAATCAACTTCAGGAATGAGACTCTGATTGGGCACATCATCACGCGTTATATACATACTCTTCGTGTCAATGCCAGCAGCATAAAATATACCGTTGACAGGGGCTGTTGTTCCGGCAATTTGAGTAAACGTGGTAGGGATCTTTCCTGTGACCGGCTGAAATAAACTTCCGATCGCATTTTTTTGATCTTTTATGCTCTTGAAAAAACGGAATGTATTATCCGTAAGTGTAGACTGAGAAACCTGCGTATGGACTTTAAACATGAATATCCAATCAACCAATGGAATTCTATAAATGGGCAACGTATTATAGTTTCCATTCGCTGAAATTAAATCGTAACTCAATATGGGGGCGGTGTTAAATAGTTTATACCAACATGTACAACATTCGCACGGATCAACTCTTATACCATGCCGCAAACCGGTGCACAATGGAATAAAATTACATCTACCAAACTCTTCTGGTATTGGATAGCATCGACTCCTTCTCGGATTAGTTAACTCGGGATGGGTAATTGATTTAAACGTACTCGTCATACTCCACATATAGCGAGCCTCCGAACGATCATTACCTTTTGCATCAACCTTCAGATCAAATCCATATTGTTGCTCCCCCGCTTCATTTAGTTTCGAATTGAAATCATGATATAACCTATCGATGCTTCCCGGAGGCAAGAGCGTGTCGGGCAACGACTCATAGATTCTGCCATCGAATAATTCAATTCTTATTTTATAAACGCCTCCAATCCTGCCTTGCATTCCGGTAGCACTGGTTTCATATAACCCGGCAGCTACTTCAATTAATTCTTCATTATTACCTAATTCATCCATCAGGTTAATGTGCTTTGCGGAAACAGAAGTTCGCAGATATTCAGATGATTGTGTATCGAAACTTCGGGTAATAGAAACCTGGTATGGCCCTGGTAGATTGGTAATGTGACCATCGATTGCAATGGGTAAATCATAGGGCAGATTAATATCAAAATTAATCCGGTCAATGCACGAAGCTAACAGGAGAATGGAGATGATCGATAGTAGTTTAGAGGCACTCATAAACACCTTATGCCTTCACCGGCTCCCTGTGCCCTACCCAGGTAAATCGCTTCGTTACATATTCCGGATTGGTGAATGATGCATTGCCCGAGGGGTCTCCTCCCGTCACATGAAAATCGGAGAAGGCTGCATTTTGATTCATGTAAATGCCTCCAACGAGGTTAAAAGAAACGGGTGTTGCTGCCAAAGACATTTCATCAGCAATTTTTTCTCTTACAGCTGCATCAGTCGTGTAGGCTCCGCGCGAAATGGCAGCATGTTTTTGTGCTAACTCCCGCGCTAAGGCAATCGACTTATTTTTTGTTCTGATCAATAATGCAATCAGCCCGAAAAGTTCTTTGCTGAAAATTTCTTTCTTATCGACTAACCCTTCAATCACTACTAGAGTAGCCACGCGTGCATTAACAAACATCGAGTTTATATATAAATATCAGTACAAACATGGCTACCATACCAAGCAAAAACATTTTTACATCACGTGAGTTTATCATTTTTATGATTTACTTCGTTTGAGCCCCAAACACTCTCTTCAATAACTCAGTGGTCCTGGCGATAGGATCTTGCCGGATATTTTTTTCTTCCTTCGCAATCATGGTAAACAATCCTTGCATCGCCAGGTCGGTAGCATAATCGTTCAGGTCTGGATTTACTTTCTGCACTAACGGAATGCTGTTGTATCGATTAACAACATCACCATAATATTTCGTAGCACTTACTTTATCAAGCGATGCCTGAATCATGGGCTTGAATTTTTCTTTCAGCTGTGTGCTGGTGGTGCGTTTTAAAAACTGTGTGGCAGCATCGGGTTCCCCTTTCAATATCGCCCAGGCATCATCAATCGTCATTTGTTTAATGGCCGCAATAAAAATGGGTTTTGCTTCTTTCGCTGCATCTTCGGCTCCACGATTGAGTGTCATCACAAACTTATCAACCTCGCCACCCAAACCGATTTGCCTTAAGCGGTCTTCTACCTTCTTCACATCAGGAGGAAACGGAATTTTAATTTCAGAATTCTTAAAATAACCATCAGCCTGCGACACCAGGTCAGATCCTTTTGATATTCCATTGATTAACGCTTCTTTAAGTCCTTCACCCACTTCGGCCGTGGTGAGTGGCTTATCACCATTCAACATTTTGTTTCCATCAGTGATGGCCTGGTTGATTTGGGCAGTAGTACACGCGAGACAGCCAACTAAAACAAATATTAAGAGTTTATTCATAAGTATGTAATTCAGTACCAAGTTAGGAAAACTATGCGTTACCCTTCAACAATAATGAATTTGGAGTGCGGTTTTATAACGGCTATTTTGCAAACTGTTTACCCTTAATTACCCCCACTTACTAACCTACTATCGTGAAAAAGATACTAGCTGAACTGCTCACCATTGGTGACGAGATACTTTACGGGCAAATTGTTGACACCAACTCGCAGTGGATGAGTGTAGAGTTAGACAAAATCGGTGTTAAGGTCATTCGCAAAACAACGGTAGGCGATGAAGAGCAGGAGATTCTTACCGCTTTCGCGGAAGCAGAAAAAAGAGCTGATGTTATCTTAATTACCGGAGGCCTTGGCCCCACCAGTGATGACATGACCAAACCACTGCTTGCCAAATATTTTAACTGTGTATTAGACATCAATGAAGAAGCACTTGCTGAAGTAACGGAGTTTTTCAAGAGCAGGGGAAGAGAACTCACGGAACTGAACCGACAGCAAGCGGCATTACCAAAAGCGTGTGAAAAAATAACTAACCCCGTAGGAACAGCGCCTGGCATGTGGTTCAACAAAGGCGAAAAAGTGTTTATGTCGATGCCCGGTGTGCCGCACGAAATGAAGATGATGATGACCGAGCAAGTGTTACCTCGCCTTACAAAAAAATATCAACTCCCGGTCATTCATCACAAAGTAATTCGCACCATTGGTGTAGGTGAATCTTTCCTGGCTGAAAAAATTGCTGATTGGGAAAACTCATTACCATCGCATCTCAAACTTGCTTACCTGCCAAGTCTTGGAGAAGTAAAACTAAGACTCACCGGTTTCGGTCATTCATTAAGCGAGTTGGAAAGAGAAACGAGTGAGTATACCGAAAAATTAAAAGAGCCTGCTGGCGAATACATTTATGGCTATGGCGAAACGCCCATTGAAGTCGTGATTGGAAATACATTACGAGAAAAGAAATTAACCTTGTCCATTGCCGAAAGTTGCACCGGTGGATTTCTCTCACACCTGATGACGAGCGTTCCTGGCAGCTCTGATTATTTTCTTGGCGCGATGATTCCCTATGCTTATGAAATTAAAATGCGTCAACTTGGTGTGAAGCCAGAGACATTGGAAAAATTTGGAGCCGTAAGCGAACCCACCATTATTGAAATGGCAAATATTGTGCGCGCTAAATTCAATACAGATATAGGCGTGGCCACCAGTGGCATTGCCGGACCAGGTGGTGCCACTCCTGACAAACCTGTCGGCACCGTTTGGATTGCTTATTCGGATAAACATCATACTGTAACCAAAAAACTTCAGCTATCGAAAGACCGCATGATCAATATTCGTCTCGCTTCGATGGCGGTGTTGAATCTAATAAGGTTAAGTATCCCTGAATAGCGATCGCGATTTCGAAACGAAAAAACTCAAAGTAGCCGCCAAGTAATTTCTTCGATATTTTTTATCAAACGGCAACGATTGCAATGATTTTTATCATAGATAGTTAGCAATTAAAAGCTCACCTTTTGACTGATAAACACGACCGTTTATGAGCTCAAAATCCTCAGTAAAAAAATTTACGGTTGAGCCTGCGCGTTCCGCACTGTTGTCAGAACTCTGGCAACTCCAACTCAACGAACAACACATCTCGAAAGAATCCATCAAAAACCTGGCATCCCTTCATCAACTCTCCGAGATTGAAGCGGAAGGTGTTGCTTCGTTTTATCACTTCTTTCATCAGCAACCAGCTGGCAAGCACACCATCTATCTTAATAACAGCATCATTTCTGAACTGAAGGGCTTTGAGCGAATCAGAGAAACGTTTGAGCGCGAAACCGGTGCCCGGCTTGGTTCCACTGATCCCACTGGCACGTTTGGACTATATGCCACCCCCTGCATTGGTTTAAGTGACCAGGAGCCGGCCGCCTTGATCAACTTCTATCCATTCACGAATCTGAATGCACTCAAAGTCAAAGAGATCATAAACAAACTGAAGCAAGGCTTAAAGGCAGAAGATATTTGCGATGCTCCTTCCGATAATATCCGATACACACCCGCCAATGATCGTACGATCTTCTTCGCTGCATACAATCGCGGTGAAGCAATCAAAAAACTGAAATCGTTAGATGCCGAAGGCGTGTTGGAACAACTTAGAATTTCAGAACTGGCTGGACGTGGTGGAGCATTTTTCCCCACCTGGAAAAAGTGGGATATCTGTCGCTCTTATAAAGACACTCCAAAATTCATTGTATGCAATGCCGATGAAGGTGAACCAGGCACATTTAAAGATCGTGTGTTATTGAACAATCAGCCTGGGTCTGTCCTGGAAGGAATGACTATTGCCGGGTTTACAGTGGGCGCATCGTATGGAATCATCTACCTGCGCGGTGAATATCGGTGGATTGTAAAACGATTAGAAGAAGAGATAGACGCTTTCCGCGAAAGCGGTTTGCTTGGCGCGAACGCAGGAGGCATCACTGGTTTCAATTTTGATATTCGGATAGAAATTGGCGCAGGCGCTTATGTGTGCGGAGAAGAAACTGCCTTGTTGGAATCGATGGAAGGCAAACGCGGTGAGCCCAGAACAAAATGGTTTTATCCCGTAGAAAAAGGCTATCTGCAACTTCCTACAGTTGTGAATAACGTTGAAACATTCGCAGCCGTAGCACGACTCATTCAACGGGGTTCGTTCGAATATCTCAAACGCGGAATACCCGGTTCAGCCGGAACAAAATTGATCAGTATATCGGGCGATTGTCAACGCCCGGGCATTTTTGAAATCGAATGGGGAATGACAGTAGCCGAGTTACTCGACCTGTGTGGTGCCGAAGATCCTTACTTCATCCAGGTGAGCGGACCATCCGGTGAATGTATTTCCATAAAAGAAAAATACAGGCGAATCTCCATGCTTGACTTGATGGCCAAAAAAGATATTCGCTGCGGAGGTTCGTTTATGATCTTCAACAGTCATCGCGATCTGGTACAAATCCTGATGAACTTCTCTGAGTTCTTCAAGCATGAATCATGTGGCGTATGCACACCGTGTCGCGCAGGCAACTTCATCATTCAGCGAAAGCTGGAACGATTGAAAAATGGATTGGCCGACATGAATGATTTGAAAGAATTGAAAAGCTGGGGCACGATTATGAAAGCAACCAGTCGCTGCGGATTAGGTAAAACCGCGAGCAACAGCGTCATTCAATCACTCGATAAATTCAATGATTACTTCAGTGCGCGCTTTGCTGCCACTGACAATAGTACGTATAGAAAATTTGACCACCATGCTGCGGTGGAAGAATATGAACGATATAAACCCTGAGCATCATGGCAACCTGCACATTCTGGATTGACGGAAAAAAATACGA
>CANIVF010000046.1 GCA_947470895.1 Bacteroidota bacterium
CAACCTATGTCATTTAATCCTTGGTCCTCATTAACTTTTTTTGTCCTTCAATACATCACTGCATTGAACCTTAAAGAAATCAACTCGAATATACCCTCTATCGAGTATATCCGGGTCCGCTATCAATCTCCATTCATTCAAAGAACGTTATCAGATTTTCCATCAACGTTTATGTTGATATTTGTTCTGAGTAGTGACCTATTGGCCTGCTTTGTTTTCCTTTTCGTTAAAAGGGAGTGCAAATGTACACGTTGAAGACGGTTCTGCAATAGTTGCGACAAAGATTTTTTATAAAAAATGCCCTTTTTTAAGCTTTGCTAGGTTAACTGCCTGATTTACAGAATAAAATTCTGTGCTATTTTTTCTTAAAAACAGGCACTGTGCTGCATGGTTCTCCAAACATGATGCTTGAAGCAACCGGACGGAGTCGATTTGTGACCTCCACGTAAGAAGAAATTGGCACTTCTACTTTGCTGCAACCCTTAATAACCACTTTTGAATTGCTGAATTTTCCCCATTCAACTTTATTCAGAACATTTTTGAAAAGATTGATTTCTAAATCCTGAAGAGATCCGAAAATCACTGAAGATGCATAAGGTTGCAGCGATGCCGTGAGCAACATATATGCCCAGGTAGGAACAACTGCATCGACCGAACACGTGATGGCAACGTGCTTATTCGTGTATTGCAACCAATCGTGTGATTTAATGAAATCCCTGAAATCTTTTTCGCGCAAAATGAGTTCCTGAAAAAGTAAATTTTTGATATCAAACAGAATGCGTTCGCCTGGAGTATACAATTCTTCTAAGTCGAAAGTGACTAATGGGCTATTGCTTACTCTGTTTAAGATTTCATTTTCCATTTACCCTAAAGACAGTTAATTAAAATTTGGTTTTTTGATCAGGAAGTCTTTGAGATAAAATGGTTCAAATGAAACCATATCTTCATACACACCTTCTTCCCATTTTGTATATCCTATTACACCCAATGAAGAAGCAAGTGGGATAAGGCCCGAAGAAAAATGAGCATTGGGATGCTTAATCATGTCTTTGCATTTATCCGCTCCATCGCCAAAGAAAAAGACTGTCGTTGATTCTAATATATCCTTAAAGCTTTCATCATCCATTATTTTTGCCTGCACGGGTTCTATGTAATTCAATCTATGATCCAGCAAAGCGCAATAGACTTCCATTCTTCTTGCATCAAGCATAGGACAAAGTATAACATTGTCGTCCTTAATATATTTTTTTACAGCATCCATTTCCAGAAACTGATAAGCCATCAGTTCTAAGGTATTCACTGAAACTAAAGGGATATTTAATGCATAACATAAACCCTTTGCAGTCGCTACTACAATACGCAAACCTGTATAAGAACCCGGACCTGCAGCAACGATTACTCCTTTGAGTTCTTGTGGTTTCCTATTTGATACCTGAAAGATATCATCGATCATCACAGCAAGTTGAGATGCTGCTGATCTTGGTGTTTCAATTACTTTAGAAGCAACCAGCACGCCATCGTCATGCAATGCGGCAGAACACGATTGGCTGGATGTCTCCAGGCTTAGCAGCAGTGCCATTAATTGAGAGAAAGAAGTTTTTTGTACTCAGTTGGATTCGACAGAATTTTCTTTGCCTCCAATATTTCAGCGTCTCTATCCATCCCTGCTTCTATCTGACCTTTGGTAAGGAGATAATGGAATGCAATTTCCTGCTCCAGAAATTTTGATACCTCAGGTTTGAATTTTAAGAAGATCGAACTCTTGTTTTGATCCATTTTGGATTTCAATTCCTTGAGAGGCGTTTGAAGGTCATCATAATATCTTTCCTTTTTCGCGGAAGCGATTAAATCATCAGCTTTCTTATCCGTCTCTGATCCAAATGAAAACTTCTGCTCTTTAATCCAGCTTACAAATTTTTGATACTCCCCATCAGAGAGTCTGAAGCTTCTGAAATCCGCAGGCCCTTCGTGTTCGCCACAAAACTTAGAAGCATAATCGAAAATAAGTCCCGAACCGGCCAACTCAATTAAAGCAATGCTATACTGATCCGCATTAATCGAGACATCCGGATCTAATCCTGCTCCGTCAAATACTTTGCGACCATTCGCTGTTTTGAATTCTCTTTTCAGTGAGTCTGGAAATTTCTCCACCGAACCATCCGTTTTACGATGCTCATAATCCAAAGCCTGTATGCATCGACCGCTGGGTATGTAATATTTTGCTGTGGTTACTTTCAGTTGCGCGTTATATGCCAACTGTCTGGTGGTTTGCACCAAACCCTTGCCGAATGTTTTCTGACCCACCAAAATTGCCCGGTCATAATCCTGTAATGAGCCGGCAACGATCTCTGACGCTGAAGCACTTCCCCCACTCGTGAGAATGGCTAACGGAATTTCAGTATCCACAGGATTATTTAATGTAGTGTAAGACCTGTTCCATTCAGGCACTTTGCCTCGTGTGGCTACCACTTCTTTTCCTTTCGGGATGAAGGTGTTTACTATATTGACGGCTTCATACAATGATCCTCCTGGATTATCGCGTAAGTCAATGATCAGTTTTTTGGCTCCTTGTTTTTTTAACTTGTTCAATGCCTCTTCAACTTCTTTGCCGGCACCTGGCGTAAACTCATCCAACTTGATGTAGGCGGTTTCGTCATCAATCATTACATAATAGGTGATGTTGCTGATCTTGATCATCTCCCGAACCAGTTTGAACTTAAGATTTTCTTTTTGCCCCGATCGCTTTACTTCTACCTGCACTTCAGTGTTGGTTTTCCCTTTTAGATGGGAGCTAACCTCGCTGGTCGATCTACCCTGAACATTTTTTCCGTCAACAGAAACAATTTCATCGCCTACGCGAATACCTCCACGCTCAGCGGGAAACCCGACATAAGGATTTGTGATGACAGCCTTCTTATTTACAATCCCGATGAGGGCTCCTACTCCGGCATATTGACCGGTCGTTAGAATGCTAAACGCTTCGAGATCTTCTTCCGGAATATAATCTGTATAGGGATCCAGTTGATTCAACATTTCGTTGATGCCGGTCTCTACCAATTTCTTGGGATTAACATCATCAACGTAATAGGCATTCACCTCTTTAAATAAGGTGGCAAAAATGTCGAGGCTTTTGGCGATCTCAAAATATTTTTCACCCGTGGTGCGAAATGCGAGTAAGGCACAAAAAATTAAAACAGCAACTCCTAAAATTCTAATCTTTCTACTCATCGTTTATTTTTTTACTTCAGAATCAAGATCCAATTTCTCAATTTTTCCCAGCACTAGAAACAGCTTATTCTTTATCTCTGCAAAGGGCAGTATTGTCTTGGATGTGTATAGAAACGCAAAAGCACCCCTTTTCGATCCGTGATGAATGATTTCTTTTTGGAGGCGATAAGCCTCGCGGATGCGTCTTTTAATCAAATTGCGATCAACGGCCCGTGGAAAATTGCGACTTGATACTGAAATCAGAACCTGAGGTTTCGTGGCTGACTGGTCGGGATTAATCATGTACACGACTTTGAAGGGGTACAAACAAAAATAGGAACCCCGATTAAAGAGTTCCTGTATAGTTTTTTCTTTTGAAAGCCTTTCCTCTTTTTTAAAAGTAAACCTCCCCATGAGATTAAAATTAATCCCTTTTTGGGGAAACTACTTATTTCGTCTTAGGAGTACCTTCATCAGATACTGTAAGCTTCTTTCTGCCCTTTCTTCTGCGTGCGGCCAATACTCTGCGGCCATTAGCTGATGCCATGCGCTCGCGGAAACCGTGCTTATTGGTTCTTTTCTTTCTGGAAGGTTGGAATGTGCGTTTCATAGTAATGTCTTAAAACCTTAATTTCTTAAAGGGCTGCAAAAATGATCAGGATAATCGGGATTTACAAGATCGTAGACAAATTTTGGTCAGAATCTATGGTATTGATCGAAAAAGGCCGGTTTTAGGCCGGCCTCGTTCTTTATATTGACAACAATCTATTGAACTTTAAATAGGGTGTCATCAAGTGTTGGATTAACCTCAATGGCCGAAACATCAAATTTCAAATTCATTGGTCCCATGGATACCGAAGTGGTGTGCGGAAATTTTACTCCGCCAACCTCCTTATAATCGCCAAACTTGGTTGGAACCAGATTAGCACCCTGTGGGCCTTTCACCTCTTTCACGCTTTGAAGCTTTAGTCCGGTCAACTTATCAAAATAAGAAGTCAGTTTTCCTCCTGTTGGAAATACATACTCTACCACATAGGCTTCATTTCCATCCAATACTTCAATGGCTTTTAGGGTGGCTTTCACATTCATGGCTGCGAGTTGCAATTCAGGAATAATCGCTGATTCAAAAAAAGCTTCTTCTTTCATAGCAGCGTCCAGTGGAGCCTTCTGGCCCATTTGGGTTACAGAAAAGTCTTTGCCATCACCAACCTGCTTTGACATGACGTTACCCTGAACAATCATCTCCATCAGCATCTTGTTCGGTCCCTTCTTCGATGAAACCATCGTTAGCTCTGTGCCTTGAATGGATCCCTTCATTGTTGTTTTGATGCTCTTCAATTCCTGAATCTTTTTGGTACCACCAATCGCCTCAATATAGTTAGCGATCACTTTTTCAGCAGTAAGGCCCGATGGTAATGTTGATCCTTTCGCAGGCAGATAGCTTTCACCATAAATATCGAAGTGCTTCACATCACCAAATTTTTTCAGCTTTTCTCCAACATCAGATCCTTTGCCAACAACAATGATGTGTGCATTTTCTGGACGGATGAATTTCCTGGCTGTAGCCTGAACATCTGCGAGTATTACGGCATCCACATACTTCAGATAATTATTATAGTAGTCTTTTGGCAAGTTGTATTTGGCTGTGTTTAACGCAAAGTTGGCAATGGTCTGAGGGTTTTCGAGCGAGCGACCAAAGGCGCCTGATATCTCAGCTTTTGCTGCGACCAACTCTTTCTCCAATACAGGTTCATTTACGATGCGCTTAAGCTCTGATAAAAGTTCATAGACAGAACTATCCGTAACTTCATTGCGCACGCTGGCCGAAGCGTTGAAATTTCCAACCAAATTATCGGGGCTTAATTGTGAACCGGAACCATACGTGTATCCATGTTTCTCACGTAGGTTCTGCATCAATCGGGCAGAAAATCCACCTCCTAAAATCTGATTCGTAACACGCGCCTTGATGGCATCTTGTGTGCCCGGCTTTAAATCAACCGGATAGGAAATATTAATCACGGATTGAACCGATGCGGAGCGATCAACTAACGCCACGTAGGTTTTAGCTGGTTCTTTTGGCTGCGTATAGGTTGGATTTTTTACTTCGCCAGCTACCCATTTCGAAAAATACTTCTCGGATAAGCTCCTAGCTGTTTTCAAGTCGATGTCTCCAACTATAATTAAAAAAGCATTGTTGGGTTTGAAATAGGTGTTGTAATAATTCTTGCAATCATCCAGCGTAATCGAGCCAACACTTTTTTCGGTGGTGAATAATCCATAGGGGTGTTGCTTTCCATACAACAGTGCATTGCGCACATTGCCTGCTATGGCATTAGGGTTGTCTTTACTGGCCGCTAAACCAGACAGTGTTTGTGTTTTTAACTTATCCATTTCCTCCTGGGGAAATGCAGGATTGTATAACACATCACTCATGAGATCAAGCAATTTGGTGGTGTGCTTGGAGAGACTGGATGCAAAAATTCCACTGGAGCTGGTGCTTAAGTTGGCTCCTATAAAATCGGTTTCTTCATCCAGTTGAGCTTTTGTTTTTGTTTTTGTTCCCGTGCCCATCAGTGTGCCAGCCATTTCGATGTAGCCTTCTTTTTCACCCTGGTAGATCGGATCATTTTTAAGCTGAAGCGAAAACTGAACACGTGGCAGCTTGTGATTTTCTACCACAAAAACCTGAAGTCCATTTTTTAATGTGAAGGATTGGTAATCACCTATTTTAATTTCACGTGCTGGTGCGGGCTTGGGTGCCTTGGTGCGATCTACTTGTGCTTGTGCCGATACGAAAACCAGCAACAGGCAAACGAATATTATATGTTTCTTCATAATCAATTGTCTTTTTTGATTTGAGTGTTTTCAGGCTTGCTCTGGGCCGACTTAGGCATGTATTGAAGCACTACCCGATTTTCTTTGGTCAGGTATTTTTTAGCTACGCGTTGAAGGTCTTCGCGCGTTACTTTCATGTAGCGATCGATTTCTGTGTTGATCAGGTTAGCATCTTTATAGTATACATGATAGTTGGCAAGCTGCTCGGCAATGCCAACCGCTGACGCATTCTGCTGTACAAAATTACTTTCTACCAGGTTGCGGATTTTTTGAAATTCCTTCTCGGTGATCAGTTCGTTTTTCACTTTATCGATTTCTGCATCCATGGCTTTCTCCAGATCATCGGGGTTCACGCCCATGTTTACCAAACCAAAGGTGAGGTACAAGCCCGGATCTTCCAATGAGAATGGAAAAGCCTGCACAGTGAACGCTTTCTTCTGCTCATCGACTAATGATTTATACATGCGTGAACTTTGACCTCCACTTAACAACGTGCTCAACATATCCAACGCGTAAGAATCAGGTGTGCCCTGTGCCGGGATGTGGTATGCCTGCACCACGGCTGGTAGTTGAATGTTATCAAACACTACATCACGCACTTCTGCTTTTTGTGCAGGTTCAACCGCAGTGGGGCGAGGTATTGTTTTGCCGCCTTTTGGAATATCTTTAAAATATTTCGCCACCATGGCTTTCGTTTGCTCCAAATCAATATCACCAGCTATGGATAACGTGGCATTCTCAGGAACATAGAAAGTTTTATAAAAGGCAATGAATTCATCTAATGACGCTGCATTGAGGTGATCTAACGAACCAATGGGTGCCCATTGGTAAGGATGTACGGTGTAGGCTCTCTTTAACACTTCGGTAAGTATGCTTCCGTATGGTTGGTTGTCGATACGTTGACGCTTTTCTTCTTTCACTACTTCGCGTTGTGTTTCTACGCCAATTTGTTCAATCTTGGCATGCATCAATCGTTCGGATTCCATCCATAAGCCCAGTTCAAGTTGATTGGATGGCAACACCTCATAATAAAACGTGCGGTCGTTGGATGTGTTGGCGTTATTGGTAGCACCTGCATTGGCCAGGTACTTATCAAATTCTCCGCGTTTGATGTTCTCCGAACCCTCAAACAATAAGTGTTCGAAGAAGTGAGCAAAGCCTGTGCGATTAGGGTCTTCGTTTTTTGAACCTACATGATACAACACCGACACGGCAACGATGGGCGTAGTGTTATCTTTATGAAGGATAACATGCATGCCATTGGGTAGATCGTATTCGGTGAATTCAATCTTTCTTGCCTGACTGAAGCTAACCGTAAGTGTGGTGAGCAGAAGCCAAAGGGTTAAACTTTGTTTTTTGTGCATATCTCGATTTTTACGATGAATAAATTAAATGTAAACTGTTCGTTCAATTTTTAGTGGGCAGATCAAGCAAGAGAAACGTCTTAATTATGGCAGAGATCACTTATTTATTAATAAATTAAGAAAGAAGACCCTTTAATTCATGATCTGATTCATGAATTGCTATAAAATTAGGGCCAATAAAATCTTCATGCTTGAAAGCATATTCTCTAAACTCGACACTTTTGGGATAGATTTTTCCTATCTTATACCCAAATGCCTTAAAGAAATCATAGTAATCACATAGGAGAATTTTGGAGGTGATATTGATATAGCCATACTCAAATTGAATAGCTCTGATCTTCTTTTCTCTAAAGGCTTTTTCAAATCCAATTAATGCATCCATTTCAGCCCCTTCAATATCTAATTTTAAAAGATCTATCGAATTTAACTGGGACTCTTCCATTAGGGAATCACCTTTGACGACCTCGATTGCATTTTGGCCAACAGAGGAATAACTCACTCCCTCCAAATCATGAATAGAAGCATGTTCGTGACCCGGATAAATATTAATTTTAATCGTCTTATTTTCTTTAAAAAGTCTTTTTTTTATAGCATGAACATTTTCAATTTTCCTTTCCTTGAGAGATCTCTCCAAAATTTCAAAAGTACTCTGAACAGGTTCAAGCGAGTATATTTTAGCCTCTGCACAAGTCCGCCTTGCCATTTCAGCATAGTCGCCAACATTGGCACCTACATCAAAAATGGTTTTAGGATTTAGTACTGAAATTTTCTGGAGAACCCGCAACTCACAGTTTGTCTCGGCATGGTGATTTCTGTTCTCATAGAATCGATTGATCGAACGTCCCAAACCTGCAAAAGGCTTAATCAATATGTTGTGGGAGTTTAGCTTAGCAACCCGCTTTAAGAAATTCATCTTTCAAAATTAAAAAAGCAATTGACTAATAAAAATTATAACTCATGTGCAAGTTGAAAGATCCTTAAACGTTTTATTAAACACACGTAAGGATCTCCATTATCCAAATATTTTTTTACCGAAGCAAAGAATTGGTGGAAGCGCCTTTAAATCGGGAAGTTTATGGTCTAAACAAATTAAATCCATTCAAAATCTACTGTGTTGGCGTAAGTCAACAAAGCAATAAAGCCAAACAAAGTGGCTAACGTGCTGCTTAATTAATCAAATCGCCCAAAAGTGCTTTCATTTGTTGCGGCTCCAATCGTGGGCCAAATTGTGTAACCACACGCGATGATGCCAGTGACGCCAGCTTTCCTGCCTCGGCATAACTGTGCCCGTGTGTGATGGCATATAAGAATGCTCCAGAAAACATATCGCCAGCTCCGTTGGTGTCGATCGCTCTTACTTTGTAAGGTTCAATTTGAATGAAAGTGTCACCATCAAAAATCAGCGCACCGTTCGCGCCAAGTGTAATGGCAAAGCGTTTCGCTACTTGCTTTAACTTTTCGCGCGCTTCGGTGATGGTGTCGGTGCCGGTGAAAATCATCGCTTCTTCTTCATTGCAAAAAAGAAGATCAACACTGGCACCTACAATTTCTTCCATTTGTTTGGAGAAGTACTTCACCATGCTAGGATCGGAAAAGGTGAGGGCTACTGAAACTTTGTTCTTCTCTGCAATCTTCCTGGCTTCTTTCATAGCCTCTAATCCTTTCGGGCTGGCTACCAGATATCCTTCGAGGTAGATGTAAGCAGAATTTTTTATGGCTTCTTCATCAATATGCTCCGGAGATAAAAAGGAACTCACTCCTAAAAAGGAATTCATGGTGCGTTCTGCATCGGGGCTCGTCATCACCAGGCAGCGGCCGGTGTGACCTTCGGGGCATAACTCATGTTTCATGTTGGTATCTACCGCGTTGCGCTTCAGGTCTTCTAAAAAGAATTTGCCCAATGCATCTTTCGCCACCAGGCACGAGTAAAAGCTATTGCCTCCAAACTGATTGATGGCCACCACGGTATTGCCAGCTGAACCACCACCCGACATTTTGCTTCTGTTCATATCGATGGCTTTCATCAAATGAATTTGTCGTTTTTCATCGACCAGTGTCATCAGGCCTTTCTCAACTTCATGTGTAGTGAAGAAGTCATGTTCCACTTCGGTTACAATATCGACCAGGGCATTGCCGATGCCATACACATCATATTTCATAAATCAGATTTTAGTCGGCAAAAGTAAATAAAAGTGTTGGATGGCGGATAGGTATTACCGGATTCTTGCCATTAGCTCCATAAACATTTAGTATTGAAGCCTATTGATCCTAAAAAATATCATTGCTATGAAAAACTTGCTTGTCACTTTATTACTCAGTTTATCCATCACTGCTTTTCCGCAAACCACGATTATTAAGTGTGGCAATCTCATTGATGGAAAATCGAATCAGCCTTTAGGCAAAAAAGCGATTGTAGTAGAAGGAAAAGTAATCAAGGATGTTATTGATTGGGATAAAATTCCCTCCAAAGCAATGGTGATTGATTTGTCTTCTAAAACCGTATTGCCGGGATTAATTGATTGCCATACCCACGTGCTTTTGCAGGGCGACATTACTACTGAGGAGTATGACGATCAACTATTGAAAGAGAGTATTCCGTACCGCGCGTTGCGTGCCAGTGTTGCCTGTAAGATTGCGCTCATGAATGGCTTCACCACTATTCGCGATGTGGAAACCGAAGGGGCGATGTATGCTGATGTGGATATGAAAAAAGCAATTAATAATGGAGTAATTCCTGGTCCGCGTATGTTTGTATCAACGCGCGCTATCAACACCTATGGTCATTACAGTATTGGCAACAGCGCCTATAGCTGGGAGTTGCATATGCCGAAAGGAATTCAGGAAGTGAATGGAGCCGATGAAGCACGTAAGGCGGTGCGTGAACAAATCAGTTATGGTGCCGATTGGATTAAGATTTATGCCGATCGTAGCTACTTTAAAAAAGCAGATGGAACATTTGGAAGCATACCCAACTTTACACACGAAGAGATTACCGCTGTGGCTGATGAGACCATAAAATCAAGAAAGATGCTGGCCGCTCATGCGATGACACCCGATGGAATTATTTATGCTTTGAAGGCAGGGGCACGAACCATTGAACATGGCACAGCACTCAATGAAGAATGTATGGACTTGCTTGTTTCGAAAGGAGCATTCTGGGTGCCAACATTAACCGTGTTGGATTATGTTGCTGAAGGAAGAGCAAAACTTGGCTCTACGAGCTACCTCGAAATGTTTCAGGGTGTGAAACCTCAATTTAAAAAAGCATTGCAGAAAGGGGTGAAGATTGCCTTTGGTACTGATGCCGGTGGATTTGATTGGCAGAAACTTCCTCAAGCACGTGAATTTAGCTTCTATGTGAATTATGGAATGACACCGATGCAAGCCATTCAATCGGCAACCACGGTGGCCGCTGACTTATTAGACAAGCGCGGACAACTTGGTGAAATCAGTAAAGGCGCTTTTGCGGACATCATTGCAGTTGATGGCGACCCTCTTCAAAAAATTGAGGTGATGGAAAAAGTAATTTTTGTGATGAAGGATGGAAAGGTTGAGAAGCAATAATGGTTATTACTTCTTTCCCTTCGTTTGAATATTTAGCGTGCGCTTAAATTTCGCTGCACGATCCGGATAGTCGGTGATAAAGCCATCGACATCCATTCCTTTTACAGATAACATATCGGCTGGTTCATTCACGGTCCACGGAATTACTCTCATTTTCTTTTGGTGCAGTTGCTTCACAATCTCCTTGGTGAGCAATTTAAAATATGGACTATAGATTGAAGGTGTAAATCCGAGGTCATTTAAATTCTCAGCAACTGATTTTTTATTCTCTACCAATGCAGCCAATCGTACTTCCGGATATTTCTCATGCCAGTATTTCAACACACGAAAATCAAAGGATTGTATAACTACACGATCGAGGGGTAGGTATTGATCTATCAGGTTAAAAACCATATCAGAAAATACATCCGGCTTGGGATGAAACTGATTATCGCCTTCAGGTAAACTTTTGATTTCAATGTTATAGTCAACTTCATAGCGGGTATAGTTCTTGATGTGATTCTCTACGGCAACAATCACATCACTTAACAGAGGCTTGGCAACACTTAACTTTTCCTGTTGTGGAAAATTCGGATTCCCTTTTGAACCACAATCCCATTGCTTCACCTGTTCATAAGTCATTTGATGAATGTCGTTTCTCATCTCTGACTTTTCGTCAAAGGATTTACCAGAAGGATCGGAACAAATGAACGCTGACATCCACGGCTCATGCGAAACAATAAGTTGCCCGTCCTTCGTCACGGCCAGATCCAGCTCGATGGTGGTTACACCAGAATCAAGCGCCAATAGAAATGCAGGAATGGTATTCTCTGGTCTCAGTCCCCTTGCACCGCGGTGACCTTGAACATCAAACTTAGGTGTGTATGTCTGCGCGAGTACAAGCGGTGTTGTTGAAATAATGAAAAGAAAAAAAAGGAGTGCATACTTCATGGACGAAAGATAGTGGATTCCTGATTCAGGAATAAATTTCAATTACAGAATCAGGAACACTTCCATTAATTTCGAATTATCATTCGCATACCGCCTCCTCCTTGTCTGCGATCGCCACCCATTGGGTTCAAATGTTTATTGAGCGCATACGTAAAACTCACCATATAATATCGGCCGAGGTTATTGGTGGTTGACTGCTGTATATAATTCTCGCCCGAACTTTGGCTCACGCTGTTACTTTGATCGAGCAGGTTATTCACACCGAATTTTAACTCACCAGCATTGTTCTTCATAACAAAACGCGAAATCGACATATCCAAAAAGGGAATCGTTTGCCTGAAATCAGTTGTCTTGCTTTCATAAATCAGATACTCATAGCTGGTATTGAAGGCATACTTCTTCAGAAAATTCAAATTCAATTCTGAGCGATAAGTCTGATTAAAATATTGCTGATCGGGTGTATTGAAATCATACTTGGTATCCTGACGACTCAGGTTTGCGCTTAAATCGATAATCACAATTTCTTTGTATGTGAAGTTGTAGCGAACTGTGCCACCGAGTGTTTTATTATTCACCGTGTTCTCCTGATCGTTCAATACGGTAATACTTTCAGAGATGGATGCCGTTGGCCCGATGTTAAACCGGCTATTCAATTTTTTGATAGGGAAACCACCATTGAAGTTAGCGTTCAAATTTTTTGAGCTGCTGACATTCACGGGTTTTGTTGTTCTCGCAAATGTGACAGGATCGGTGAATTGTGAATTCACAATCGCATTCTTCATGTACGATGCATTGATGAAGGAGAAGAAGTTTACAAATTTGGCGGGATTAAACGCTGTATAATTTGTACTTAGCCGATGCACATACGCTGGCAATAATCCCGGATTACCTTCATAAATATTTAATGGATCTGAGTTATCGACCACCGGTTGCAGTTGTTGGATGGTTGGCTCCTGCATAGAGGTTTCATAATCCATGCGCAAGTGTTTGAAACTGGAGAAGTCATAATTGAAACGAACCGTAGGCAACAGATTCTCGAACGTGCGATCAATTTTTATATCGCGCGAAATCAGGTTTCCCTTTAGTGAAGTCATCTGATAACTCGCGCCTACCGTAACGCTATATTTTTCTCGGTTCATTTTAAAATTCAGTCCCGGCCGGTTGTATATATAGTTACTGGTATATTTATTACTCAACAGCGTATTGAACTGTGGGCTGCCGCTATCCACATCATACACTTCGCGGTCTACATCGTTGTTATTGGTTTGAAAGTTATAGTTAGCTTCGAGATATTTTCTTCCGCCCAACGGCTCGGTATAAGAAACCGTTGCTCCTACAGATTGATTGTCGGTACTTTGAGTATTGGTTTGATCAACCAGCTTTTCGCCAGGCGTTTGATTATAGGTTTTATTGGTTGAATTCAATGTGCCATCACTATCGGTTGAACTCAAACCCAGAGAAAGATTGGTTGACATGCTTCTTCCTTTCTTCTCGAAGCGATGGCGCCACAATAAACTCGAATTTAAACTGAGTGAATTTTGCCCCGTAAATGTGGTGCGCTGATTTTCATTCAACAAAGTATTATCTGTGAGTTTTCTTGTTTCACTTTGGCTGAGTGTATTTTGTTCGGACTCCGAGTATGATCCATTGGCAATGAACCTAAGCGTATTGGCCGAATCAATATTATGATCCAACTGCAACGTGCCGCGGTGATTATCATTGTTACTTAGCTGCTTGCTCCTTTGGCTAAGCACATTACTCAAACTCTCGGTAGGCAAAAAATTGGTACGACTTAAATCCGTAGTCACATTGCGATCAAGATGATTATAGAAATAACTGGATGTTAGTTTCGTGTCTTTGTTAAGGTCTCGGTTAAAGTTTATACCGCCAGCATAATTCGTCATGATCCCGCTTTGACGGCCGCCAGTATTCACAGTTGGGCCACTATTATTGCTTCCAGTGCCTCCACTTCCTCCGGCATTAATAGTAATGGTTCGGGCACCTCCACCACCTCCGCCAGCCATAGCTTGCGTACCGCCAGAAAAATTCATGAAATCACCTATGGAAAAACCCTGTTCGTTAATATTATTACCCATGCCGAGAAATGAAACCTGCTTTCCCTTTCCAAAGCGGTTTACACTACCGGTCGCCTGAAACCGATCATCAGTGCCAATACCAGCCATCAGGTTTCCAAATGCACCATTGCGTTTTTCTTCCTTCAACTCTAAATTAATGGTCTTCTCCCGTTGGCCATCATCGATACCCGTAAACTGTGCATTGTCAGACTTTTTATCAAACACCTGCACTTTGTCAATGGCATCAGCAGGAAGATTTCGAGTGGCCAGCTTAGGATCGCGACCGAAGAACTCACGACCATCCACCGTTACTCGTTGTACTTGTTCACCTTGTGCTTTTACTGTTCCATCGGTTTCTACTTCCATGCCCGGCATAACTTTTAATAAATCTTCTACGGTAGCATTGGTCTTTGTTTTAAATGAGCCAGCATTGAATTCGATGGTATCTTTTTTTACCGTAACGGGATTCTTCTCACCCTGCACAATCACCTCATCCAGTTGTCTTGTCAAAGGTGCCATTTTAATTCTCCCTACTTCTATGGCAGGCACGGTAGCATCAACCGGAGTGGTGATGCGCCCGGTGTAGTTGGCATATCCCACGAAAGTGATTTTTAACAAGTACTCGCCTTTGCTTATGTTCTTGATTTCAAAAAAACCTTTCAAATCACTCACACCAAAATTTACCAGAGACGAATCCTTTGGATTTAGTAACATTACCGTGGATGAAGGCAATGGACTAGAAAGCGTATCCATTACCTGACCTTTGATGGAGAATTTCTGGCCAAGCGTTGCCGATACAGTAAGCCCAATAAATACAATCAGCGTAAAATATTTTTTCATGAACACACTCATAAATGGATTTGAAAGAATATAAAATCAATTTCTGATGATCATCTGGCGACCTCCGCCCATTTGCTTCATCTGCTCATCCATGATTTTTCTAAACTCAGCTTGTGTTACCTTTGTGCCAGTTGCAGGCGCTTTCAATTCATTCTTTTTCAACTCTCTTACCTCGATCGATTTTGCCACAATTACACGCTCACCATTATTAATATCGATTGCCAACACCGCTCCGGGTAGTGTGTTAAATCTCTCAGGACCAAGAAACGGACGAATCTTGTTAGTAAACCATGCCGTGATTTCCTGAGTTCTTACCTGTGGCTCGCGATCGCCAATGCGGATTGTATCGGTTTGCGTATAGTATGCCATATTACATTCATAGTTAGCAATGGTCTTTGTTTGTGTTCCAAACTTCCAGGGCGACATTCTTACTGAATCTTCAATCAGATAATTTTTGCCCATTACTTCCTGTTTGGATAGTGTTATTCCTTTATTCTGATCCAGATATAATTCGGAGTTTGGCATTCGAAAAGTCATCCTCATACCACCAGCACCACCGGCTGTGATATTCTCTTCTTCATCTTCAATCACTGTCTTATAAAGCGACTCGCTTTCATTATAAAACAATTGTTGTTTCATCGTGCGAAACTCAGGGATCATCGTTTTCATAGATTCACGTTCCTTTGGAATGTTGCGATGCATGTTAATTTTAACTTCGTAATTAATAACTCCTGTGGTTTGACCAAAAACTACGTGAGCAGCAGCCAGTGATACCAGCACACCTGCTAACAAGAACAATTTTTTCATATTGGGCGAGATTATCATGTTTGATTCTTAAGCAAACTTAAGCAGATAGTTGACCGGTTGCCGTTAATTGTTCTGAAAGGAATGTTAATTAATGTTAAAGGATCAGTGTTGAATGACTTATCCCTGTATTTTTGTTCCGGACATGAAAAAATCTAAAAACACGCTGGCCCTCTTCTTGATTATCAGCAGCATTATTCTTTTGCTGGCATTGCAAACGTTATGGTTACGAAATTCTTATCAACAAGCCTATTTCGATTTGAGAAAACAAACGAGCGATCTTTTCAGGTCCTCCGTATTTGCCCTGCGTGATTCCATGATAATGAAAAATATAGAGCGCGTTCCGAACGATTCCAGCGATCATCATAACCGTATGTTCTTTACTACTAAAGTGGATACTGTGATGGTACGGGAAAGGAAGAACAAGATTAGTTCTTCTCAGGTGCAGATTTTCATTTCTTCCAACAACCAATCCGACTCTATTCAAAAAATGATTCAGCCTCTGGCTTCACGCATGCAAGAAGGAAAACTGCCTGGAGGAAGTAGTTTCATTTTGCGGATGGGGATCGACTCGCTATCCATAGACAGCCTTAACAATCATTTTGCGAAATCAATATCACAGTCAGGTATAGAAATATCCTTCGAGGTAAAGCATTCCTCATTCAAACCCACATCTATTGATCTCAACCGTAGAAATTTTTTCAGACCTACTGAAGAAGAAAACAGGAATGAATCATTTGAACCGCGCGTATTCTCCAACACCATGTATCCGGACTGGGTGCGTCTCGATCCCGTTCACCGATACTCCGTGGTTCTTTCCGATTTCAGACATATCATTTTAAAACAAATTACACCACAGATTTTATTTTCACTGTTCCTCACGTTGCTAACCACCGCTGCATTTGTCATCATGTATCGCAGCATACGCGCACAGCAGCGATTGATGGAATTAAAAAATGACTTTATCAGCAACATCACGCACGAATTAAAAACACCCATCACTACTGTAGGTGTTGCCATTGAAGCCCTCAAGGATTTTAAAGCGATTAATAATCCAACACTTACTAACGAATATCTGAACATTGCACAGAATGAACTAAACCGACTTTCTATACTGACAGATAAAATCCTCAAGACAGCCATCTTCGAAAATAAAGGAATAGAATTCAGGTCGGAGCCGATTGAAATGGATAATCTGGTTGAACAAGTTATTGCTTCCATGAAATTGGTATTTGAAAAGCAAAACGCTAAAATAATTTTCGGAAAACAAGGAGATGACTTTTCCTTGATGGGGGGAAGTGTGCACCTCACCAGCGTTGTCCATAACCTATTAGATAATGCCTTAAAATATAGCCTCATAAATCCCGAAATAAAGGTCAGCCTAAAGGAAGAAGTATCTCAAATTATTTTATCCGTAAAAGACAATGGTCTCGGAATTCCTGTTGAATACAGAAAGAAGGTGTTTGAAAAGTTTTTCCGCGTTCCTACCGGAGATGTTCACAATATTAAAGGCTATGGATTAGGATTAAGTTATGTAGAGAGTGTAGTGAAAAGTCATCACGGCTCAATTGATGTTGAAAGTGAACCGGGAAAGGGAAGCAACTTTATCATTAAATTACCGAAGTAGTCGGAACTTCTTTAAAGTAAATGAAAGTCAAAATACTATACGTAGAAGATGAGCCATTCCTTGGGCGCATTGTGAAAGAGAGCCTGGAGGTGCGCGACTTTGAGGTATGCATGGTAACCGATGGCAAGCTTGTGCTCTCTGCCTTATTAGAAATGAAACCTGACATTTGCGTGTTGGATATCATGTTACCAAATCTGGATGGCTACACCGTGGCGAAAAATATTCGCAAGCACAATGCCTTTACGCCCATCATCTTTGTTACCGCTAAAACACAAACTGAGGATTTATTGAAAGGATTTGAAGTAGGTGGTAACGACTACCTGCGAAAGCCTTTTAGCATGGAAGAGTTGATTGTTCGTGTGAATAATCTGCTTCAGTTAACTCAAAAAACAGCAAGCAATACGAAAGAAAATGTTTTATTCGGTCAATTTGAATTTGTTCCACAGCGCTATGAATTAAGAAAAGGAATCACCGTCAAAAAACTCTCTTCGCGTGAGGCGATGTTGCTACAGGTACTCTGTGAAAACAAAAATGCCATCGTAACCCGCAAGGATTTACTCATGAAAGTATGGGGCGATGATTCATTCTTCAACTCACGCAACATGGATGTTTACATCACCAAACTTCGCGATTATTTAAAGGAAGATTCCTCCATCGAGATCATTACCATTAAAGGCGTTGGGTATCATTTTGCGGTGGGATAAATTTTTCCATCCACTCGCTCAACATATGCTCATGCTTTGGGCCAGTATTGAACCATCTTTTTTCGTAAGAATGTAACACTTCGTACTAGTTGCTCCATTCCATCGACACCATCTTCAATGCTGATCCACCCATTAAAACCAACTCGTTTCAATTCCTTGAAAATGGCATCATAGTCATTTAGTCCTTTTCCAATTTCACCATGACTTAGGCGTTTGGCATAACCGGCAGCGCCACCTTCCTCATTGCGCAAATCTTCAATCGTACCTTCTTTCAGATATCGATCACTGGCATGCATGGTCACAACCCGGTTTGATACGCGGTAAAGTAATTCAAGCGGATCTTCACCGGCTAAATAAGTATTGCTGGGATCGTAGTTCACTCCAAAGTTTGGATGTTGCACCCGATCAACCAGTTTGCAAAACACATCCATCTTCTGTGCAAACTCAGGATATTCCCAGAAATCATCTTTATAATGATTTTCAAGAATGAGTGTTATGCCGCGCTCTTGTGCATAAGGCAAACACGCTTCGATGCATTCTGCTGCAAGTTTAACTCCCTCATCCAAAGAAAGCACAGGCCTGCGTTGCCCGGAAAGTACACGACAATAGGTGCCACCCAGTGTGTGTGTCATATCAATCCATCTCTTTTGCTTCACGATTTCTTTATCCCGAAAACTTTTATTGGGGTGAGTAAAATCCGGAGAGCAGGACATCATCGGAATCACTTTACCATAATCTTCAACCTGCGTTCGAAAGTGTGGCCAATTTGATTCGTTCTCCATCTCAAGAAAACCCGCATACCACTCGAGTCCATCAATGTCCAGGTTAACGGCAAGCTCTATCCATTGCGAAACTGTCATAGTTCCATCCTTACACAAGGCGTGCATAAAAGCTTTAGGGAATGCTGCTAACTGAGGCATAAAATGATTATGATTTTTTAGGAGTGATCGTGGTAATGTCTTTGGGAGGATTACGTCCAATGAATGGATGTTGTTCCAAGTCCATCACTTGCCCGCTAATAGGACCACTTTCATCACTTAGCCAATAAACCGCTGCGGCTGCAATTTCTTCCGGTAGTAAGATCCTTCCCGCTGGCGCAAACACATTTGGAATTTGTTTGTACCAATCGTCAGGCAATCCCTGTTCACGCTTGCGCTGAATTTCCCTTTCAGTTAATACCCAGCCCGGATTGATCTGGTTAACCCGAACGCCATTCTCTCTGTGCAATGTGTCGCCAAGATTTCTTGTCATCGTCATCAATGCACCTTTGGATATACTGTAAGGTAAAAGATTTGGTTCACCGCTATAGGCATTTACTGAACCTATATTCAATACACATCCATGCGATTTCGTTAAATGTGGGAGCGCTGATTTAATCAATGCAAAAGGTGCTATTGTATTTACCTCTAACACCTGTCTAAAAAAATTCAGATCAGTAGTTCGGATATCAGACGAGGCCACCATAGCGGCATTATTTATGATCGCGTCTATTTTTCCGTAAGTTTTAATCGCCAAGTCAACAAGTCGTTGTGCCGCTCCTTCAGCAACAATGTCTTCAATGTGTAACGCTGCTTTATCAGATCCTATTTTTTTTACTACAGCTTCTCCTAGATCATGCTCGAGTCCATGAACCACTACGCGGGCGCCTTCAGTAACACAGCGTACAGCAATCGCCTTACCTATACCGGTAGTGCTGCCTGTAACAATAATTATTTTGTCTTTCAATCTCATGATGATGGCTGATCCATTTAAGCGTTTTGCTTTTGCCTTCTTCTTTCTAAAAATTAAACTGGCTTAAGAACACTTTTCACCACTTCGCCTTTGTGCATTTTCTCAAAA
Source organism: Bacteroidota bacterium (assembly GCA_947470895.1). GTDB lineage: Bacteria > Bacteroidota > Bacteroidia > Cytophagales > Cyclobacteriaceae > ELB16-189. The sequence continues at coordinate 19,790 of CANIVF010000046.1, forward strand.
GCTTCATGCCATTCGGTCACCGGCCACACGCCACCAATAATTGGTTTCACGTCTAATTGTCCGCTGGAGAGCAAAGCAATTACGCGTTCCCAAATAGGCCAGTTATGACTAAAGCTTCCCTGCAGCGTAACATTTTTTTGAACAATTGGGTCAAGCGAAAACCCAAGGGGCTGCGGTCCCCATCCTACCTTGGTGATCTGGCCATTCGGGCGAACCCATTGCATCGCCAGTTTTAAAGTTGCGCTCGCGCCCGCAGCATCAATAACAAGATCGGCACCCATTCCATCACGTTCCTTTGCCCATTCGCTGGCATCACCAATAAGGGGTACACATCCATATTGTTTGGCAATAGCAAGTCGGTTTTTATCCGCTTCCAATCCTACAATGGCTACTTCTGCACCACACAATCTCGCCATGGCTGCACATAAAATTCCGATGGTGCCAGGACCAATGACAACTACCCGATCACCCGGTTTTATTCGCGAGTTTTCAACGATTGAATTATAGGCTACGCAACCCGGCTCGGTTAAGCATGCTTGCTCAAAAGCAAGATTTGCAGGAACAAGATGAAGACAGCGAGCCGGCACACGCACAAAACGCGTCATGGCACCATTCACTCCATAACCAAATCCTTTGCGTGTTGGGTCAAGATTATATAATCCCTGACGCGACATGGGATTATTGGGATCAATCACGGCAGCTGTTTCACTCACCACCCGATCTCCTTCTTTCCAACCGGTAACACGCTTACCGGTTTCAATAATATGACCACCAAACTCATGACCCAATACAACCGGATAATTTACCGGCCAACTGTGATCAGCGGTCCATTGATGAAGGTCACTTCCACACACGCCAACATTGGCTACTTCAAGTAAAATATCTTCTTCACCAATGGTAGGTTTATCAATTTCGCGGATTTCGACTGATCCTTTCTCGGGTGCATAATTAACTACGGCTGCTGATTTCATTGTTCTGTATTTTAATGCAATTGCTCAAACTTATTTATAGGCGTGAATCTTTTCACAGATCAATCGCAATGATTCTTCTAAGTTACCATCGGCTGTCTTGAATGCATCGGCATCAATGGTAAGCGGTGCACCTAAAACGACAAGTGGAGCTCCATATTCAGGACAACAAATTGCTTGTTCCAAACTAAGTCCACCAACAGCTTGCACGGGAATCTTTACCGCTTGAACCACTTCACGAAGTTGATCCAATGGACTAGGCATTCGTTTTCCTTGTGCCGCGATGCCACGTCTTTCATCATAACCAATATGATGGACAACATAATCACATCCTAAATCTTCCAACCATCTCGCTGCTTCCACCATATCAGGACAACCTAAGTTATCGCCCATTACTTTAATATTATAGTCGCGGCCAGCTTTTACTACACACTTGATTGTTTCTTCATGAGCACGAGCCATGACAACCACATGCGTGGCTCCAGCTTTTGCCATCATCTCGGCTTCTAAGTAACCTCCATCCATAGTTTTAAGATCCGCTACGATAGGTACGTTCGGAAATGCTTCGCGTAATTTTCTTACTCCATGCAGGCCTTCTGCCAGAATGAGTGGTGTCCCAGCCTCCAGCCAATCCACGCCAGCACGCATGGCAAGCGCAGCGGTTTCAAGAGCTTCATCAATGTTGGTGAGATCGAGCGATATCTGTACAATTGGTCTCATATGTAAGTTGATCATACGTTTCAGTAAAACTTTCGTAACCTTATTTCGCTTATCAAATTCAGAAATCAAAATTCAAAATTCAAAGTCAAATGAGATGATCGGCAAAAAATATATTTTATATTTAGACGTCTACCCGGTTGAGGAGGCAGACTTGTTATAAAACTAATGCTTCATGACAGCTTCTTTGCTATATCCATGTAATTGTATTTTAGGTGAAGGTGCATTTTGGCACGAAGCCAGACAAAGTTTTTTTTGGGTTGATATCGATGGGAAACTATTATACGAGTATTTGACACAAACTGCGAAAGTAAATAGCTGGTCCTTTCAACATCGCCCCAGCATGATTGCGCTCGATTCGCATGGTGAGCTCATCATCTCCTTTCAAGGTGGGGTAGCAAGATTTGATTTACAAACTGAAACCCTGCATGGATTGATTGAAATTGAAAAAGCTATTCCAGACAACCGAACCAACGATGGTGCCATTGATCCTGCTGGCAGATTGTGGATAGGCACCATGAATACGCAATTCAAGGAAGGTGCCGGTTCATTGTATTGCATCGGCCATGATCTGTCATTGACAAAAAAAGTAGAAGGCCTCACGATACCTAATGGATTGGTCTGGTCGTTGGACAATCGCACGATGTTCCATATCGATAGCGCTGCAAGAAAAGTACAAGCCTATTCATACGACAATACATTCGGTTCAATTGTTTTTGAAAGAACGGCTGTAACTATTCCACCAGAGTTGGGAACGCCTGACGGCATGAGTATCGATGAAGAAGGAATGCTGTGGATTGCACATTGGAATGGTTTTGGTGTTTACCGATGGAATCCCGATACCGGAAAGCTACTGGATAAAATTGAAGTGCCTGTTCCACAAGTTTCCAGTTGTGCTTTTGGTGGAGCTGATTTTGATCAGCTTTTCATTACCACTGCAAAAGAGAACTTTAGTTTAGAATCGTTAAAGAAATATCCGGATAGCGGTAGTGTTTATATTGCACAACCCGGAGTGCGTGGAGTGAGAAAGAATGTATTCAAAAAATGAATTACTCCGCAGCGCACGAATCCAAACGTAGATACAATACAAACTATTTATTCTTATACAGCTTATCAAGCACTTCTGGTTTGCCATCAATCTTTGGTAAGGGCAATCCTAAAATTTTTGCTACGAGAGGATAGACATGAATATTTTGGAAAGGCTTTATTGTGATCCCTGATTGAATATTGGGGCCTTGCGCATAAAATATTCCGCGCACATCGGTGGTTGTTTCTGGATCGTAGCCATGCACACCTGTTTTAGTTCCAAATGTTGCTGACTTCAAGAATAGCTCTCGTGATCCTTCACGGATATAATAACCCGGCTTAGCTTCCACTACCAGATCACCTACACGATCATGTTGATAATGCCATCGGGTCGGAAACTCTTCTTTTTTCATGACGGTGAACCTGCTCTCTTGCTTTTTCAAAACAGCATATACAGAATCACGCTTATGCGAATCTGAAAAATATAAATGTGTCTGCGTGCCTCCATTGGCAAGTTTTACCGATGGATCTTTCCGATTAATCAATTGATCTATATAAATATAAGTATCCTCTTGCACTGTAAGTTCATACATGCCATGATCGGAAACCAAAATTACATTCACAGGAAGTTTGGATGATTCAATGCCCGTCATCAATCGGTTCAATAAACTATCTGCTCTTAACACCGCTTGTTTTGTTTGTTCCGCTTGTGGCCCAAAGTCGTGACCTTCATGATCCGGAGATGAAAAATATAAGGTGATCAGATGTGGACGCTCGGTTTCAGGAAGTTTTAACCAACTGATCACCTGATCTACTTTTACATTAGGATCAATCGAATCATCGAACGGAAAATAATAATCAGGTCTCCTTTTCTCATCACTCATTTCTGATCCCACCCAGAAGTAAGACGCTGACTTCATGCCATTTCGTTTTGCTAATTCCCACAAGGGTACACCTCCGTAGTAGTAAGGATCAACCACAAGTTCTTGCTTTCGCATGCCATAGGTTACATCTCGTTCACGATCATAAAATGTATTATCCACTAACCCGTGATTACCCGGATTTAATCCCGTGACAATCGTGTAATGATTAGGAAATGTTTTGCTTGGAAACGAAGGGATCATTGACTCCGCTCCTGATCCTTTTGTAATGAATTTTTTAAAATTCGGTGCGTTGAAGTTTTTCACATAATCATGACGAAAGCCATCAAACGAAACCAACACAACATATGGTGCCGAATTTTGCTGGGCCTGGGTAAAGAAGCTCAACAAAACTAAACTCAACAAAAATAAAATTCTCTTCATGCTTATCGCTACGTGGAATCTGTGGGATTCGAACCCACGACCCCTACCTTGTCGAGGTAGTGCTCTAAACCAGCTGAGCTAAGACTCCATAATTTTGGCGCAAGATGATTTATTTTTAACTAAATCAGCTATGAATTCTATTCCTTTGGTATAAAATCGTTGTTAAATAACTGTTATGATGAATATTGACTATTGGATAAACCACCTGAACTTACTTGCTCATCCCGAGGGTGGTTATTATAAAGAGATGTATCGTTCATCCGAGTTGGTTGCGTCCTCAGCACTTCCCGATCGTTTTGAGGGTGACCGCAATTTCTCTACAGCCATTTATTTTCTGTTGCGCTCTGAAGACCGTTCCGTTTTTCATCGGATCAAATCTGATGAGGTATGGCACTTTTACCAGGGAAGCACATTACTGATTTATGTGTTAGAACAAAGTGAATTGAAGATTTATAAACTCGGATCAGATCTTGAAAAAGGAGAATCATTACAAGTTGTTATTCCCGCCAACTGTTGGTTTGGCGCTCATGTAGAAAAGCAAAATAGTTTTGCTCTTTGTGGATGTACGGTTGCACCCGGCTTCGACTTTCGTGATTTTGAAATGGCCGAACGCAACAAGCTCTTAAAAAAACATCCCGGGTTTGAGAAGGAAATCATCCAACTCACCCGGAATTAATCTATTGAATGTTATTGATTAGAAAAAATAATTACTTCTTGGTCTCTTTCTCAAAAATCACAACACCATTCGCTACAAACTCTATTTCTTCTTTTGGCTCGGTGATGGCGTTGATTTCTTCCTGAGTTTTGCCAGCATCTTCGGCATAATGGCGCAAGGTGGCCACATCAGTAAGTTTGCGCTTTGCTACACCTGAAAATACTACTTCCTTGCCGGCTGCACCTTCTTTAGGCACAAAGAATCCATAGTCTTTGAAAGTGACACGCGTAGCTACACCATTTTCATCCGCCACCGTCATCCAGCATCCTTTCATTTTGCATGTCTCTTCTATGGTACCTTTCAGCGTAAGCGTTACCGAATCCTTGCCTGCCACCTCTTTAGATAAACTTGCCAGCGCAAGAGGTTCGTCTGTCGAAATAGATTCACCATAGGTATTAGTGATCAATTCTGGCTTAGTTTGGCATGCCGCCACCATAACAGTGATGAAAAGAATACTCAATAATTTCTTCATAATGATTTCATTTTGATAAGCAAAGTTAACAAATCAATTAAAACAGACATGACTTAATCAAACCTTTATCAATTACCAGCCGACAGCCTAAACAGGCGAATATCCGGCAGATATAAATTAAAGAACCCTTTTCCTCCCTCTACATTGGAGGGATAATTAATGGGCTCACCCAAAAACTCTACAAAGCTAAAACGAGTGTCTTCCCTGAGTTTAATGAATCGATAATACTCTTCACTGATGTTGGACAAATAAACTGCCACCGTGTCACCTTCCGAAAAATCGGTGGGGAACACGCGGAAGGTTTCTGAATACATCTTCTCATCAAAGGCTTCATCGGTTAATAAACGAATAAAAGCTCTTGGATTTAAAAGTTGTTGCTCCAGGTTTTGCTGTCGGAATCGCTGCACATTGAGCATATAATAATTCTTGCCGGGCAAATCCTGAAACTGATGCCTCACCTGTGCCAGTGTATCATCAAAGCCATTGAAAAATAATTCAGTCTCAATCTGATCAAAGCGCACCTGAGGTTTTACAAGGGTTGATGCTTTCACTTCTCCCATGGTTGGTGACTTTACCTGCAATGTATAACTCTTGCCTCCTTCTAACGCATTGGTGAGTCCTCCATAAAAACCGCTATCAATAAAATTTAATGTATCGGTTCCTTGCGGACCGGTGATCGTAACCAAGGCATCGTTTATGGCAATTTGATTTAGCAACGCTTGCGGGTCGCTATCATTACTGGCATCCAATGCGCCAAAGGATTTAGTAAGTAATACGACCAACGATTGATCAGTGAGAATTTGTGATGAAACAACAATCTGTGGTCTAATCGTAGGCACATTTTCTACTTCCAATGGATCGGGCAAGCAGGAATAAAATAGCAGAGAAGTGATTCCCAGGCTCAAAAACCATATCGTCAATCGCTTACTCATAATTTAAATCCATAACTGATGAAGGGGAGTAAACCAAATAAGCCGGGCTGTTCGTATTTTAATGAGCCATCCGGTTGTTGTTCTATGTTGATACCAATAGGGTTAGCGCGGTTGTAGCTGTTATATACTCCAGCAAAACATTGCCATTGAAATTTCTTTTCTGTTTTACTTTTGAATTTAATGCCCAGATCAAGTCGGTGTGTATTGGCGAGTTTCACTTCATTGATACCCGAATACACCGGAATCAAATCTACTCCGCTCAGTGTAGGAGCAAACACGATGTACTGACCAATCACCGGTGTAAACCTGGATCCGGAAATAAACTCCCACACGCCCGAAATAAACCATCGCTTGTGAAGTGCATACTGAGCAACAATGGCTCCGTTGTGTCTGCGATCGTAGCGTGATGGAAACCATGCAGCCTGATTGACTTCATCAAATTGCCGCCACGTCCACGAAAGCGTGTAGCTAATCCAGCCAGTTAATTTTCCTGATTCTTTGCGGATCAAAAACTCAAACCCATAAGCACGCCCTCTTCCCTGAATGAGTTTAGATTCGAAATCGGTATTCAAAAATAAATTCGTTCCCTCTTCGTAGCCGATCAACTGGTTCATCGATTTGTAATATCCCTCCACACTGAAGAACATATTTTGAGATGGCAGTGAGCGCTGCCACGCAGCAGATACCTGATGAGAAGTCTGAGGCTTTATACTATCCGTTACCGGATACCAGATATCGGTTGGCGATGACACTGCTGAGTTTGAAATGCGATGCATGTATTGCGCCATGCGTGAGTAACTGAATTTCAGATTTTGATTTTCGCTCAGTGAATAGCGTGCCGCAAGGCGAGGCTCAGGTGTATAATAGTTTTTGTCTTTAACGATTACCATCGAAGTACGTAATCCTCCATTCAGTCTCCACCGTGGTGTGGGTGACCATTCGCCTTCGGCAAAGGCAGCGAGTTCATTGGCTACTCGGCCACTCGTTGCACTGCTTTTTAATAATTCGGAAATCGTGCCTGCCGTATTGATTACATTTGGACTCACGGCATGACGTGTCCATTCTGTGCCCATCGTTAAAGAAATTTTTCTATTGCCAATCGAATCTTTGCGCATGGAAAATCGAGCTCCCCAATCTTCAATATCTGAGCTGGCGAGCAATTCATTTTCTTCAAACACATTCGTAATGTTATACCGATACTTAGATCGGATCAATGATGCTTGCGAATTCCATTGGGAGATTCCTTGATGTTTCCATTGAAGCGATTGACTGCTGTTGCCTGATGAGAACTTGGTAAGAAATCCATCACCGTCACCATTGCGATCGCGAAAGAGATCAAGAATATCTTCGCCACTATAATAACTGATCGCTACATGATCTCTTGCCGATGGTTTTAAAATCACCTTGCCGTTAAAGTCGTAAAAAAAATATGGCAACTCCTGCTTCACAGCTTTTACAACCTGATCGATGTAAGTTCTTCGTCCCGCAATCCAGAAACTTGCTTTATCTTTTACGATGGGTTGCTCCAGGTAAAGTCGTGAAGCAATTAAACCGATGTCGCCACTGAGATGAGTTTGCTGAGCCACTTCAGCATTTGTTTTCACATCCAGAATAGAAGAAATTCTTCCGCCATAACGTGCGGGAAATGCGCCATTGATCGCCTCCACATGATCCAACACATCAGGATTAAATACAGAAAGAAAACCAAAAAGATGACTGGTGTTATAAATGGGTGCATCATCCAGAAACACCAGATTTTGATCGGCCGCACCACCGCGCACAAATAAATCTGAACTTCCCTCCACACCGCGTATGGTGCCGGGCAAAAGTTGCAATGTTTTGATCAGGTCTGCTTCGCCACCCAATACAGGAATGGCATTGATATCTTTCTGACTGAGGACTTGCGTGCCTGACCGGGTAGATTTAAAGAGTTGCTCCTGGTAACGATCCGATCGAATAATAATTTCTCCGAGCTCATTCACACTTGGAACCAACACAAAAGAAATGGTGGTATCTGCTTTTGCACTAAATGATTGAACGTAGGTTTTATATCCTGTGAAAGAAACACGAACGGTTAGCGCTCCCGGCTTCACATTCAATTTGAAATTTCCTTTTTCATCTGAAAGATAAATCAGCGAATCGGGTAAAATGATGATGTGTGCAGAAGGAAGTTTTTCCGAATTGGTATCTCGTACGTTTCCCTGAATGGTGATCGTCTGACAGAATCCTGTCAAAGGGAGAAACAATAAAATGCAGATCAGCTTATTCACCATCGGTTAATAACTGGATTGCTAACCAGAAAAGTACACGTTTGAATCAATTAAAAAATGTTCCTTAAAAATCTTTCGTGAAGCGCTCCGATTGTCACTTATAAAAAGTGCAATCATGGAAACACTATCCCTCAAATCCTATCTTCTTGTGGGTACCATCGCAAAATGGTTTGTTCGCAGATCCACCACAGCGGCAGAAGGCTGTTACGTTATTTTTCTTGCTTAGATTTCCTGAGGCATCTTTTACCGTTACATTTCCATAAACGAGTAGCGGGCCATTGGGCATGGTCTCTACAATGGTTTCGGCATCCACTTTCACATTGGCACCGGCTTCGTTGTTCATATAATAACTAAGCGCACCAGATGGACATTTTTTGATTTGATTGACGATCTGTTCTGTGGTGCCTCCTTCGGCGTTACCCAAGGTTTCTTTTGCGGATCGAACACCTGACCTAATCCTTTAAAACAAATTGCGGAGTGAATACACATCGTAGGCTTCCATACAACAGTCACCTCTCCGTTGGTATATTTCTTAGTAATGTCCTTCATAGCATTCAAGTTCAAATTTCATATCTCAAAATCCAAATGATTCGGAAACTTAAAAAAAGCTAAATCAATACCGTGTTGATTTCAATCGGATTCGTAAGCACCTTATGCACCGGGCACGCGTTGGCAATTTGCAAAAGCCGTTGGCGCTGATCGTCCTGCAGGCTTCCTTCCAAGGTAATTTCTCTTTTGAAAAAAGTGGTGCCATCTGTTTTTTCCGAAGCAACTTCCACTTTGATTTTACTCACATCCCATTGCTTGCGATCTGCATACATGCGAAGTGTGATGGCGGTGCAGGATGCCAGGGAGATCAGGAGGAACTCGCCTGGTGCCGGACCATCGTTGGTTCCTCCCAGTTCCTCGGGTTCATCAGCAATCACGGTCTTTCCAAATGTTGTCAGTTCCGTGCGAAAATGATCGCGACCGATGATGGCTGTTACCATTTTTAGAATGGTTTATTCATGACAAAAAACTCTTGCGTATAACGCTCGCGTGGAGCTGCTTCTCGCTGTTTTAAATTCTCAGGTAAATTTTCTGCATCTCCCAGGTAACCGATGGCCATGATTACCATGGGCTCATGGGTTTCTGGTATGTTCAAACTTTCAATGGCTTTCTGCCGATCGTAACCTCCCATTTGATGCACGTTTAAGCCGAAGTGAGTGGCTTGCATCGAGAGGAATGCATTGGCAGCACCCACATCATATTTGGCAGCACCATTTACAGCACCATTGCGAATATGTATTTTACGCGCCATACTCAAAATGAGAAGAGGAGCTTCCTTTGCCCAAACCCGGTTGCTTTCATTTAATGCCTCCAATAATTTATTCCACAACTCGGGTTGATCTTTAGTAGCATAGATGTAAGCCCACGGCTGCTCATTCATGCTGGATGGAGCCCATCGTGCCGCTTCAAATAGTGAATCAATTTTTTCCTGTTCGATAGGCTGCGATGAGTAAGCCCTTCTACTTCTTCTTTGTTCGATAAGATCGGTTATGGGAAATTCAAACTGATTTGATTTTTGCATAGGGGCAACAAGGGGTTCCATGGTAATAATTAAGTATCAATTGTTGTAAGAAACACGAAAAGGGCCAAACAGTTTACTTACTCCAGCGAGGAATGCCCCAAACGGCTAAAATTCCTGAAATTAAATGCATTGGACCAGCCAATAATGGAAATGTATCGTCCAGCACGGTGCCATCTGGTAATTGTGGTGTGGTGAAAACCGGATAAAAACTGAACAGCGTGAAGGCTATTGCAATGGCCATCCATACCATTCTACCCTTTGGCACATAGCGAACAAAAACAAAAAATAAGATGGCGCCAATCAGTAATGGGAAAATGGACGACATGGTTACGGCCAAAGCAAATCCTTTTGGAATCGTAGCTCCTAATGCGTTGGCGATAAGGCTCCAGATGTTGTTGAGGCCTGCCCCAATTAGTCCGGCAATGGCTCCTCCTTTTAAGGCTTTTAAGAAGGTAAGTTGATTTTCTGTTGACATGGGAATAGTTATTAGATTTTGGTTACTGGTTGTTAGACGTTTACTTTTTTATTTTATTCTTCGATTAGGATTCCCATTTTTCCCATTTGATAATCGCGCATGGATTCCATAATCTGGGTTTGTGAGTTCATGACAAATGGCCCGTGCGAAACGACTGGCTCATTCAATGGTAATCCACTTAATAACAATATGCGGGTGTCTTCAAGACCTTCAATCACTATGCCTTCTCCATCATTATTAAAGTGAACAAGGTGCAGTTCTTCCACCAGACCAAAACCATCAACTTTCAATTTACCATCTAGTAAATAGATCAATGCGTTATGATCGGGAGGAAGCGCAATAGAAATTTTTCCGTCTTTCGTAAACGTGAGTGTGGCAGCATTAACAACAGTTTGTGACGGTATTGGGCCTTTCACACCAAGCACTTCACCGGAAAAGACTTTGCCATTCACCTGTCCATCTTCACTAACAAACACAGGCGCTTCATCCGCGCTAAGCGGATAATAAGCAGGCTGATCCATTTTATTTTTTGTCGGAGTGTTGATCCACAGTTGAATGATTTCCTGGTGGCCGCCAATGTTATGAATATCATGCGGTGGACGTTCGCTGTGAAGAATGCCCATGCCTGCATTCATCCACTGTGCACCACCAGCATAAATGGTACTGTCATTTCCGCGGCTATCGCGATGATGAACACCGCCTTTGAAAATAAACGTGACCGGAGAAAATCCACGATGCGGATGCGGACCAATGCCTGCGTGCTCCGGCTTGATGTGTGAAGGCGCTTTTACATTAGCGTGATGCAAGAGAAGAAATGGATCAATCTGATCCACCTGTTGCGTGGGTAATGGCTGCCGTATGGGCATGCCGCCCATATCTACTTGATGTGCGTATAGTAACCGTGATACCGTTCTGTTTTTCATATTAAATCTAGTTGTTCATGGTGTGATCAATAAATCACATCGATCTAGGATTAATTCATCGGAACTTCCATTAATAAAACTTCGGCATCGCTATCCGCCACAATGGAAAACTTTTCTATATCCCAGATTCCAAAACCATCGCGTTTGTTCAACGATTGGCCGTTGATGGTTACATCGCCTTCAATCACGAAAACATACACACCATTGCCTTTTTGTTTTACAGTATAGTCGTTGGCGAATCCTTTTTTCAAATTACCCAAATGAAACCACGCATCCTGATTAATCCACACACCTTCATCGGTTTTCGATGGGCTTACAATCTGCTTTAGTTTATTCACGCGATCTTCCGGTTTGATTGCTATCTGATCATAGCGAGGTGTGATATTTCTTTCTTTAGGAAAAACCCAGATCTGTAAAAAGTTCACTTTCTGATCTTTGTTCTTGTTATACTCGCTGTGATAGATGCCTGTGCCGGCACTCATGATCTGCACATCATTTTGTTTGATCACAGCCACGTTGCCCATGCTGTCTTTATGTTCAAGGTCACCAAGCAATGGAATCGAAATGATTTCCATATTATCATGCGGATGAGTTCCAAACCCTTTGCCTCCATCAACAAAATCATCGTTGAGCACGCGTAGCATACCAAAATGCATGCGTGCCGGATCGTGATAATGAGCAAAACTAAATGTGTGACTGGTATCAAGCCAGCCGTGATTGGCATGGCCCCGGGTGGCGGCTTTGTGCAAGATGGTGTTCATATTCTTTTTGATTCTTAAGCTTTACGTAACAAATATAGATACAACTGTTGTATATACAACTATTTGATGGAGTTTGTTCCCGCTTTATCTAAATAATTGTGACCATAATTAATTTTCTCAAAATAATCCATGTATTTATGATCAGTATATGTTATGGGGTACTCTCTGTAATGGAATCTACAGTAACACGCAAACCCCAGTCGGTCATTTGGATTCGAATAATTAGCAGATTTCCATACCAGAAAAAATGCAACATTCGAAAGTTTATGACTAAAATCATTTTGAAAATATACCAAAAGACTTATCTTTAAATACATAACTGCCACTAACAAATCTATTTCCAGATAAAATTATAAAGCGAAATATTATGAAGAATTTAATCCAGTTCATTTTCCCATCAATAATATTCATCTAAGGCTTTAGTTGCCACAAAAATGAAACTATGAATACGGATGATAAATGCGGTGTTAATACCGGTAAATTAGTTTGGAATTGGTGCGAGGAGTATGGTGCAATAGAAATATTGTCCACTAAAAGTATGGGAGGTGACTGGGCTTGGGGCAATAAGACATATCACAACATAGTTTTAGCTGAACTTGATACTACAATTTCAAAAAACAAAATAGATTGGAGGAAAGTTATCTTATCTTCTGATTCTGTTTTTTATTTCAATTATGTGATTAAGTGGATATTCCGGTTAACGTGACCACTTGATTCCGGAGCCAAGTGACCACCAAAAGTTAAGTCGTTAGTTGAGTTAAAAAATGTATTGATTTTTCGGTTGATCACAGCCTGGTTTTAGTTTTCGTATTCGGTTAGTTCTTCTGCTAA
>CANIVF010000047.1 GCA_947470895.1 Bacteroidota bacterium
ATACGGCCTTGTGTCCGTAAACTTGAGTGGGTCGGCTGACTCCATAAGGGCGTCAAGTTCTGTGAATTCATTGTTGTCGAAGAGAATTTCAAAATATTCCTGCGATCCAATTTTTACGTGGTACTCCTCTTCGGGTACCACGTAAGCATTGTTTTTAAGTTCACGTGTATGAATAATCTTTCCGGCCGGGGACTTGAACCACAGACCATCTGGAACTTCTCTTTTCAACTCCGTGGGAGTGAGGATTCCTTTATCAGTACGTTTGAACCAGGGCATTTTTTATTTTCAAAAAGTCAATGACTAACGTTCAATCTTGTTTTTTTAAGCGATATCGATGCTATTGTCCAAATAGACATCCTGAATAGCCTGAAGAATTTCTACACCTTCTTTCATAGGGCGTTGAAAAGCTTTACGGCCGGAGATCAATCCCATGCCACCGGCACGCTTATTAATGACGGCTGTGCGCACGGCATCGGCCATATCTGTAGTTCCTTTAGAATCGCCACCTGAGTTGATTAGACCTGCACGACCCATGTAGCAATTGGCTACCTGATAGCGACAAAGATCAATCGGGTGGTCAGAAGTTAATTCGCTATAGATTCTTTCATCCAACTTTCCGTAGGAACTTCCACCGGTATTCAACGCTTTATAACCACCGTTGGTTTCTGCTAACTTTTGTTTGATGATATCAGCTTGAATGGTAACTCCAAGATGGTTAGCCTGACCAGTAAGATCGGCTGATACGTGATAATCGATGCCGTCTTTTTTGAACGCATTGTTTCTGGTGTAACACCAAAGAATGGTGGCCATACCTAGTTGATGCGCTCTTTCAAAAGCCTTGGCAACTTCCTGAATCTGCCGGGTTGAATTATCTGAACCAAAATAGATGGTTGCTCCAACGGCTACTGCTCCCAGGTTCCACGCGTCCTCGATAGAACCAAACATGATCTGGTCTGCCTTATTGGGATAAGTAAGTAATTCATTATGATTGATCTTTACAATGAACGGTATTTTGTGAGCGTATTTGCGCGACATCATCGCTAAACCACCAAACGTGGTAGCCACCGCGTTACACTCTCCTTCAATCGCCAGTTTTATGATGTTTTCAGGATCAAAGTAGATCGGGTTTTTAGCGAAGGATGCACCAGCACTATGTTCGATTCCCTGATCGATAGGCAGTATGGAAAGAAACCCTGTTCCTCCTAAGCGACCTGCGTCATAAAGAGTCTGAAGACTGCGTATCGTTTGCGTGTTTCTGTTTGAAATAGAAAATACGCGATCCACAAAATCAGGCCCCGGTAAGTGAAGCTGATCTTTTAGAATAGTCTTGCTTTTGTGAGTCAGGAGTGATTCAGCGTCTTTACCCAGTAATGCGCTGATGTCTGTCTTTGCCATAGATTTGGTTAAAGTGAGCGGCAAATATAGGGTTAAGGGCTATCAACTCCAATGAGATTTGGTCCTTTGGTATAAAACTAAAAACCCACTTCAGAGGTACTGAAATGGGTTTTTTGAAGATTAAATGTAATTTTTTATGACTTAGAAACTGCGATTTTTTCTTTAATCCTAGCAGACTTGCCTTGACGACCTCTTAAGTAGTAAAGTTTTGCTCTGCGCACTTTACCTGCCTTTACGAATTCGATTTTATCTATGCTTGGGCTAAGAAGAGGGAAAATTCTTTCCACACCTACGCCATTTGATATCTTTCTTACAGAAAAGCTCTCTCCATTGGTTCCAAATCCTCTGCGGTAAACCACTACACCTTGGAACTGCTGAATTCTATCCTTGTTACCTTCGCTGATTTTTACGTGCACGTTAATGGTATCACCAGGCTTAAAATCCGTGATATTCACTCTTTTCGCTGCTAATTCCTCCTCGACAAACTTTATTAAATCAGCCATAACACTCGTTTTTAAAATGGACTGCAAATATAGGGTAAGAAAACAGAAATCATAAATCTGTGTTTAAGATTTTTTGTCTTTTACTCTTTGGCGAGGTCTGGTCTTCTTTCTTTGGTACGTTCCAACGCCTTTTCTTCTCTCCATTGCTCAATTTTAGCTTCATGGCCAGAAAGAAGTACTTCAGGCACCTTCCAGCCTTTGTATTCTGCCGGGCGAGTATATACTGGTGGAGCAATCATTCCATCCTGAAAGGAGTCTGTTAAGGCTGAGGTTTCGTCTGAAAGCACACCCGGAATGAGTCTGATAATCGAATCCGAAACAACAGCTGCAGCTAATTCTCCTCCCGAAAGGACATAATTTCCAATACTGATTTCACGCGTGACTAAATGTTCGCGTACACGCTCATCCACACCTTTATAGTGGCCACATAGAATGATCAGATTTTGCTTTAGACTGAGTTGGTTGGAAAGGGACTGCGAGAATAGCTCACCATCGGGGCTCATGTACATTACTTCATCGTAATTTCTTTCGCTCTTCAGTTTTGAAATGCATAGATCGATGGGTTCAATCATCATCACCATGCCAGCTCCTCCTCCAAAGGCATAATCATCGGTGGTCCGATGCTTGTTTTGAGAATATTCTCTCAAATCATGGATAGCCACGGTGACAAGTCCTTTTAGCTGCGCGCGTTTTAAGATAGAATCTGAAAAGGGACTTTCCAGCAACCGGGGAAGACAAGTAATGATGTCGATTCGCATAATGCTAAGTTAGCTTAATCTATATGCTCAGGAAGCCTTCGGGCAAACTCACCTTAATGAGTTTCTTGGATTTGTTGACACTCTTTATAAATGGGCCATTAACTGGAATCAAAACATCTTTGCCCTGATAATCAATTTCCAATAGTCGGCTGGGGCCGGATTGAATCACTTGTTTCAAAAGCCCCAATGTTCCTTCTGTTTCATCTTCCACAGTAAAACCGACCACTTCATCATTATAAAATTCACCTCGCTTGAGTGATGGCCTTACTGTTTTACTTAGATAAAGCGCTGAGGCTTTCAGATTGGCGGCCTGTTCTGCTGTGTTCACATCTTCAAACTTTAAAAATGCTTTGTCGCCACGATCGGAAAAGGATTGAATAAAGTATGGCACCAGACTACCTTTCATTTCAATGAAAACAGACTCCACAGAATCTAATTTAATGGGTTCGGTAAAAACAGCGGTGACTTCGCCTTTTAGTCCGTGCGTTTTCGAAATATATCCGATGGAATAACAGTCTTGCTTATTCATACTTCAAAAATAAAAATGCCAACACGATATCGCGTTGGCATTTCGGTGAAATTATATTGCCGAATTAAGCTTCTGCTGGAGCAGCACCTTCAGCCGCAGCTTCTGGTTGAGCTTCAACCACGGGTGCAGCAGCTGCCACTATAGCTTTTTTGCGAATAGCCTCAGCACGAGCTTCTCTCACTTTCGTTTCTGCAGCCTTGCGGGCTTTCGCTACATCTTGCTTGCCCTTAGAAAGATTATCGAGCTTCGACTGTACCTTAGCTTCTTTTTCCTTTACCCATTCTGCCAATTTACCATCAGCTTGTTCCTGAGTAATTGCGCCTTTAATAACACCAATTTGAAGGTGTTTCTTAAGCATCACACCATGGTGAGAAAGCATCGCCTTTACGGTCTCAGTAGGCTGAGCACCTTTCATCAACCAGCTAAACGCCTTGGAATCATCCAAAATAATGGATGCAGGGTTGGTTGCTGGATTGTAGGTACCGATTTTTTCAATGAATTTACCATCGCGTGGTGATCTGGCGTCAGCTACGACTACATCATAAAGAGCCAGTTTTTTGCGGCCTCTGCGGGCCAATCTGATTTTAACAGCCATTTTATTAGTTTTTTAATGTTGGATCTCGTCCGTTTTTAAAAGAATTGCAAAGGTATATGATTTTGCCATTTTAGCAACCACCGAAGTGAATAAAGCTCTTTAGGGATTTAAAATAATTATATTTGAATAAGCGATTATTGGGTTTTCATATATTGAAGCCCCTTTTTACATTTGGTACCTTTTCAAAACTAACCATGGATAAGTATTCATACATCTCGAACGCAGACGTTGGCTACCTCGATCAACTCTATCAGAATTATAAAAAAGACGCAAGCTCAGTTGACCCAAGCTGGCAGAAGTTTTTTGAGGGATATGATTTCTCGCGGCAGCGCTATGGAGAAAGTGGGCAACCCGCAGTAGCCGGTGACTCAGCGAGTATTAAAGAAACTCAGGTGAGGAACCTGATCTTTCAATATCGCTCGTTCGGGCATTTGAAGTCGAACACTAACCCGGTGCGGCCACGCAGAAATCACAATGTAAACTTTGATCATAAAGGCGTTGGCCTTTCGGACGATGATCTGGATACGGAGTTTGATGTAGGTGCCGAGATTGGAATGGGAAGATCCACCCTCAGAAAAATTATCGCGAAGCTTCAAGTGGTTTATATCGGGCCTATCGGTTTTGAATATAACTTCATCGGTAACGATGAAGTGCGCCAATGGTTTTTCAATAAGTGTGAAAAGGAATATTATAATAACAATCCTTCGCAGGACGAGAAGAAAAGAATATTGAGCAAACTTAATGAGGCTGTCGTTTTCGAAAACTTTCTTCACACGAAGTTTCTCGGACAAAAACGATTTTCATTGGAAGGCGGTGAGAATACGATTCCGGCATTGCAAGCTATCATTAACAAAGCAGCAGAATTTGGTGTAAAAGAAACGGTGATCGGTATGGCACACCGTGGAAGACTCAATGTGCTCACTAACATTCTTGGAAAAACATACGAGCAAATCTTCACGGAGTTTGAAGGAAATGTAAATCCTGACCTCACCATGGGTGATGGTGATGTAAAGTATCACCTGGGTTATGCCAGCTACATCAACACTCCATCAAAAAATAAAGTATATGTAAAACTGACTCCTAATCCTTCGCACCTGGAAGCGGTAGATCCATTGGTGGTAGGTTATACACGCGGTCAGATCGATGACGAATTCGATGAAGATCTCAGCAAAGGTCTTGCTATTCTGATTCATGGTGATGCAGCTGTGGCCGGACAAGGTATTGTGTATGAAGTGGTGCAGATGTCAGGGTTACCTGGATACACTACGGGAGGAACGATTCACTTCGTGATTAATAATCAGGTTGGTTTCACCACTGACTATGATGATGCACGCACCAGTATTTATTGCACAGATATTGCCAAGATCGTTGATGCACCTGTGCTTCACGTGAATGGTGATGACGCAGAGGCAGTAACATTCTGTGCAAACCTTGCTGTAGAGTATCGTCAGAAATTTGGCAAAGATATTTTCATTGACATGTTGTGCTATCGCAGACATGGACACAATGAAAGTGATGAACCAAAATTCACGCAGCCCAAACTTTATAATCTCATTGCCAAGCACCCCAATCCACGCGAAGTGTATGTAAAGAAGTTGATCGAGCGTGGAGATGTTGATGCAACACTGGCTGAAGACATGGATAAGAGTTTCCGTAATCAGCTTCAGGATCGTTTGAATGAAGTGAAGCAGAAGCCTCTTCCTTACAAACCTCAAAAGATTGAAGAAGAGTGGGAGAAACTTCGCAAATCCAAACCAGAAGATTTTGATCAATCGCCCGATACCAGCATAAAGCAAGCGGTAATTGATAAAGTGGGTAAAGCACTAACTTCTATTCCGGAAGGGTTTAAGCCACTCAAGCAGATTGAAAAATTATTGAAGGATCGCAAGGAAGCGTTCTCAGAAACCAAGTTATTAGACTGGGCCGAAGCAGAATTGTTAGCCTATGGATCTTTGCTGGCAGAAGGAGTGATGGTGCGCATGTCCGGTCAGGATGTGAAACGCGGAACATTCTCCCATCGTCATGCTTATTTCTTTGATGCTAATACCAACGAACCCTATTGCGGACTTGATCATGTTGAGAAGGGACAGAAGAAGCTTCACATATTTAACTCGTTACTCTCTGAGTTTGGTGTGCTGGGTTTTGAATATGGTTATGCCATGTCATCACCGCATGCGCTCGTCATCTGGGAGGCTCAGTTTGGTGATTTCGCCAATGGAACGCAAGTAATCATCGATCAGTTTATTTCGAGTGCTGAGTCCAAGTGGCAGAGACAAAATGGATTGGTGATGTTGCTTCCTCATGGTTATGAAGGCCAGGGTCCTGAACACTCCAATGCCCGCCCTGAACGATTCCTGCAGTTAGCAGCTGAGTACAATATCATTGTTGCTAATCCAACAACACCATCCAATATTTTCCATTTGTTGAGAAGACAAGTGGCATGGGAATTCAGAAAGCCGTGTATCGTATTTTCTCCTAAGTCATTGCTGCGTCATCCTTCCGTTGTATCACCGATCGAGAATTTCACGAAAGGAATATTCCAGGAAGTGATTGATGATGAACATGTGGTAGCCAAGGATGTGAAGAAGGTAGTTCTCTGCACAGGAAAAGTATACTACGATTTACTAGAGGCTGCTCAAAAGAATAAAGTAAAGCATGTTGCTTTGGTTCGTGTAGAACAATTACATCCATTCCCTGAAAAGCAATTGAATGCCGTATTGAAAAAATATAAAGGTGCCAAACAAGTATGGGTGCAGGAAGAACCATCCAATATGGGTTACTGGTCATACCTTCTTCGTTATATGACAGGACTTGAATTAGTATCCCGTAAGGCAAGCGCATCACCGGCTACCGGTTATTCAAAGGTTCATAAAGCAGAACAGGAAAAAATTCTATCACAAGCATTAGACTTATAATCTTCAATCACAAAAACTATAATTGACATGGCTCAACAAGTAAAAGTTCCTACCGTAGGAGAATCAATCACGGAAGTAACCATTGCCAACTGGCTAAAGAAAGACGGAGATGTGGTGAAGATGGATGAAGTAATTGCTGAACTCGAATCCGATAAGGCAACTTTTGAATTAACAGCTCCACAGGCAGGTGTATTGAAGATAGCAAAAGCTAAAGGAGAAACCGTTCCCATCGGTGCAGTCATCTGTGAAATTGCTGATGGTGCCGGGGCAACGGCTGCTAAACCGGCAGAAGTAAAAACTGCGACTCCTACGGAATCAACAAAAGCTACTACTACTGGGGGAATCAAAGAAATGAAAGTTCCTGCTGTAGGTGAATCAATCACCGAAGTAACGATTTCCACATGGCTGAAAAAGGAGGGTGACTTTGTAAAACTTGATGAAGTAATTGCCGAAGTGGAATCAGATAAGGCAACGTTTGAATTACCAGCAGAAGCCAACGGAATTTTAAGAATCGTTGCACAGGAAAAAACAACGCTACCTATCGGTGGATTAATTTGTAAAATTGAAATTGCGGAGGGTTCGCCTGTATCGACTACGAATGCATCGGTGCCAACGGCAACGGCTGTTTCTTCCGCTGATAAAACGTATGCCGCAGGGCATCCTTCGCCAGCAGCAGCAAAAATTCTAGATGAAAAGGGAATTCCGTCATCACAGGTTTCCGGCTCTGGTGTTGGTGGACGCATTACCAAAGAAGATGCTGAGAAAGCGACATCAGCTCCTAAAGCTGAAGCTCCTAAGGTTGCAGCAACAGCACCCGTGATTACAGCTGGCAGCGGACGCAATAAGCGCTCAGAGAAAATGAGTTCGTTACGCAAAACTATTGCCAAACGATTAGTAGCGGTGAAGAACGAAACGGCTATGCTCACTACATTTAATGAAGTGGACATGAAGCCGGTGATGGAACTTCGCTCAAAATATAAAGACAAGTTTAAAGAGAAGTATGGTGTTGGGCTTGGATTTATGTCATTCTTTACGAAAGCAGTATGCGTGGCATTGAAGGAGTTCCCTGCCGTAAATGCGCAGATCAATGGCGATGAAGTTATTTATCACGACTATTGTGATGTAGCGATTGCTGTGTCAACACCAAGAGGATTAGTAGTTCCCGTAATAAGAAATGCGGAGGCACTTTCGTTTGATCAGATTGAAGGCGAAGTGGTTCGTCTGGCAACCCGAGGTCGCGATGGAAAACTTTCGATCGAAGAAATGCAGGGAGGAACATTCTCCATCACCAATGGTGGTGTGTTTGGTTCCATGCTTTCTACTCCGATTATTAATCCTCCACAATCAGCCATATTAGGAATGCACAACATTGTGGAGCGCGCTGTTGTCAAAGATGGTCAAGTCGTAGTTAGACCAATCATGTACCTGGCGCTTTCGTATGATCATCGCATTGTGGATGGTCGCGAATCAGTAAGCTTCCTGGTGCGCGTGAAAGAATTGCTGGAAGATCCGGGACGCTTGATTCTTGGAGTATAATAATTTGAAATCTTAAATCTTGAATTTGAAATTATAGACTATGCAATACAACGTCACAGTTATTGGTTCCGGTCCTGGTGGATATGTGGCAGCGATTCGCTGTGCGCAGCTTGGTTTTAAAACGGCCATCATCGAAAAATATGACACGCTGGGTGGCACCTGTTTGAATGTGGGATGTATTCCCTCCAAAGCTTTGCTGGATTCGTCTGAACATTTTCATAATGCCGCGCATACGTTTAAGGAACACGGCATTGAAATCAGTGAACCAAAAGCAAACATCACGCAAATGATTAAGCGCAAGACCGGTGTGGTTAAGGCCAATGTGGATGGTATTGCATTCTTAATGAAGAAAAATAAAATTGACGTGCTTACAGGAGTAGGTTCATTCGTAGATAAGAACACAATCAAGATCACCGCTAAAGACGGTAAAGAAACTCAGATCACTACGGAGAAAGTAATCATCGCAACAGGATCAAAGCCAACACCACTTCCATTTGCTCCTTTCGATAAGAAGAGAATTATTTCGAGCACGGAAGCCTTGGAGTTGAAAGAAATTCCAAAACAGTTGATCGTAATTGGTGGTGGTGTGATTGGCATGGAGTTAGGCTCCGTGTATGCACGCATCGGATCGAAAGTTACTGTGGTTGAGTTTTTGGATAATTTGATCCCAACTATGGATGGTACTATGGGTAAGGAATTAGCCAAGGTGGCTAAGAAGTTGGGTATGGATTTATACCTCGGTCATAAAGTGACTGCGGTTGAAAATAAAGGAAAAGAAGTGGTGGTAAAAGCAGAACCAAAAAATGGTGGTGCTGCCGTGGAGTTGAAAGGTGACTATTGTTTGGTGAGTATCGGAAGGAGACCCTACACAGATGGACTTGGTTTGGACAAAGCCGGTATAGAATTGGATAAAGGAAAAATTCCTGTTGATGATCATTTGAAAACTAAAGTGGATAACGTCTATGCGATTGGTGATGTCGTGCGTGGTGCCATGTTGGCTCACAAAGCAGAGGAGGAGGGCGTGATGGTTGCTGAGCAATTAGCCGGACAAAAACCACATATTAATTATTTACTGATTCCAGGAGTAGTGTACACTTGGCCAGAAGTTGCCAGTGTTGGCTACACCGAAGAGCAATTGAAAGAATCAGGGCGTGCTTATAAAGTGGGAAGCTTTCCGTACAAAGCATTAGGTCGTGCCAGAGCATCCATGGATCTGGATGGATTAGTAAAAGTGTTGGCCGATAAAACCACCGATGAAATTTTAGGTATTCATATCATTGGTGCCCGTGCTGCGGATATGATTGCAGCCGGAGTCACAGCGATGGAGTTCCGAGCTTCTGCAGAGGATATTGCAAGAACTTCTCATGCTCACCCCACGTATATGGAGGCAGTGAAAGAAGCTTGCCTGGCAGCTACTGCGAACAGACCGATTCATATGTAAGAATAATTCTTATAAAAAGTAAAATAGCCACTCTTGCGAATGGCTATTTTTTTTGCTTTTGCTCTTCTTGATTTATTTCTCCAGCAGGTTCGAAATCAGCCATGCTCTGATCATAAGTGAGATGACAATCGGTATAAGAAATATATTTAACTCCTGAGGAAGAATGTACCAGAAAAACAGGGTAGTGGCTAACAAGATAGCGATTCCTTTAAAGTAATTAATCAGCCACGGAGGTGATTGTTTTTTCAGTAACAACATAGCTGCGATTGCATGTATTGGAAATGCCCAAAGTAAATTAAAATTCTTAGCGGCAGCCTGATGGTCGGTGGCAGTCCAAAGTAATAGCAGGAGAACTCCCACCCATCCAACAACTGAGAAAACCACTACATCAAACCACTTCGATAGTTTTTTTCTTTTCCAATCATAATAGGATAGAGCTATTGTAATCAATAAGAAACTTCCGAATACAATCCATGGATGAAAGAAGCTGAATGGTATTCTTTCCGGTATACCTTCATACACGGATACTTTTTGTTTTACAATCGGCTTTGAGTTGATCAATACGTTATCGAATGAGTATTCAATGTAGTCGGGTAAAAACATGTATTCATACGGAGATGCTTTTTTATCCATAGGTAAACCAAGGCAGATATCAATACCCAGATCCCCCCACGGTTGCGGGCTTAAATAGAGATCGGTGAGCTCACGTATGGTATAATCCGTTTTAATGAACGAGCCATCAAACTTCAATTCTTCTTTTAGTGTTTCGGCCAGAACATCTCTGATTTTGGTCGCACAGTTGTTATAGAAATAGTCGTAGCGATACGTTTGGTTTTCTGGTTTTCCATTCCACTCCAGGTAGTCAAATACTTTTTGCTTTTGCTCGTCCGTCAGATCCAGGATTTGTTCATGCACATAACGATTATGTGAAATGTAATAATCACGGAAATGGGGATAGGAGTAAACGCCCAGCTTGTAGTACAAATATCCGCGCGCAAAGTTGAGATAGAAATTAGGTTGATCGAAGTCAAACACTCCGTAGTTATAAGCAAAGTCAATTTGTTGATCGGGGTCATACACCCGAATGGCGCTGTGCCCAAAGGCTGCATACAATTCGTTCGATGTTGGCCCGCAGGTAATCACCGAAATTTGTGCTCCTTTGGAAAGTGACAGGTTTTGCGATTTCCCCCCGATCGAAAGCAATAGAAGGGCTATAAAAATGACTTTTTTCATCCTGTAAATAAGTGGTTCTAAAGATAAGACAATCGATTTGTAAACGGTAATTTTGAACGGACTGCTTATGATCGGAAACCTGCATGATACATGGAATTTAACGAAGAAGATGTCGCCTTCGCGGATGTTGAATGCATCGGGTGTGCTTTCGAGTTATCATTATTCGCGTCTTGTTGGCAAACCGAAACATTGGGCCATGCCTTTCAGTATTTCGATCGAGCCCACCACATCCTGTAATTTACGTTGTCCTGAATGCCCTTCGGGCTTACGTTCTTTCACAAGACCGACAGGTATGCTGAAAGAGAATTTGTTTAAGAACACGATCGATCAACTGCAGAGCACATTGTCTTACCTGGTGTTTTATTTTCAGGGCGAACCATACTTGCATCCGCAGTTTCTTGATCTGGTTGGTTATGCATCCTCGAAAAAAATATATACCGCTACATCAACCAATGCTCATTATTTAAATGATGAGATGGCGAAGCGCACGATTCAATCTGGATTGGATCGCCTGATCATTTCCATTGATGGGACTACGCAGGAATCATATGAATCCTATCGTATCGGGGGAAAGCTGGATAAAGTCATTGAAGGAACGAAAAATATCATTCGCTGGAAAAAGGAATTGAAATCACTTACGCCATTTGTTGTATTTCAGTTTTTAGTAGTGAAGCAGAATGAACATCAGATTGATGCTGTTCGCGCGTTAGCAAAAGAAATTGGTGTAGATCATGTAGCGTTAAAGACCGCGCAGATCTATGATTATGAAAATGGTTCTGATCTGATTCCCACGATCGATAAATACTCCCGCTACAAAAAGAATGAGGATGGCAAGTATTCAATCAAGAATGAGTTGCTCAATCATTGCTGGAAGATGTGGCATAGCTGCGTCATCACCTGGGATGGAAAAGTGGTGCCTTGTTGTTTTGATAAAGATGCACATTATGTGATGGGAGATTTGCAAAACCAATCTTTTAAAGAAATCTGGCAAAGTGAGAAATACAATTCCTTCAGAGCTTCCTTGTTAAGATCGCGCAGTGAAATAGAAATGTGTCGTAATTGTACGGAGGGGACAAAGGTTTGGGCTGAATCTTAAAGCCCTTTGGCTTTCAGTTCTTTTTCAACTTTTTGTAAATCAATAGCACCACATTTTCCACAACCGGATTCACAGGCATTCTTTGCCTGGAATGAACGATAAAGAAGCCTGCCCAAGTAAAGGGCCGCTGCAACAAAAAGTCCGATGATAATGATTTGCTGAATCATGGCGTAAAGTTACGTAACAGATTTAAAAACAACCATTTTCAAGGAATGATTCACTCGTCCGCTTTCGGACGAAAACCCTCGATTTCGAACAATCTGAGGATGGCTTACCTTCGTATTTGAGTTGATTTCGATCAATTCGTAATGGCATCAATATTGGCTAAGGCCGTTCACAATATCTACAGTCATGCTAAAGAACTATCTGAAAACGGCTTATCGTAGTCTACTGCGTAATAAATCCTATACCTTTATCAATGTTGCAGGACTTACGCTTGGCATAACCGTTTGCCTGATCATATTTCAACTTATTCGTTATGAGCTGGAGTTCGATCATAGTCATCCTGATGCTGATCGACTTTATCGTGTAGTTCGCGATGCAAAAAATTCTTCGGGAGTTGAAAAGTCCACCGTGACACCCTATCCGTTTTCGGTGGCATTCCGCAACGACTTCCCTGAAATCCCGGTCACGCAATTTCATTTTCATTACGAAACGCTGTTGACGGTTGGTGATGAGAAGAGCGAAGTCACCAACATTGGTTTTGCCGATTCTTTATTCTTTGATTTTTTTGGATTTGAAGTTTTGTCGGGTAATCCAAAGGTGGAGTTAGCGCAACCCGGAAAAGTCTTTGTAACCGAATCATATTTGAAGAAGATTGGTGGAGATAAAGTGAAGACCATCAAACTTGGAAACATCCTGGAGCTTGAGGTGGCGGGTGTGATCAAAGATCCTGTGTCGCCTTCGCATATTAACGTTAATATGGTTGCCTCATATCGCTCATTAGCTGGGGTTGAAGAGCAACTGGTAGGGTTCCCCTTGGATCAATGGGGATTAAACTCTTCCGGTTTTTCGTACATCTTATTGCCAGAGAATCAAACTAAAGAACAACTCGAAGCACGGTTCCCTGATTTTGTAAATAAATACTATTCGAAAGAAGATGCTGTTAGCCAAACTTATTCGTTGCAGCCACTTTCAGCCATTCATTTTGATCAGGAGTATGAAGATAACCCAGGCACCAGCACGATCTCTTCATCTATCTTAATTGTGTTGGGATGTATTGCTTTATTCATTCTGATTATTGCGTGTGTCAATTTTATTAACCTGTCCACAGCACTTTCTATCCGAAAAGGAAAAGAAGTTGGTGTAAGAAAAACATTGGGTGCACAACAAGGTCAGCTTGCGCTTCAGTATTTAAGCGAAGCGTTTTTATTAACACTGATCGCCTCGATCATTTCATTAGGTATTGCCGAGATCGCCACACCAGCTTTGGGCCAATTTCTGGAAAAGAATTTATCGCTATCGAATCTTCATGATTTCACTACGCTCGGGTTTCTCAGTGTACTGATTTTGCTAACTTCATTATTTGCGGGTGCTTATCCGGCATTGGTATTGTCGAAATTCAATCCGATCGATGCATTGAAGAGCCGCTTCTCGACACAGCAGGATTCATCGGTGTCATTAAGAAAGACTTTGGTGGTGGTTCAGTTTTTTATCGCCCAGGTGCTGATTATTTGTACGCTCGTGGTTGCTTCGCAGATTCGATTTTTTCAAAACAAATCCATGGGCTTTGCTAAAGAAGCGGTCATTAACGTTCCACTTCCGGATAATAAAGTTGAAATGCTTGAGTCACTTCGTACTCGTTTAACTGCGGCAGGAATTAGTGATGTCAGTTTTGCTCTGAGTGCTCCGATGGGTGATTATAATTTCGGAACGAGCATGCATCGTCCTGAAGTGAATACGGAGGAACGATACACGGTTCGCGTGAAGCCTGTGGATATTCGCTATAAAGATGTATATGATTTGAAGTTAATTGCTGGTCGGTGGTTTTATGAAAGCGAAGAAAAAACTGCCAGTGTTGAAAAAGAAGAGGATCGTCAATATGCGTATGTGATGAATGAGCAAGCCATAAATGCATTGGGCTTTGCGACACCAGAGGATGCAATTGGAAAAAGTGTTACAATAGGTCTTAATGATATTGAAGCACCTATCATCGGTGTGGTAAAGGATTTTCATACTACATCTTTACATAATGATCTTGAATCGTTGGTGATGTTAAATTTTCCAAGTCTTTACTATGGAGCTGGTGTAAAAATAAATATGGAAAATGCATCGGAACAACTTAAGACTGTGGAAGAAGTTTGGACGCAACTATTTCCTGAGTATTTATACAAGTATACTTTTTTAGATGATTATGTGGATAAGCAGTATCAAGAGGAGGAAAGAATGTTTACCATCGTTGAAATATTCGCAGGCATTGCCATATTTATTGGATGCCTTGGATTGTTTGGACTTGTTTCTTTTATGGCGAATCAAAAGGTAAAGGAAGTTGCCATTCGCAAAACACTGGGAGCATCGACAGCGCAAATTGTTCAATTGTTTTCAAAGGAATTTATCTGGTTGGTGATCATTGCTTTTGTGTTGGCTGCACCGGCTGCCTGGTATGCGATGCAATTATGGCTTTCAGAGTTTGCTTTTAAAGTGGATGTGAGCTGGATGGTATTTGCAGCTGGAATACTCTTCACGGTGATTATTTCCTTTGTCACAGTGGGCTACCGGTCCATGCGGGCTGCGCAATCCAATCCGGTGAATGCGTTGAAGAGCGAGTAGTGCATGACATTATATTCATGCTTAAAGACTTTTTTCATTGGTTAAACATCTCTTGGTAAACTAATCATCTATGCTTCGAAATTATTTGAAAACGGCAATCAGGAATTTGTTACACCAGCGTGGCACCACGCTTCTTAATATCAGTGGCCTTGCCCTGGGACTTGGAACAGGTCTTATTCTTTTTTTACTAGTTCGCTATCATAATAGTTTCGATACCTTTCATACTAACTATGATCGTATTTATCGGGTGAATGTTCAATCGGATGGAAACAATGATAAGAATTATACACCGGGTGTGTATCCCGTATTTGCCGAAGCATTTAATAGTGAATTTCCTGAAGCGGAAGAAGTCACATTCATTTCTTATCGTGCTGGCAGTTTTATTGTAATACCGCAAGCGCAGGGCGAGCCCAAAAAGTATGAAGAAGAGTCTGGTGTTGGTTATGCGCAACCCAGTATTTTTAAAGTATTCGATCGGAAGATTTTATGGGGTGATGCTGAAAAAGGATTGGATGAGCCTAATGAGGCAATTCTTTCGAAGCGTTTAGCGATTAAGTACTTCGGAAAGGAAGATGCTGTGGGCCAGGTCTTGAAGTATGAGGGAAGAGAGTTTCGGGTAACTGCAATTATGGAAGACTTTCCATCCAATACCGATTTGCCTTTTGATCTTCTTGCTTCGTATGGCACTATCAAAAAAGAAAAAGACGAGAATGGATGGAATGGAATATGGAGTGATGATCAATGTTACTTCAAAGTGAAAGAGGGAAGTTCTATCAGTGACATCGAAGCTCGAATTCCTGCTTTTGTGACAAAATACCTGGGGGATCAAAGCAAGAATCGCGATCACACCACTTTTATAATGCAACCCTTTAGTCAAATACATTTTGATGAGCGATTTGGGAATTACAATTATAATACGGTGAGTAGCACGATGCTGCTTTCGCTGAGTATGATTGGAGTTTTCTTATTGTTAACCGCCTGTATTAATTTCATCAACTTAACAACTGCAGAAGCAGTGAAACGATCCAAAGAAGTGGGCATTCGTAAATCATTAGGAAGTTCACGTGCCCAGTTAGTGTTTCAATTCTTAGGAGAGACGTTTTTAATTACGGTCATCTCCATCATTGGTGCCGTAGTCATTGCTGAAGTTGGCCTTAGTCTTTTAAATCCATTTCTTGATTTAAGCCTGGCCCTCAATTTTACTACTGATCTAACTTTATGGATATTTTTGATGGGTACACTGATCATCGTGTCGCTTTTATCAGGATTTTATCCCTCGCTGGTAGTAAGCGGCTTCAATCCAGTAAGCGCATTAAAAAATCAGGTGCGCGCCAATCATTCATCTGGATTTAACCTTCGCAGAGGTCTGGTCGTGTTGCAATTTGTTATTTCTCAACTTCTCATTTTCGGTACCGTGGTGTTGATTAGTCAGATGAATTATATAAAGAACAAAGATTTAGGTTTTCGCCAAGATGCCATCCTTACGTTGCCGATTCCAGAAGAGGAAAAACCTGTCGAAGGTGATGGCGTAAGTAAGATGCGTACGCTGCGTGAAACATTATTGACCGTAGCCGGAGTAGAGGCAACAAGTTTAAGCAGCACGCCTCCTTCATCAGGAAGTGTATCTACTACCGATTTTTATATTGAAGGTGATGAGAGGAATTATCGTACGCAGGTAAAACAAGTTGATGGTAATTATATTAATCTCTATGGTTTGGAATTGCTGGCAGGGGAAAGTGTCATTGATTCGGACACAGCACAATCATTTGTTGTAAACGAACGATTGCTCCAGGTAGCTGGCTTTAGTAGTGCTGAAGAGATTATCGGTAAGCGCATTCGCATGTGGGGCAAAAATCTACCAGTGACTGGTGTTGTAAAAAACTTTCATACGGTTTCTCTTCAGAATCCTTTGGAAGCCACAATCATGTTCAATCGTATTCACGGCTATGAAACTCTTTCTGTGAAATTAAATCCGAAGTCGATCCAACAGAGCCTTGAACAGATTCAGCAGCATTGGGAAAAGACCTATCCGGAATTTATTTATTCCTACCAATTTGTCGATGATCAGATTCGTGAATTCTATGAAAACGAACAGCGCATGTCGGTGATGTTAACGGTATTTACTTCGCTCGCTATCTTTATTGGTTG
Organism: Bacteroidota bacterium; assembly: GCA_947470895.1. Classification (GTDB taxonomy): domain Bacteria; phylum Bacteroidota; class Bacteroidia; order Cytophagales; family Cyclobacteriaceae; genus ELB16-189. Next base: position 16,919 of record CANIVF010000047.1, read on the forward strand.
CCTTGGTTTGTTTGGATTAACCGTTTTTATGGCCAATCAAAAGACAAAAGAGATTGGCGTACGGAAGGTGTTAGGTGCTTCTGTAGAAAGCATCCTTTTTCTCTTCTCGCGTGAGTTTATAAAATTAATTCTGATTGGTTTTTGCGTAGCGGCCCCTATGGCCTGGTATTTTTCGAATGAATACCTTGACCAGTTCGCCTATAAAGTATCTGTTGGTCCTTCCGTTTTCTTGATGGGATTGGCGGTTACCTGTACCATTGCTTTAGTCACGGTTGCCTATCGCTCGTTCCATGCTGCTATGGCCAATCCTGTTAATTCGTTGCGAAGTGAATAAGGGTTATTTCCACCACTTGTCCTGAATCACTTTAAGCATTTGTGAATGCACTTGGTTGCCCGCACAAAGTTCACCACCAAAGATGTAGTTAGATACCCCTTTGAAATCGGATACTGTTCCGCCTGCTTGTTGCACAATGAATGCACCACCGGCCACATCCCATGCCTTGAGGTTATATTCAAAGAAGCCTTCCAGACGACCACAGGCAACGTACGCTAAGTCAATGGCAGCGCTGCCAAGTCTCCTGATGCCGTGCGTGTTTTCAAGAAAGACTTTGATGATCTCCAGGTAATCTTCTTTTTTTTCTGAATGATAGTAGGGAAATCCTGTTGCCAATAAACTCTCTTCCAGTGTTTTGATGGATGAAACTTTTATTTCTTTTCCATTGCATTTTGCCTGATGACCTTCCATCGCGTGAAAACATTCGTTGTGACTAACATCGTGCACAATGCCTAGTATGGTTTGTTCATTTCTTTGAAGACCAATGCTGATGGCATAAAGAGGAAGCCCATGCAAATAATTGGTTGTTCCGTCTAAGGGATCAATGATCCATCGGTATTCGTTGGTGCCGGTTTTGTCGGTTCCTTCTTCTGCTATAAATCCAGAGCCGGGTAAAAACTCGGACAACTTTTCTACAAGCCTTCGTTCCGATTCTTTATCTACGTAAGAGACAAGATTACTAGAACTTCCTTTCTGTTCAATTTTAGAAAGATCGAATCCTTCTTGCTCTTTGCTCATGAACGCTCCGACTTCGAGGCATAATTCGATTACATTTTTTTCTAATGAAGCAAGATTCATTTCTTTTTAATTTTATTTTTAACAAGCGCCAAAAGTATAATAAGAACTGAAACCCAGGCAGCCGTGCGAGCAATTAGTTCGCCTCTGTTTTTATAGTTTTCACTAATTGCTCCAGTGCCATCATGATATAAAGCAGTCATTTGCTCACGGTTCAAACCTGGTTCATTTAAGTAGAATATAGAATAAATAACTGGCCCGGCAACAAGGAAAACGGCAAGGACAACTAGATACCAATTTATGTATGAGGATTTTAAAAAGGCCAGGTAGAAAATTAAGTTGACAATTAATACCCAGCTTGAAACACCTAGATATCCGATGTCTGCGTTCCACTTCCACCACGATGACTGAAGCTCAAGCGAATCAGCAAGGAAGTAAAAATCATTTTGCCAGGGGAGTTTCAGCATGAGGTACTCCAACCCAAGCCAAAAAAATATAATGGTAAATTTTCCTAGTCTGCTTCCGAGGCTTTGATAGGAGAAAGCATATCCTGCAAAGGCTAAAGTCAATACGATAGCCTGAGCAAAGGCCATTATCCATTGCGAAGTATCAAAAACGCTTGCACAAAAAAGTGATATAGCTAATGCGAGTAAAATTAATTCGAGGTGATTCCATGGTGTGTCTTTATCCTTTGCCGCATCGGAAATGGCAAATAGCGGAGCGATGCCAATCAGGATTAAGACCGGAAATGATTTCATCAACCAACCAGCCGAAAGCAGTAGTGTAGCGGCTGTGAAAAGAACCCACACATTGATAAAGGTTGTATTATTCTTTTTTGCCATCGATTACTAAAACGATTTCTCCTTTTACTTCTTTGATCGAAAAGTGTTGATGAACTTCGTGTACGGTTCCGGTAAAGGTCTCCTCATGTAGTTTGGTTAATTCACGAGAAACGGAAACGTGACGTTCAGGCCCAAAAAATTCTTTTAATTGTTCCAATGTCTTTAAGAGTCTGTGTGGAGATTCGTAAAGAATAGTGGTGCGATCTTCTTCGGCCAGTCGCTTGAGCATGGTTTGCCTTCCTTTTTTATGAGGAAGAAACCCTTCGAACACAAACCGGTCTGTAGGAAAGCCTGACTTAACCAACGCGGGGATAAGTGCCGTAGCACCAGGTAAGCAATCTACTTTGAGATCGGCTTTCAGTGCTTCCCTGATCAGCAAGAATCCCGGATCAGAAATACCTGGTGTACCGGCATCACTAATCAAAGCCATTACTTCTCCGCCCTTCAGTCGTTCGATTAAGCCAGCTAATGTTTTGTGTTCATTGAATATATGAAAACTCTGCAGCGGCTTAGTGATTTCATAATGCTTTAAAAGGAAGCCAGACGTGCGCGTATCCTCTGCTAAGATGGTATCTACTTTTTTTAATACTTCGAGTGAACGTAGCGTAATGTCGCCCAGATTTCCGATGGGTGTTGGGACGAGATAAAGTGAAGTAATTTCGGTACTCAAGATTATTTCAGTTGATCAATTGTTTTTGCCAGCGCTCTGTCTTTTTCCGTCACTACATTGCCGGCATCATGGGTGGAGAGTTCGATGGTCACCGTATTATAAACATTCGACCAATTCGGATGGTGATCCATTTTTTCGGCCACTAAAGCGACTTTAGTCATGAAGCCAAAGGCTTCGTTAAAGTCATGAAATATGAAAGTCTTAGTCAATCGATTGTTCTCCTCTTTCCACATAGCATTCAAATTTGAATGATAAAGTTAGAATATTCGCGATAGGATTCTAAGCTGTCCGTATGGATTCTGAGATTAGAGTGCCAGTATTCCTTCAATAACAGAAGCTGCCTGGTAAACATTGATGACTGCATCGCTGGAGTGCATCATCATATTGATAGTGATGCTGGTGTATTTACCATTTTTAGAAAGCTTCTCGGAAGTGGTGTGGTTAGGGAAGAGGTTCTTTACTTCTTCTTCTTTTCCAGTTGGCACAATGAACTTAAAGGTATAGAGCGCAGGCCAGGCATAGTGCGTATCGAGCTTCTCGCCAAAATTTGCTAACCAGTTTGCATCCATATTAAACCAAAACGCCCCAATGTATACTGGGGCGTTCTTTGATCTTAGATTTTTTAATTAAAAGAATTTATAGCGATTGTCTTTGATGTCAGCTCCTTCTTTGATCGCTTCCGCGATGCCAAAGCCGGATTTGCCAACGAGTGCTTGTAACAATTGATTTTTAAACATCGCGTAATCTCCCACAGCGGGTGCTGTGGTTTTATTTTGAAGCTCAACAATCAAAACCCCGTTTTCACCAGCAAATGGAGCTGAGCGTTTTCCGTTTTCTAACGAAAAAGCTTTGCCTACACCGATTGGATCTAAACCTACAGATGGTAAGGTATTTGAGTTAAACTTTAAATCACTGGAAGAATTAACCGTGGCGTCAGCCCCGAATGATGCCGCAATTTCCTCAAGCGTGCCTTTCTGAGCGTTTAATTTCTCCAGAATTTTTTTGCCTTTCAATTCATTCTTTACAGCAGGAGTAATTTCTTCCTTCACTTTATCGAATGATTTGAAGCCTTCCTCAATCTCACCGGTCATTACAGCTACCACGTAGCTATTATCTAAATCAAATACATCCGAAACTTTACCCACCTTCGCATCGCGGAATAGCCATGTTACTATTTGACGTGCTTCACCCAGGTTGGCAATTCTTCTTTCACCGGTTCCTAAATCATTGGCATCAACTGCGGCCAGATTTTCTTTTTTCGCTTTTTCTTTAAACTCATCAACACCTGATAAGTCGCTTCCAAAAGTTTGAGCTTTTAGGTAAGCTTCATTCTGAGTGTCATCACTAGGTGCAATGGTTAATTCCACCGTAGCTACGGTGTATGAGGTGTAATCAGCTAAGCTGGTTACTTCGATAATGTGATAACCAAATTCTGTTTCTACCACATCATTAAGTAATCCGGTTTTCTTAGCGGAGAATACAGCCTGGTCAAATTGTTTCACCATACGACCAGTTTGAAAATAACCTAAATCTCCACCTTGCGATGATGTGCCATCAGTTCCATGTTCACGTGCTTTTACAGCAAATGAAGCACCTGCCTTAATTTCTGCTAAAATCTTTGTAGCTTTTTCTTTGGCGATTTTTTTGCCGGCTTCACTGGCATCGTCCCAGCGAATCAAAATATGGCTGGCTTTAGCATTGCCTACCGTGTCCTGACCAAGGTTAACAATTTTATATACTTTGTACGAGCTACCTTCAAGTACTGGTCCGATAACCTGACCAGAAATAAGGGTTTCTTTTTGATTGCTTAAAAAGACTGGAAGCGTGGAGATATAATATTTTGAATATGGTGTTTGACCTTCTGATTGTGTCACGGCAAACACTGAATCTTCAGTGACTGTTTTAAAATCGGTTGCAATTTTCTGAAGATCTTCACGGATTTTAGCGGAGTCAGCCGCGGAAGCTTCTATTGGAAAAGATACATAACTCAGATTTCTGGTTTGTGCAACCTTATATTTTTGTTGAGTACGATTGTAGTATGTTTTGAGATCGCTGTCACTCACCGTAATGGCAGAATCGCTGATCGCGTAAAATGGCACATACAGGTATTTAACTTCGGCTACATCATTTTGGGCATGATAATCACGCTCAGCTTCGGCCTCAGTTACGTAGTTGGTTTTCACCAATAGGTTTTCATATTTAATGCGCTCGCGCCCCATGCCCAGATCCCTTTGGAAGGTTGTCCATCTGTATTTACCTTCTTGAAATTGCGCTAGTGCGTTGGGGTCTAATGGTGCTGGAATATTGAATTGATTGATGTATTGAAGCAATTTTGAACGATCGAAATTTCCTGCGGAGTCCGCAAATGAGCTCTTCACATTTTCGTCCACATTCTTACCTTGAATCATATCCCAGATTTCCTCTGTGGTAACCTTTACCCCCAATTTTTCATATTCTGGTTTAATGGCTTTTTGTGCGATCAGAAGATCCCACGCCTGTTGTTGAAGCAATGGTCTTTCTCTCTCTCCTGGCTGACGGCCAAAATTCAGAATATAATTGTTTTCCCGTTCCTGAATTGCTGCCTGATATTCTTCCAGGGTGACTGTTGAACCAGCAATTTTTCCTACTGTGTTTTCATTACCTATAATCGAGCGAGGACCATTTCCAAAAAGATCATTTAGTACAAATGCTGCAATGGCTACTGCCACGAAACCAACCACCCACTTGGTCATTTTGTTTCTCAAAGTTCCAATCAATGCCATAAGAAAAAATTAATAAGGTTGCTTAACTGTTATCTGTTATCTCTTTAGATTAACCGCATGAGAATAAAGCGGTCTTGATTAAAGAACCGCAAATTTAACCGGTTCTGATCATTCGGCAAAGGGCTGAAATAATAAAATAGTATTGATTTTCAGGTAGTTAGAAGCTCGACAAATCCTATTTCTTTTTGCGGAGGGTATATGCGAAAAAGAGCATAGTGGCCATCATAATAAGCCAATATGCCTGGCCTATGCCCACCGTCATAACTTCATAAATGCCGATGATTACGAAAAAGGCGGCCAGGGATAAGAGAATGATGTCTAATAGTTTCATCAAGTAAATTGATTTTATAATTAAGGGACGAACACTAGAGGTTTGTTTTGGTATAAGAAGGAAGTTTCTCAGTTTTGATTTAAACCGTTAATTCTCTACCTCAAATTCTCCTTCTGGATTTTTCATGGTGTAGTTAGATAGATCCTGATCGGCATCGAAGCCCGTGCCATAGAGGATCTCATTTTCTAACTTGATGGTAACAAACTTATCGGTGAAGATTTTTTTTGTATCCGGTTTCCAGAAGAGTTCTTCGGTATTTAATTTTTGTTGTTTCTCGATGTTAATTACTTCCACGTCACCTTGGCCTCTCCACTTATTTTCCGCTTTAAAATAGTAGGCACTATTGGCGCGCAGGGTAGAAGTAATTTTTCCAAGATCATCATAGAATTCTATATAAATGCCCTCTGGAAATTCCTGATCACCACTTTGAAATTCATTGATTTTTTTTGCTTTGAGTAACACCTTCATCAGGTTATTCTCGGTGTAGTACATGGTGATGTTTTCGGCTTCTCGCAGAGCACCTTCGTATAAAACGGGTTTGGTGACCTCTTCAGGATTGGAGCAGGTCGAGAATAAAGCGGATATTGAAATCAATATGCAACTACGCAGAAGTTTTAAATAAGGCTTTTTTAAAAGTGGGTTCATAGGTGATTCATAAACAAAGAAGGCTGGCATTGAGCCAGCCTTCGATTATACTGCGTTTGAAGTTTATTCTTTTCCTCTAGTGCGAAGTACTACCGTTTCTCCTACCCAGCACGAAATTGATTTGGTCTCGCCTTCTTTCCAGTTCAATTCAAACAATTCAGTTACTGAAGGGAATTGACCCCGGGCTTGAGCCATTTTCTGTTGGTTGCCCGCTTTGGCATACATTTCATATGCGGCAATGTAAATCAGCCTATCTTCGGCCATGCTAACTTGTTTTGCACAATCTTTGCCGGCACCCATGTATAGATCACCAATTTTTTCAAGGCCTTCCTTACTTGAAGCATCTGCGGATGCAGCCTTACGATAGGATTCACGCGCTGATGACTTACTTCCTCTTTGTGATAACAGATCGCCCTGAAGAATGTATGAATCGGATTTATCTTTAGGTGAAGTGGCAAGTGTAACGGATTCGTTAATTAATACCTCTGCTTTTTCCATATTGCCATTCTTAGCATAAATCTTACCCATGTTCTTGGCCAAACCATAATCTGGACTTGTCTTGTGTATTACTTCAGCAGCCTCTAACCAGAGAGGATCTTCGATACAGCCACCCATAGTCATAAATTGAAATACCTTTTTCGCCATGGCTATATCACTTGGATTTTGTCTGAACTTAGGAGCCATGTTTTTTCTTACAAAATCGCAATCAATTTTAACTCCACACTTAGGAAGAATATCATCGATAGTTGATTTATATTGTTTTAATCGCTCAACAACATCATGCTTATTTTCTGCCAACGCCTTTTTGGTTTTGATATCAATAATTTCAGATATTTTTTCATAACGTTGCAAGATTTGATCTTCAGTAAGGTTTTTAAGAAGAGCAACATTTAATTGAACAGCCTGCATATAAGGCACCAGGTTGTTATCCTGCACGTTGTTTCCACTCAATACAAACACTTTATCGTAAAGTGCTAACACATCAGCCGTTTTTGCTTTATTCTGACCGTTAAAAGCAAGGGCATACAGTGCTTTGCGATTCAGCACGTTTGCCTCATCACCACAATTGGTGATACGCATATCATATAGCATCATCAAAGAGTCAACCAATACTTGCTTTTTTACGGGATCTTTCTCAGCAGTTGCAAGCTTGTTATAGATTTCCGTTCCATCAATGTAAAGTTTGGTTTGCCATTTAGGGGCATTTGCTAACATCCATTGCAAGCCGGCTGTCGCGCCTCTGTAATGGCCTTGTTTAAGAGCATCGCTGTAGATAGCCACAGATTCTTCAGCTTTCGCCTTGTTTTCTGGCCAGATCACTTCCTTACATTGTGAAAAGGCAGAAACAGAAGCCAGAAATACAAATGCTAAACCAAGAACTGATGATTTCATTTTCATTTTCATTTTCATTTTTCGATTAATCAAATCTTCTCTTTATAAACCACTGATCATTAAAAGTCATGCCAAAATAAATCTTAAAATAGTTTTCTTCAATAGTATTGGCTTGCAGATCGCCTCTTTTTCCAACTTTCACGGCTACATCCAAGCTCGAAATTCTACTTACCGGTAATGATAAGCCAAAATTAATGCCAAAATCTTTCACGATGGAGCCGTTGATCAAATACGGGTATTTATCATAGCTTACACCTGTTCGGTAAGTAAGTCTTTTCAAATAGCTCCCCAGTGCTGTAGGGTCAGGAGTAAATTCAGTACCTAATGATAACTTCCATCCTTCGGCACCCCAGGGTTGGGTTTCACGACTAAAGTCTTTGAATTTACGATAATCCAGGTAAGTGAAATCAAGGCCTATAACCCAATAATCCTTATTAGCCAGCGATATTCCTGCCGAGTAGGATGCCGGAACTGTGATGCTGCCTTTTACATTATTAACTAAAGTTGTTGAATCGACTAGGATGCCTCCTGAGTTTCTTCTTTCAATGCGTGCATTGTATTCAGTGTTCAAATCGGCTTTGAAGTCATACACTGCGCCAATATTGAGTTTATACTTTTTCTTACTGCCTAATGAATCTTTATGAAATGAAACTCCTGCTGTGAAACTGACATCCTTCGTGTAGTTTCTTGCATATACGTTAGGCAAATAAATAATGGGTTGATTACTTGTGGTAATGGTGTTGGTGTAATTTCTGATAACCGATCCAAACAAATAGCTTGCCTTTAACCCCACCGAGAAATCCTTGTTTAAAACGACACCATTCGACCAAAAGAATTGATTTACGCCACCTTCACCTGTTTCCTTAACAGTTACTGTATTGGTAGTAGTGCCTACTATGGCGTCTGTATAATCCAATTTATAGTTTACCGATGAGTAAGGCATCAACCCGATTGAAGTTGACCATTTGCCATATTTTACAGGAAATGCGGTAGCCAGATAGTTAAGATTACCGCTTCCATTGGTTTCTGAAATCCCATTTCCCTTTACGATTCTACGTTCTCCGATTAAACCGGCTTCAAATACGGTAAGTCGGTTAAACACCAACAAGGCTGGATTTTGATTATTCAAGAAATAATATTGTGGATTGCTCACACCTACTCCGGCCATACCCTGATTATGAGTTAATGAATTGCCATAGGTTTCACCAATGCCTAGGTATGAAAATGCGCTGCTGGCTGCCTGTCCCCGGGCTACCGTTATTGCTGAAATAAATCCAAAAATTAAAAGAGAAACCTTCTTAAAGTTCAACATGGTAGCGTAAAATCCTGTTCAATCCGATTAAAACTAGTTCAGGGGTCACAAATATGGAGGGTTTAAGCCTGTTTTCAAAAAAAGTATAATCTCCACCACACAATATCACATTCAATTGAGGATATAAAACCTGATATTGATTGATAATTCCCTTCACTTCTTCCCATACTCCATTCATTACTCCGCTTTGCAAACAGGTTTCGGTGCTGTTTCCGATTAGACCGATATCTTTTTTTGCATTTACTAACGGCAGGCGTGCAGTAAACGTATGCATGGCCTCCAGCCTCATGGATATTCCAGGTGAAATAGCTCCACCTTGATAAACATTATGGGCATCCAGCAATTCGTAATTAATGCACGTGCCGGCATCTATAATCAGGCTATTTGCATTTGGGAACAGATCTTGTGCACCACAAACCGCTGCCAGGCGATCTACCCCAAGCGTGTGAGGTGTTTGGTAGGCAATCTGAATAGGTAGAGGCAATCGGGCGGTGAGAGAAATTTTTTTCCCTGTTGAGTTAGACCAGGAAAGTATTTCAGCAGAATCGTGATTAACAGCACTTACCAGAACATGATCCACTGGTGTTGAGAACATGAAATCTTTAAGTGCTGTCAGGTTCAAAAAAGATTCCTTCCTGATCAGTTCACGATTTTGAAATAGACCAATCTTAATTCGGGTATTACCTGAGTCGACAACGAGATTCATTATGCGTATTTGCGAGTGCAAAAGTAGAAAAACTAAGAACCAATCTTGATTTTATATCTTTGAAGGCTAATATGTGTTAGGATGAAATAGCTGTTTAAAAAGTTTGATTAAAAAAAGAGAAGGTCAATCATGAATTCAATTCTTCCATTGATTCTGCCCAATTGCTGGTTAACGATAATAAAAAAGCCATCACTACGATGGCTTTTTTATTTTTATCAATGTCTTGATCTATGCTGGTGGATGAACGGCCAGATAAGGCTGAATGATCAGATAAATGATCGCGCCAGCAGCGTAGCCTAACAATGCCAGCAACGAAATTTTCTTCATATACCAGATGAAATCGATTTTCTCAATACCCATAGCGGCCACACCTGCCGCTGAACCAATGATCAGAATACTGCCACCGGTTCCTGCACAATAGGCAAGATATTCCCACACCATGTGATCCATATAATACACATCCATGCTGTACATACCCATGCTGGCAGCAACCAATGGAACATTGTCCACAATAGCGGATAACAAACCAATGAGCGTTACAATGATCCGTTGATCTCCAATAGAATGATCCAGCCAACTGGCGAGATGATGTAATATTTGCATGGATTCTAATGCACCTACAGCTAATAAAATTCCAAGGAAGAATAATACACTAGGTACATCAATTCGCGCGAGCGCTCCTGCCACGGTGAAGTTTTTCTTAACGGCCTCATCCAGCTCTGGGTTAATGAGTTCTGAAACTACCCATAAAACACCTAGGCCTAGTAATATTCCAATGTAGGGAGGCATGTGAGTTAATGTTTTAAAAATGGGCACAAAGACCAAAGCTCCTACCCCTAAGATCAGCATCAAATTGCCTGAACGTACAACATGATTGTTACTATGAGCCGAATCTTGAGGCGCTTCTCCTAAAGTACCCTTCAATGTAAAATTGAGATAGAGTAATGGAATTAACATACAGGCAACGCTAGGCAGGAATAAGGTTACCATAATATTTCCTGTGGAGATTTGTCCGCCTATCCAAAGCATGGTAGTAGTTACATCTCCAATAGGAGTCCATGCACCGCCAGCATTGGCCGCTATTACAATCATACCAGCAAAGAACAATCGCATTTCTTTATCAGGAATCAGTTTACGCACCAGCGATAGCATAACGATTGTCGTGGTCAGGTTATCAAGTACGGAAGAGAGTAAAAATGAAACCCAACAGATAATCCACAAGAGCTTTTTAGGGTTTTTAGTTTTGATTCTATCTGTAATAAAACGGAAGCCGTGGTGAGCATCAACTAATTCAACGATGGTCATAGCTCCTAACAAGAAGAAAAGTATTTGAGCAATGCCACCGAGGTGTTCAGACAATGAAAATGTAACAAACTCGCGATAGATTTCGGACGATGAGAGGGCATTGAATTTATCACCCAATTCAATTTTTAGTATTTGAAGAAATGAGGAATAAGATTCACTGCTTGTCACCGATTCGGAGGGTTCGGAAAGCACAAACAAGGTCCAGCAAATTACACCCGCCAATAAGGCTGAAGCAGTCTTATTAATTTTGATGGGGTGCTCCAGTGCAATGGCAATGTATCCGATAACAAATACAATAATTACTAAGGCTTCCATATCCGGTTACTTTTGGTCTAAGGTAAATATAGGATAAATAAAAAAATCCTAGCTAAGGAAGTAATATAAATCTTAGGATGAATTGGTAACGTTATAAAGAGATTAATTTTTTTGATAAGCGGTTGGTGAGTCCTTTTTGATTCTAGCGGGATGGAGCGTAGATTTTTTTCTGCCCGATAAAGACTGCACATAAAACCAGCACGGTGCCTGCGAGGGTGTAAATTGTTAATGGCTCGTCCAACAGGATAGCGGAAAACAGCAACCCAAAAATAGGGCATAGATAGAGCCATATGGATGCGCGTACAGCATCTGCTTTTAATAATATAAGCCAGAGTTGAACGGCAATAATAGATACCGGAACGATCAGCCAGGCTAGCGACAACCAAAATCTTGTATCAAAATGATTGGGTTGGGAATGAAATAGTAACGTAAATGGGCTTATTAGTAATCCTCCAATAAGCACCTGCCAACCATTAATGGTTACTCGCTCAAGGTTCCATTTTACAGAGGCATAATACACAGATCCATACGAATAGGTGACCATGCTCAGCGCTAAGAGTAAAAGACCTTCCGTAGTTACATCCTTGGTGTTCAGTAAAGGATATGAAGCAACAAATACACCCGCAATGCCCAGCCCAATACTGATCCATTCTGTTAACACAACTTTGCGTTTTGACCAAATCGAAGACATCAGGCTTATAAAAAGTGGATTGAGGGCAATGGCTAGTGCTGTTACCCCGGCCGTTATGTATTGAAGTGCAGTGATAAAAATGCCCAGGTATAATGCAGTATTAAAAGCACCAAAAACGGTAAGACGTTTCCATTCCTCACCGGCTGGCAATCTGCTTTTTTTTATTCCGTATGCGTAAATGAGAAGAAACCCGCCAGCGAGAAGAAAACGAATATTAAAAAGTACCAGGGGCTCCACGGAGTATAAACCAAACTTTCCTGCAATGGAAGCTGACGACCATAGCACCGAGAAAATGAGGCCGGTGAAAATATACTGAGTAAATGATTTATCCACGCGTATGTTAAAGAATAATAAAAAAGCTGTTCATATTAACTATGAACAGCTTTTATGCAACCTAATCAAATCGTTTAAAAACTCAAATTCAATATTAGCTAAAGCGCTTACTTGATTTAGAATTTGAAAGTCAATTGCGCTAAATAGGAAGCACCCATTTGGCTAAAGTGTGAGCCGTCATAGGTAAGCACTGTATAACGGCCGTTAAACGTGATGTAGCTGATCTCATCCTTGACAGCGTTCTCATCGTCAAGAATTGCCTGACCGGCTGAATTATGTGCCTTGATCTTATATTGAGGCATAACATTAAAGATGTTTTGAATCGTGATCGAAAAAGAAGTTTTGGGACTGAAATTATAAGACAAACCTAAATCGGTCAGCATCTTGGTCTTAAATGTGATGTAAAGATTGTCGTTTAAGTCACCATTGTTAAATTCAGTAGGACCAAAAAGCGTATTGTTCAAGTTGATTGCAAATTTTCCCTTCGTGAAATCCGCACCGAGTATGAACTTATATTTTGGCCGGCTGGTAGTAAGCAAAGATTCCAGCGTTTGTGTGGAAATGGGTAATCCGAAATTGTCATTCAATGATTGATATCCGCCTACCAATTTATTTTGGATTGTATAATTGCCTGCTAAATTCAAATCAAGCTTACCTGAACCTGCACCAATATTGCGGTAGTTGACGACAACATCCACACCACTCGTTTTGGTTTCTGCGGCATTGACAAAGAAAGAGGTTGCACTAATGTTACGGGCAGGGTCTGCATCTGGTTTATCTACTTCCTGACTATAAACAATTCTGTCCTTGATATTAATGGAGTAATAGTCGGCTGTTATCGAGATGTTTCTGTTTGGATTAAAACCAAATCCAAAAGAAATATTATTGGATTTCTCGGCCTTCAGTTTAGGAACACCTAGTATTTGTGCTTCGCGGCTAATGTTATTGGCCAAACCTGTAATCACGATATCGCCTCCGGAAAATGAGGCCTGGCTCAAGGATAAGTATTGCTGATGAAGTGTAGGTGCTCTGAATCCTGATGAGATCGCACCTCTTATTGTAAAGGTCTCTCCGATTTTATAACGTGAAGTAACCTTATACACGTTGGCTGCACCAAAGTCAGAATACTTCTCTGAGCGGAAAGTACCACCGATCAAAAAGTTCTCGGTGATATCCCAGGTTAAATCAACATAAGCACCGATGTTAAAACGGTTTGCGGTGATCTCATTACGTGCCTGAAGACCCGGAAAGGAATTAGCCCCCTGACCTGAGTAGGAAGCCGTATCTCCGGCAATCAACTGCCAGGATTCACTACGAAACTCAGAACCGAATGCTACAAAGAAGTTATCTCTGATTGCTTTAGAGAAATCCATATTTCCAACAATGTGATTAAAGGCATAGCCACCGGGTTTGAACGAGATGGGACTATTATTGCGTAAAGAACGGTTCACGGTATTATTGACAGTGAAAAGCATTTTATTGCCACCAACGGTCAAACTCATGTCTTGCTTCCAGCCGTTAAAATCATTGGATCGAAAACCCAGCGTAGCATTATAGTCATTTAAGTCACCATCAAATGAGGGTTGGTAGCCAATATAACCTCTATAATTGCCAGCAGCCTGATCGGCAGCTATCTCAGTGTTGATTGCTGAACCAGCATCTCCATAGTTGTCTGGAGTAAGTGTATAGTCTGGCTGGCTCGCATTTGGTATATGTAACAGAACGTGATCAGCTCTCCAATAAGGTTGGCGGAAGTTGGCATTGCTCAATGTTTTTCGATAAACATAAGCTGCGTTAAAGTAGATTTCCGAATGTTCTCCAACAGGTATAGCTCCATTCACTAAAAACTTTGCAGAAGTATTATCAGGGGTTCCATTTTTATTGTTCCCATCAGGGAATCTTTTCAAATATTCTTCGACCTTGGCAAGCTCTGCAGGTCCACCGTTGGTTAGATCTCTCGCATCACTGGCTCCATCAATCTTGTCTTTTCTAATGGCGGCTTCTTGTCTGTTAAATGACATGTGATAATTAATGAAACCGTTTTTACCAAAGTTAGCTCCACTGTTATAGTTAAGTCCGTATTGTAAGCCTCCATAATTTACGGTTGACCCCGAAGTTAAGGAAACAGATGTTGCATCGTATCGGTCTTTCAAAATGATATTCATTACTCCGGCAATAGCGTCTGATCCATATTGAGCAGAAGCACCATCGCGTAGAATTTCCACACGCTTAATGGCATCTGTCGGTATAGCAGAAAGATCAGCACCTGTTTCACCACGACCTGGCCCTGTTTGTGTGTAAACTAGCGAAGTAAGATTTTTTCGCTTGCCATTGATCAGAATCAATGTACGGCTCGGACCGAGGCCTCGTATTTCGTATGGGTCAAACAGGGATGTGGCATCATTCACAGGAGTATTAACCGTGTTGAATGAGGGAACTCTATATTGAAGAGCTTTGTCAAACGAAACTTGTCCAGATGTTTTAAGATCGGCCGCCCCGATGTTATCGATAGGGAGAGGAGTATCGGTAATGGTGCGTTGCGAACCACGACCTGAAGAAACAACTACTTCCTGTAGCTAACTTGAACTTTCATCTAAATTAATATTAATTGTGCTTTGACCGTTAATAATTACTTCCTGTGTTTCATAACCAATAAATGAAACAATCAACGTGGTTGCATCATTGGCAACCTTTAAGTTGAATTTACCATTTACGTCCGTGGCCGTGCCTGCAGATGTTCCTTTTATAGTGATGTTTGCTCCGGCAATCGCGGAGCCATCCGATTTATCGGTCACAACACCGGAAACGTCTCTTGTCTGTGCCCCTGCAAGAGCACCTGACACACCGATAAGGAGAAAAAATAATAGCAGTAATTTACTTTTCATAGATTGGGGGTTAGGTTAATCTAGGGTTTGATCAGATGGACTGTACGTCTATTTTTCATGGATACAAAAAGTCCTCAATATAAATTTAACCGAGATCATGCATTAGAAAAATAGAATTCGATATAACTCTATGAAAATCAGGCTCTTTGAGCAAGTATTATTCCAAACCATCCTAATGCTATGCATTAGAAACTAACTGATTGATTCTCATAGAGAAAGAAGTTATCCACA
>CANIVF010000048.1 GCA_947470895.1 Bacteroidota bacterium
ATGTATTCTATTGCTCGCCTTTATGGTATTACCGTTGGGCAATTGAAGGAATGGAATGGCATGGGTGAAGTTGAATTGAAGATTGGTCAGACGTTGCTTATCGCCCAACCGAAGTATAACAATGCCGAAGGAAAGCCAATCCAACTACAGGAAGCAACTAAACTTCCTGAAGCAAAATCATTAAAGGGTGTACACACGGTAGTTTCAAAGGAATCGATGTATTCTATTGCTCGCCTTTATGGTATTACCGTTGGGCAATTGAAGGAATGGAATGGCATGGGTGAAGTTGAATTGAAGATTGGTCAGACGTTGTTTATCGCCCAACCGATGTATGACAAGGCGGAAGTAAAGACAGAACAAAACAGCGTGACCGAAACAAAAGAACCTGTTGAGCTTTTCAAAGAAGTAACGCCAATCCAAACACAACAAGAAACTACCATTACTATTTCAGAAAAAGTAATTGGTTCGGATGAAGTGAAACAAGGAGGCCTTGCAGAACTCATTGAAGGAAGCGAAGGCAATAGAAAATACCTCGCGCTGCATCGCTCAGCGAAAGCAGGTACCATTTTAAAAGTGAAAAATGAATTGAACAATCGTGAAGTGTTTGTGCGTGTTGCCGGCCCACTGCCCGACACCGGTGTAAATACCAATGTGGTCATCAAAATATCAAAATCGGCTTACGATCGGCTTGGCGCGATTGACCAACGTTTCCGCGTAGAAGTCACCTATTATAAATAATTCATGCGGGCCAGGATGTGTTTCATACTTCTGGCCTTTGCTACAAGCTCGTTTGCACAAAACCTGGTGCCTAACGGAACCTTTGAGCAATTGGATAAGTGCCCCGGTTCGTACACTACTGTTCGAAGTGGAAAAATCGCTCCAGGGTGGGTTTCGCCATCCACAGGCACACCTGATTTGTTTAATGCGTGTAGCATTGGTGAAGCGGGCGTGCCTACCAACTGGGCAGGAAAATCAAAAGCACATTCCGGTGCCGGTTATGCCGGATTTTATTCTTACATCCACAACCGGCAGCAACCCTACCGAGAATATTTGCAAGCTGAGTTTACCACGCCACTGCAAGGTGGCGTCAAGTATCTTGTAGAATTTTATTATAAGCTCTCGTCTAATTCGAAATACAGTATTGATCGTATTGGATTTCTTATTTCTGATTCATCGTATCATTCAATAGAAGATGGTGTGTTTCCGGCATCGGCTACCTATCAGAATGTCAATCGCTCAATTTATAATCAGAACACAGGCTATTGGACACGTTTTGGTTTTACCTATGAGGCAAAAGGGGGAGAACGCTTCATCACGATTGGCAACTTTTCAGGCGACAGTGAAACGCGCTATTATTTCATCTCAGCTTCTCAGGCACTCGAACCCTTGCTTTACCAAGCAGCCTACTTTTTTGTGGATGATGTGAAAGTAGTACAGATCAGTAAGACGCCCGATGCACCTGTGCTTAGCGGTTACCCGGAAGTAAAGACTAATGAAAATTATGTCTTGAAAAACATTCAGTTCCAATTCAATGATTACGCACTGCTTCCGATTTCGTTTTCTGAACTGAATCGGGTGATCGAAATTCTGAAGTTTAATAAAACATGGAAAGTGGTTGTGAGCGGTCACACCGATGATATTGGTTCTGATGCTTATAATCTTGATCTGTCATTACAGCGAGCCGGCAGCGTGTCGGATTATCTCATCGAGGGTGGCATTGATCCTGTACGAATAAAAACACAAGGACTTGGTAAACAAACTCCATTACAGAAAGGTAATGATGAAGCTACCCGCGCCATTAACAGAAGAGTGGAACTTAGGTTCTTAAATCAATAATGATGGCGAAAGTTAAAAAATCTGTGCTGGAGTTGAAGGAGTTTCTGGACGAGAAAGTGAATCTTTACAATACCTTTAACTTCATTGAATTAGATCCCATCTCCATTCCACATCAATTTGAAAAAAAGCAAGACATCGAGATTGCAGGATTTTTTGCTGCCACCTTAGCATGGGGCCAACGCGTAACGGTGATTAACAAATGCAAAGAACTATTAGCGTTGATGGATCATGCCCCTCATGATTTTTTGTTAAATCACACCTTGCGTGACTTGAAGGCCTTTGAAAAGTTCAAGCATCGCACGTTTAATGCTACGGATGGACTTTATTTTATTGCATCACTTTCTCGGTACTATAAAGAGCATAATTCGTTGGAAGATGCGTTTATTTCTCCATCTAAAGCATCATCCCATCTTACCATCGAAACGGGCCTGATGCATTTTCATGATACATTTTTCAGCTTACGCGATTATCCGAAGCGAACATTGAAACATGTATCCACACCGGCACGCAAGTCGGCTTGTAAAAGATTGTGTATGTATTTGCGGTGGATGGTTAGACAAGATGATAAGGGTGTCGACTTCGGCATTTGGAAAAACATTTCGCCATCGCAACTAGTGTGCCCGTGCGATGTGCATGTGGAGCGTGTTGCCAGAAAATTAAAATTGATGAGGAGCAAGCAATTAAACTGGCAGGCCGCATTAGATCTTACCGTTAACCTCCGTTCGCTTGATCCGCTCGACCCAGTAAAATATGATTTTGCACTGTTTGGGCTCGGCATTATCGAACATTTCTAACGCACGGTTTGTCCATGGCCGAAAATATGATAAGCGGAATGCAACTGTTATGAAAATATTTTTAACTTTTAACCTTCATTTAACCCCACGTTTACATGAATTTGAATATTGACGCAGAGAAACAAAACACGTATGACGCAATCGTGGTTGGCACGGGCATCAGCGGAGGCTGGGCTTCAAAGGAACTTTCTGAGAAAGGTCTTAAAACTTTGGTATTAGAGCGCGGACGCGACATCAAACATCCCAATGATTACCCAACAGCAACATTAGACCCCTGGCAGATTCCCAATGGTGGCAGACCTAGCGAAGAGGATTTGAAAAAGCAAGCCGTTCAGAATAGAACAGGGTACACGACCAACCAAACCACCAAGCATTGGTTTGTCAATGATCTTGAAAACCCCTACACCGAAAAAGAAGGCAAGCGCTTCGACTGGATGCGTGGCTATCACGTAGGAGGACGCTCGCTTACGTGGGGTCGCCAGAGTTATCGTTTAGGCGATATGGATTTCGAAGCCAATGCTAAAGATGGTATCGCCATCGACTGGCCTTTACGTTATAAAGAAATTGCTCCCTGGTATGAGTATGTAGAGACCTTTGCAGGTATCAGCGGCCAGGCCGAAAACCTTCCTCAACTTCCCGATAGCAAATTCCTTCCTCCCATGGAATTGAATTGTGTGGAGAAGGAGTTGAAAAAATCCATGATGGATAAGTTTGGTCGTTTATTAACGATTGGTCGCGTAGCTCATGCTACAGGTCCACTTACCCATAATAACAGTCCGCAGCGTGGCTCATGCCAATACAGAAATATGTGTAGCCGTGGCTGTCCTTTTGGAGGATACTTCAGCAGTAACTCGTGCACGTTACCGTCCGCAGAGCGATCAGGCAACATGACCTTGAGACCAAACTCTATCGTGTATGAATTAATCTACGATGAGCAAAAAGGCAAGGCAACAGGCGTTAAAGTATTGGATTCTGAAACAGGACAAACCACCGAATATTATGCTAAAATAATTTTCTTGTGTGCATCTACGATGGGTTCTACCTTCATCATGATGAATTCTATTTCCAATCGCTTTCAGAATGGATTTGGAAATGATAGTGGCGAACTGGGTTGCAACATCATGGACCACCACCTCGGTGTAGGTGCCAGTGGCCAGATGGAAGGCTTCGAAGATCAATACTATTTCGGACGCAGAGCCAATGGCGTTTATATTCCTCGCTATCGCAACATCGGAAAAGATAAGCGTGATTATCTTCGAGGCTTTGGCTATCAGGGTGGTGGCAGCAGGGCGAGCTGGCAAAGCTTAGTGGCTGAGTTGAGCATTGGTGCTGAATTGAAAAATGCAGCCACTACACCAGGCGCATGGAACATTGGTATCGGAGGCTTTGGTGAAGTGTTACCTGATCATTCAAACCAGGTAACGATCAATAATGACAAAAAGGATAAATACGGTTTGTCTACACTCTTGTTCGATACAGAGTTTAAACAAAACGAGTATAAAATGCGCATCGACATGGCCAACGATGCTGCTGAAATGCTGGAAGCAGCTGGTGTCAAGAACGTGAGTTCTTACGACAGACCATCGCAACATGGTTTGGGACTTGGCATTCACGAAATGGGAACTGCCCGCATGGGCAAAGACCCAAAGACTTCTGTGTTGAACAAAAACAACCAGGTGCATGCCTGCAAAAATGTTTTTGTAACAGATGGTTCGTTCATGACTTCAGCGGCTTGTGTGAATCCCTCATTAACCTACATGGCATTCACGGCTAGGGCGGCTAACTATGCAGTAGAAGAATTAAAAAAAGGTAACTTGTAACACATTAACGATTACGATATGAATCAACTAATGGATAGAAGAGAAGCACTACGCAAGACAGCCCTGCTCATGGGTGCAGCTGTTTCTGCATCAGCATTAACAGGGATTCTGCAAGGCTGTAAAGCAACACCAGAACTTACGTATAAGCCTGTGTTCTTTACCGAAGATCAGGCTCGCATCGTGACGGAAGTAGCCGAGATCATCATTCCTAAAACCGACACACCCGGAGCAAAAGACACGGGTGTACCAGGCTTTACTGATTTGATGCTGAAAGATTGCTACAAGAAAGAAGATCAGGATCGCTTCCTAGCAGGACTAACCTCTTTTGATGAAGACGCGAAGAAAGCCTATGGCGATAGCTTTATCTATTGCAAGCCTGAGCAACAGGTGGAGTTAGTAACGAAGGTGCATGCGGCCGCTCTTGCGGAAGCCAAAGAAAACAAAGAAGCCAAGAGACCATTTATCCTGATGGCGAAAGAACTCACCTTGCTGGGCTTCTTCACCTCCGAGCCAGGTGCTACACAAGTGTTGCAGTACATTGCCGTGCCCGGATCATATAAAGGGTGCATTCCATTGGCTGAAGCGGGCAATGGAAAAACCTGGGCTACTTAATAAATTGAAATTGATTTACAGAAGAGAGGCATCTGCGAGGATGCCTTTTTTTTGTGGCAACTTTTAGGTTCTACTATTCTTAAGGCAGCGTCCTATTCGAACAAATGCAAGTTACATGGCTATCTTGGAAAAACGATTATAGAGCGATTAAGGAAAGATAAAACCATGAAAGGAATAGTACTTTTATTACGCATAGTGATCCTGAATTTATCAACAAGGTTGAATGCTCTATTCGTTGATCAGCTTGTAAAAGAATGAGAACGAGCCAAGAATCAGGCCGACTACAGCGGGCAACCTACCGTTTATCTTTGCTTGGCCAAAGCACACCTCCCAAGGAAAAAATATTCTAATCACGAAGAGTTAAGAATTTAATCTTGCCTCTGATTTTACAGCGATAAAATTTGAATGGATTACTTATTTCATTTTATTAAGCTGACTAGTTTTAGCGATTACTTCTAAAATCAACAGTAAATTATAAAGTCAATTTCTTTAAAAATAGTACCTTAGTGTCGAATCATTATACTTTTAAATATTGAAAACAACACAATCATGAAACTGAATAATTTTATTGTTATCCCACTGTTTCTTTTCTCTATCACGATTTTCGCACAACAACCACCTCCGCTGGAAGGCCGTTGGGATATCACTGTGAAGCAAGACGGAAAGGAGTTGCCTTCATGGTTGGAAGTTCGCCATTCGGGCAATCATGGTTTGATGGGAAGATTTGTGAGTGTCTCAGGCAGTGCCCGGGCGATATCAAAAGTAAATTTCGCTGGTAACACATTTAGCTTCAGCATTCCACCTCAGTGGGAATTGGGCGAGGGAGATCTCCGTCTGGAAGGAACATTGGCTGGCAATGCGATGAATGGAAGTATCACATATCCTGATGGCAAAACAGCAAGCTGGGTAGGAGTGAGAGCTCCTTCACTTCAGCGATCAAAGAAGCCAGAGTGGGCTGCACCCATTAAACTTTTTAACGGCAAAGACTTGAAAGGCTGGCATACCGAAGGTGAAAATCAATGGGTTGTGGAGGCTGGCGTTTTGAAAAGTCCTAAGTCAGGTTCTAACCTTTTTTCGGATCAATCATTCACCGATTTCAAAATGCATGTCGAGTTTCGTTATCCCAAAGGAAGCAATAGTGGTATCTATCTGCGCGGTCGCTACGAAGTGCAGGTGGCCGATGGCAAAGGCCTGGAGCCCTGGGATGATCAGTTCAGTGGCATCTACGGATTCCTTGCTCCCAACGAGATGGTAGCGAAAGATGCAGGTGAGTGGCAAACCTATGATATCACATTAATAGGAAGAAGAGTGACGGTAGTGGCAAACGGTGTTACCGTAATCAGCGATCAGGTAATCCCTGGCATTACTGGTGGAGCCATGAACAGCAAAGAAGGAGAGCCAGGACCATTCATGATACAAGGTGACCACGGCCCCATCGAATACCGCAATATTGTTGTGACTTCTGTGAAGTAATTGATAACGAACAGAAGATAGTACTTAGGTACGATTTAGATACAAACTCCCATGTTGATGGTTCTCATCAATATCGGGAGTTTGGCTTATCGGATGTAACGATGTTTAAAATCAATAGTATATGATTTGGATAGGATTGAATTCTTCTGCGTCTATACGATTATACGATGTTACTTTATTTCATTGGATACCAAAGGGGTTAAAATGTCTGCTTTCTCATCAGGTGTTTTAAGATATGTTCTGGTTTTCCTTTTTTCCATGGCGGCAAGTTGTGCTTCTCCAAAGTTTTTTGGGTCGGCTTTAAATACGATGCGCCATATCTTACCCTTCTTTGATTCTGAGACGTACAACGAGCCATCAGGACCTTCGGATAAACCCATGGGCCTGTATATGGCATCATTCATCGTAGTGATGGTGTCTACCCCGGCAAATCCGTCAGCAAATACTTCCCATTGATCGGTTGGTTTTCCATTTTCAAACGGGATAAATGCTACGATATAACCTCCCTGAGGATAAGGTCCACGATTGGTAGATCCATGAAAAGCAATGAAGGCTCCTTCTTTATATCGTTCAGGAAACTGATCCCCTTTGTAAAACAATAAATCATTTGGTGCCCAGTGCGCGGGCAAACCCATCACGGGAGTTGCATATTCTTTTGATTCTTTGATACCATCTCCTCCATATTCTGGCGCCATCATCCTTTTATGTTTGAATGGATCATAATACGTATAGGGCCAGCCGAAGTCATCACCTTCTTCAATTTTCATAAACTCCTCTGCTGGTAAAACTGCATTTTGCCATGGACTATAATACTTTGGTGCATGGTTATATAGGTAATCTCTTCCATGTTGCACAGCATAAAGACTGTTGTCGTGATCATTCCAGGAGATGCCCACCACACTTCTTAATCCTGTAGCATAGCGTTCGCCATCCGATTGACTTTGATTCAATTTGTTAGAGTCAAATTTCCAGATGCCTGCCTGATCATTTAACTGTGGGCACGGGTATAGTCCTTTAATATTTGCTGCAGTGCCATCCACCGTACTCCAATCTTCACACACATTGGTGGCAGCACTGAACGTAACATACATATCGCCATCTTTATCAAACGCCAATGATTTGGCATTGTGCCATTGAATGGGATGATCGTCTATCAATATTATTTCCGGACTTCCATCGGGAATTAATTTGTTAGGGGTTAGTTTTTGCCGGTATACCACTACCTCCGAACTAAAATATAAATACCCATCCCGTATACGCATTTCAGTGGCGAAGCTTCCATCGTTCGGGTAATCACCAAAACGTTCTATAATATCTGCCTTGCCATCATGGGTTGTATCTCTTAAGGCCATGTTACCTAAATCTCCGGTGGTGATGCGCAACTTCACGTAGATATCACCATTCTCATTAACGGCCAGATGCCGGGTAGGTCCTACACTGTCGGCCACCACCAATGCTCCGAATCCATCAGGTAAAATCAAACCACCGTTATCGGTATCCGTGGCAGGAATAACATATATTTTCTTCTTCTGGCAGTTTGTTAAAAGCAGCGCTAGAATAACAATGATAAATGGTTTAATGCGCATCAATTGGATTTTTGAATTCGATGCAAATATCTTTTATTTTTTTCACTTCGGTATCTGCGCCATTTATTTTTCCAGTAAGTAGGTGGGATAAAACAGATGCTGGTAAACTGAGTAATATTCAGGGTGCACCAGACCAAAGCTTGTTTATTTCTCCTGCAGTTTATGATGCAACTGTCTCCCTTCACGAACAATAATGGCTATGATTTCTTCAATATCTTTTTTGGATGTTCTGAAATTAACAATGCATCCTCTCAAGCAATATTTTTCAAAGACAATAGCATTGGATAAAAACACTTCGCCACCTACTTGTAAAACGTTTAGCAGCTTTTCATTTAATATATTTAGATAAGTTTCTGCATTGTTATTCCCTGTTGCATATCCTACCGGTACATAGCGTAAGGTAGTGATGCTCAGATTTTGAGTTACTGCCTCCAGTTCCGGATGTTTCTCGGCTTCCTGATAAAATAATTCCGATAGCTCAATGTCTTCACTAATCATGCTCACATAGCCACTTTTACCAATCTGTTGCAGTGCCATCCATACTTTCAAAGCCCTGAATCCCCTGGAGTTTTGAAAGCCATATTCATAGTAATTCAATGATGATTCGTTGTCGGCATCTCCGAAGTTGTAATAAACCGGATGTGAGCTGTACGTGTCGATCAGATGTTGTGGATTTTTCACTAATGTGCATCCTGCCTCCAGCGGACTGTATAGCCACTTATGTGGATCGAGCGCGATTGAATCGGCTTCTTCCAGTCCATCAAACAATTTTTTGAGTTTGGGAATCACTGCCGCAGGAGCGCCATAGGCACCGTCAATGTGAAACCATAGATCATAGATTTTGCAAATTGCTGCGATGCCTGAAAGGTTATCGACTACTCCGGTACTGACATCTCCCGCAGTGCCTACCACCAGGAAAGGCTTCTTTCCGTTTTTTACATCTGCTTCAATGGTGCTGATTAAAACTTCATTGTTCATTTTATTGTTTGCATCGGTAGCAATCCACCGAATGGATTTTGAACCATGACCAAATAGGACTGCCGCCTTTTCAATCCAGGTGTGGGTTGTCTTCGAACAGTACAAGACCATGTCACCAGAAGTATTTCCGAAGCCGTCTTCTTTAAAAGCCTTAGGAGCTTTAGCCGTTCTTGCTGCTAAGAAGGCAGTGAAGTTGGCCATGTTTCCACCGCTTACCAATATGCCTCCATAGTTTGGAGAAACACCGATAAACTCCGCCAGCCATTTCACCGTTTGTTTTTCAATAGCTGTAGCCATCGGGCTTAAAATGTTAGCGCCCACGTTTGGATTTACAGTAGCCGCTAATAAATCAGCCAGGGCGCCAATAGGAGCGGGGGACGATGTTATGTATCCTAAAAATTTAGGATGGCCATTGAGTAATGAATGATTAAATAATAAATCAGAAGTGCGTGAGATTAATTCGTTAGCAGGAGTACCCGACTCAGGCAATGTAGCGTTACCTAAAATAGTCTGGATCTCTTTCGGTGATTCCCCCTTTGTAACCGGTTTATCATGAACGGTGTGCAGGTAATCGGCAACGGAATCAATTAATTGATACCCAATTTTTTTAAACTCTTCTTTACTGATTTCAACGGGTGTTAGACGATTATTTTTCATGATACGATGAGTTTAATTTTATCCAGCGCGGCTTCTTTAATTCATTATAGCAAAATCGGTATATGGTTGTCGATGCTTAATTTATATTTAAGCTTATGGTAACACCATACCATGGTTTGTTTTGATAGATCCAGATTTCTTTGTCTCTATCTGTCAGGTAGTCCCAGCCAACACCCACACCAAAGGTGAGATTGTTTACTCCAGCCATAATCGACAATCCGCGAGTAAGCACAAGACCATTATACTCATCGGTAGTCTGGTAGTTGGTTGTCCAGGGTGAAATGGAGGTTGTGCCTAGTCCACCGAAAGTTCCCATAGTAATGGCGTGATGCTGTATTTTATTTACTTGCCCTGCAGGTGTGCTTAAGATTCTGGTTTTATAGCGATCCAACCGATAGCCGAAGTAGATGTTTCCATTAAAGTCGGAAGTAAGTTGTCGGGGAAAATCGGCAGTGGATGGACGATATTTAAACGGCACAGCGAGGGCATCAATATCGAAACTTCTTTTTAAAAAGGATTGTCCATCCTCGTGAGCAAGAGTGCTTTGTCGATCATTTTCTTTATCGATTGGGATGATCGCGATGGAATCTTCTTGAGCGTTGAGATATATTTTGGTGTGTCTTTTGTCGGACTGTCGGAGATCGTAATAACCGGATTCAATATCAGAATCAGAAAGTGGTTTAAGTGTTGAGCACGAGAAATTAGTAATTACACTCAGGCAAAAAAGAATGTATTTCATTTCACTGTTAAGGTTGTATTCAAAATGGAATATCCCTTCAAGGTACTGAATTATTTCTTTCAGTGAGCGCTGCGATGTTAACCTTGCATTAATATCCCATCGAAGTACGCTTCTGGAACAGGGGTCGCAGAATGGTGCGATCTAATAATAATAGTGCGAGTGCAAGATTTAAAAAGATGATTACGTTTACCAGAATTTTTCCATTGAAAGGAATGGCGAGAGTCACGTCCTGCATCCACTTGTTCTGAGGTGCTTCTACAATCAAGGATGTAGTAGTCTGATCAAACACGCCATGAGTAAGTAACATCAAGCATATGACTGAGGCGATGATGACACCTAATAATAATAAAAGTCCTTTGCGTGGAGAGAAGAGTGACATCACTGGCTGACTATCTAGTCCTTCCATCACATTATGGGTAAAGTTTTTGGATGGAGCCTCCAGGGTAGTTTTTCGCATCAAGAATGATCGCACGAATTGTAATTCTTCTACTCTTATTTTTAGTAACGAAGAACGTTGAATCTCTGCTTCCAGATTTGTTTTCTCAACGGCATCCAATTCACCATCTAAATAGCGCAGGAGTTCTTCTTCTTTGGCAGGTGATAATTTATTCATATCCCTATAAAGTTAATGCTTCTTGTTTTAATATCACTTTCAATTCATCAGCCAGCCGCAGCCGGGCCCGATGGATGCGTACTTTAATGGTATTAATATTCTGCCCCATCATGTCCGCTACTTCTTCCATACTAAATTCCTTGATATAGAATAACTGTATTGCCAGTCGGTCCGCTTCATTCAATTTAGCCATTGCCTTCAGAATAAAAGTATGTTTGTCATCTTGTTCGGTCTTATTATCGGCTCGTTCCGAATATTCTACGATACTGTTTTCAATACTTTGAAAGGCTGGTTTTCTTTTTCTCTTGTAACTAATTGCCGTATTGAATACAATCCGATATAACCAGGTGCTGAATTTTGCTTGTTTGTTAAAGCCCTTCAGGTAATGAAAGGCTTTAATGAACGCATCCTGGGCAGCTTCTTCCGCATCCGATCTATTTCCAAGCACTTTCATGGCCAAGGTATAGGCGTAACTTTTATACTTATCCACGAGGGTAGCATACAGATTTCTATCTCCTGCAAGAATCCTGTCGATAAGCAAATATTCTTCTTCAGCAGTGATCACGGCCCTTTGACGCTTGTTTTGATTTACAAGTTACATAGTAAGGATAAATAGTTTTTAACTGATTACCGGTTGCTCTTATCTATTGATAGTTTGTTTTTTTTGAATTTATTTGAAGCGTGGTGTAACCGGTCAAAGAGCGATTGCGTCATAGAGGTAAATTTAACAAATACGATTATGAACGAAGAAGGATTAATCATTCCGGCACTTGGCATCTTGTTGCCTATTATCATTACTCTGGGTGCATTTGTGATGGTGGTATACATACGCAAATACGATAACATTGAGCGCATGGCCATTATTGATAAGGGCTTAAGTCCCGACCTCTTTAAAAGACAGCGTTCAACTTCTGGTGCATTGAGAGCATCGCTGTTATTGATTGGTGCCGGTTTAGGTCTTTTACTCGGCTATTGGTTAGATACTGCATTTGATATGGAGGAAGTTGCTTATTTCTCCATGATCTTCATTTTTGGAGGCCTGGGATTAGGAATAGCTTATCTCGTTGAAGAGAAAAATCAGAAAAGGGATTGATCAATGAAGCGTCATTACCTCACGACAGACCCGGTTTATGCCGGGTCTTTTTTATCCAAAAACCCATTCAATCGCTGTGCGCGCAAAAAGATAAATGAGCAGGATGGAAACGATGTTGAGTGCAAAGCCAGCCTTCATCATGTCTTTCACTTTCATGTGACCACTGGAGAAAACAATAGCGTTGGGGGGTGTTGCCACAGGAAACATGAATGCCATGCTGGCGCCTAGGGTTACCGGCAAGCCCAGCAAAATCGGATTTAATCCCAGGTTAGTAGCAATACCAAAAACAACAGGAATGAAAATCTGAACTAGGGCTACATTGCTCATTACTTCGGTAATGAAAACCGAAGCCGTAATCAGCCCAAATAAAAGCCAGTTTACCGCGCTACCTTGTTCTGCAATAATAGCACCAACAGCCTGGATAATGCCGGCATTGGATAGTCCTTGGGCCAGACACAGGCCGCCACCAAATAATATTAAAATTCCCCAAGACAGTTTTTCGGTGTCGCGCCAATGAAGTAGAAACTTAAACTCCTTCAGGCTGCTGGGCACCAGAAACATGAGTGAGCCTCCCATCATGGCAATGTTGGTGTCATTCAGCATGTCTTTGCCTAATAGAAAGTTAATGGCCTGCTGAAAAATCCAAAGTAATGAAGTGATACCGAAAATCATCATCACCAGTTTTTCTTCTTTTCTGAGGTTGCCCAACTCCATCAACTTATTTTTAATGAGTTCGTCCGATCCGTGCACTTTCTTCAGGTGATTTGGAAAAATGAATGTGATAATAAGGTAACACGATGCCAACAGGATTAAACTGAGAGGAAAGCCAATGAGCATCCATTTACCAAAAGGGATTTTCTGTTGATAGAATTGATCTAACAGACCAACAAAAACAACGTTGGGAGGAGTTCCAATAATGGTGGCGATTCCTCCAATGTTTGCCGCATAAGCAATGATTAACATTAGGCCAATCCCAAAATTACGTTCACCTTTTGATTCAGTTTCAGGTGTATTTCCTTTATTTGTTTTTAATAAGTCGATTACTGAAATCGCAATGGGTAACATCATCATGGCGGTGGCGGTGTTGCTGATCCACATGCTGATAAACCCGGTGGCGATCATAAATCCCAAAATGATTCCGTTGCCGGATGTGCCTGTTATGCGAATTAGATTTAATGCGATGCGTTCATGCAACCGGTGTTTCTCCAGCCCCAGGGCAATCATAAAACCACCCATGAAAAGAAAGATGATTGGATTGGCATACGGTGCGGCCGCCTCGCTCATTTTCATTACACCCAGAAATGGAAATAAAATCAATGGTAACAGGGCCGTGATCGGTATTGGCGCTGCCTCGGTAATCCACCAAACAATCATCCACGCAGCAACGCCCAATACTTTATTTGCGCCTGGCGAAATGAAGTCGGCACTAACCAGCGAACTCACCAATAGAAATGCAACTGGGCCAGCAAGAAACCCGGCTACTTTAATTGTTGAGTGTGAGTCTGAATGCTCTTCCATAGTTTAAAATCTGAGCAAAGTAAGGATTCACTGAATCCATTACAACCCGGGTTTATGTAAGTGGCAAAATGAAAATAGCGAGATGATGCCTCGCTATTATGATATCCATGCTTCGATGGTAAGCTTATCCTTGCGGTTGTCCGCCTTCAGCGGGGGCTTTAGGATTGCCAGGTTTAACAACAATCGTACGTCCATCAAGTTCGGTTTCATTCAATGCCGCTATGGCCTGGTTAGCTTGGTCGTGATTCGGCATTTCTACAAATCCAAATCCTTTTGATTTACCTGTTTCTCGGTCCTTTACAATTTTAGCTGAGCTAACTTCACCAAATTTTGCAAAAGCCGCTTCAAGCTCTTCGCGTCTTGTTTTAAAGTTCAATCGGGCAACAAAGATGTTCATAATACAAAATGAATTAATTTGAAAATATGTCCACTTCTTATTCTTAAAAGGTATTTTTTAAGAATAATCAGATACAAAATAGTAAAATAAAATAAAATTTCAAGCGATTGAGGTGAATACTTAGGCTCGGTTATGCCTGATCGTGAAGCATTTCACGCGCATTTTCTATGGCTTTGGCCGATGGTTTAGCACCTCCGATCATCTGAGCGATTTCATTTACGCGTTCCTCAACATTGAGGTTTCGGATGGAGGTAATGGTGCGGCTTGCAGAGTTATCTTTAAACACAAAAAAATGGGCATCAGCTTTTGATGCGATCTGAGGAAGATGACTGATTGAAATAACCTGGTGTCGCAAAGCCATTTCCTTCATTCGGTTTCCTAGTCGGATTGCGATTTCGCCAGAAACCCCGGTATCAATTTCGTCTAATATTAAAGTAGGCAATGAAGTCTTTTCAGCCATTATATATTTGATACTAAACATAAGCCTTGAAAATTCTCCACCCGATGCAACTTGCGCCAAAGGACGAGGTTGCATTCCCTTGTTGGCTGTGAAAAGAATTTCAATGCTGTCGATACCGTGTGGACCAGCAGCAGTAGGGGTGTGGTCTACCATCAGCTGTGTGTCGGGCATTCCTAATTCCTGCAACAACGACACGAGATGTTTGGAAAGTGGTTTAAAAACTTTTTGCCGCGACTTACTTAATTCTTCTGCGGCTTGATTCAATTCTTTATCCAATATGTTAACCGCTTCTTTTGCTTGAGCAACCAACTGGTCAAGGTTTCGGGTCTTGGTCGCTTTTTCCTCTAGTGAATCGCGTAGTTCAATAAGTTGCTTTACTTCTTTTAAACGATGCTTTTGCAATAGTTGGTAGAGTAAACTCAATCGATCTTTTGTTTTTTCGGTTTGCAGCGGATCAAATTCGATCTTCTCTTCAGCCTGCTCAAGTTCATTCAGAATATCATCCAATTCAATGCGTGCACTTTCAAAGCGTTGAAAGAGTTGTTCGTATTGTGATGAATAGGATGCTACCGATTGAAACTGTGTGCGTATAGAGGCAAGCGTAGTACTTACGGAATATTCGGATCTTCCAAATTGCTCGAGAATGGAGTTGAAATTTATTTTGATCTCTTCAGCATGTTCCATGATTTTCAGGGCAGCCTCAAGTTGTTCAAGTTCTCCTTGTTTCAGATTGGCTTTTGTTAATTCATCGAGTTGAAACAAAATGAAATCAGATTCTTTTTTCAAGGCATCTGATTCTAATAGTAGCGCCTTGTATTCATTTTGAGTGCGCACAAATTTTTTCCATACGTCTTGGTAGTCATCTTTCAGCTTTACGTTAGCGGCAAATGAATCGACCAGTTCAAGTTGAAAAGATTTACGGCCTAACTCCAAGGTTTCATGTTGCGAATGAATATCCATCAGGTGATTACCAATCTTACGCATCACTTCCAGTGTTACTGGAGTGTCATTGATAAACGCACGACTTTTTCCATTCGGATTTATTTCCCTTCGAATGGTGGTCTGGTCTTGATAATCTAAGTCTTCTGATGCAAAGAGCGCTTTCAGTTTATAGGAAGAAAGATCAAACGTTCCTTCAGTGACACACTTTTCATTTTCATCCCATAAGGCTTTGGTGTCGGCACGATTGCCTAGTAAAAGACCGATGGCTCCGAGCATAATGGATTTACCGGCACCGGTTTCACCAGTAATCACATTAAGCCTGGAAGATGGTGACAACTCCAGGTGTTTAATCAGCGCATAGTTTTTTATAACCAGATGGGTAAGCATCGAAATTAAAATGGAGTGTTAAATTAAGAACTAAGCGTAAAGAAATTACTTAGTTCGAGATGATTTTTTGATAAATGTTTCTTTTCGGATCGATGGCCGTAAGAATGTCGTAGGCTTCTCTTCGAGTTGGTAAACTTCCTTCCGAAAAGATGTTTACCAATTCAGTGGCCTTGGAATCCAGAAACGTGATAACAAAAATGGAGTTGGGGTAAATCGTCCCGACTTTCTTCACATTTTTAAGTAGCTCCAAAATGATTTCCCTGCTCTGATCAGGCGACTTATCGAATGAATCCAGCGCCATCCTGTGGTATTTGTATGTGTTTTTACGCAGCTCAACCATTTGAGGGTTGTTGAGGTTTTCAACTAATGCATAGCGGTTTCTGGTGCTACTCAGCGCATCCCAACCTATGCGGTTTGATGACTGTGCATTATTTACGACAACCAGCGCTTTCTGAATGAAAGGCGTTCCTCCCAATTCGCTGAACGAATCATAATCAATACCTAATACGATATAGGCATAAAAGGCCAGCATGGAAGTCAAGTTACTGATATACGTATTATCATTATATTCTAAAGGCAACGACTCGATATATTCAAATTCCCATTCGCGGTCGGCAAAATTTAATAGAACGGTTTCGTAATTGCTGTTATAGATCGGACGTGCTGAAGTAATCTGTGCATTGGCACTGAAATTGCCAATCGATGGCATCTTTGTAATGTTAAGGAAAAGGGTGCAGTTGATTTTCTCATGACTGCTATAAGAATCAGGAGTCCATTTCCGGGTGTTTAAAAAATTGGCTAAGGCTCTCTCCATATCCTTGAATATGGCGCGATCTGTAGTCTGAATCTGATCGGCATTGATGCTTACTTTAAAGTTAAGTTCCTGACTTACCGAGGTAAATCCAACCAATGTAAAAAGCAATAAAAGAAATGACTTAAGCATGCCAGTGTTCAATTATAGCATTAACGATGTCGGTGGCTACTTCTTTCTTCGACTTCAAACTAAATTCTGTTGCCATACCATTTTTATCGATCAGGGTTACTTTGTTGGTGTCGTGATCGAAGCCCGCGCCTTCATCGTTAAGTGAATTTAAAACGATCAGATCGAAATTTTTTGATTGGATCTTCTTTTCTGCATTACTTTTTTCATTCTCTGTTTCCAGCGCAAAGCCAACAGTGAACTGGTCTTTGTTTTTTAACTTCCCTAATTCAGCAGCGATGTCACGGGTTTTAACTAGTTCAATCGTCAGCGTGTTATCTGATTTCTTTATTTTTTGATCCGCCTGTTGCGCAGGTCGGTAATCAGCAACTGCTGCGGAGAATACGGTAATGTCAGTGTTTGCAAAATGAGAAACACAAGCCTGATACATTTCTTCTGCAGATGAGACCCGGAGAAGTTTTATGTTAGGAAGACTTAACTTGATGTTTGTGGGGCCAGATACCAGTGTTACCTCGGCACCTTGGGTTGCCAATTCTTCAGCTATCGCATACCCCATTTTTCCACTGGAGTTATTTCCAATAAATCGCACAGGATCGAGGGCCTCATGAGTAGGGCCCGCTGTAACCAAGGCTTTCTTTCCGGCCAAGAGATTTGATGTTTTAAAATAAGCCGCAAGGTGAGCGATTATTTCTTCGGGCTCGGCCATGCGTCCTGTACCGATGAGCCCACTTGCTAATTCGCCATGGCCAGGATTAATCATATGATTTCCCCAACTGGTTAATCTTTGAATGTTATTTTTTGTGGACGGATGTTGGAGCATATCCAAATCCATGGCGGGTGCAAAAAACGCAGGGCAGCGTGCGGATAAATAAACGGCTAGCAGTAAGTTGTCACAAATTCCGGAAGCCATTTTTGCGATGGTATTGGCACTGGCAGGTGCAATCACCAAGGCATCAGCCCAAAGACCTAAATCGATATGATTATTCCAGGTTCCTGAACTGTCTTTGATAAAACTCGTGAGCACAGGATTTCTCGAAACTGTGGAGAGTGTGAGGGGTGTGATGAAGTCATGTGCAGATGGTGTCATTATTACCTTAACCTCTGCACCTTCTTTTCCAAGAAACCGGGTTAAGAGAGCTGATTTGTAAGCGGCAATGCTACCGCTTACACCCAGCAGAATCTTTTTACCGGCCAGCATAATTTACTCTTTTGCTTTTGCTTCAGCGTCAATAGCTGAACGCAAACGATACGTTAATTTTCCTTCAAGGAATTCTTCTGTAGCGGTAGTGGTAGGCTTTGGCATGCGCTCGTAGTAGCGAGATATTTCAATTTGCTCGCGGTTCTCAAACACTTCTTCCAAATTGTCAACGGTAGTCGCAAATTCTGCCAGCTTGTTGTTCAACTCTTCTTTCAGGTTTACAGCAATCTGACGTGCGCGCTTGGAGATAACCACAACGGATTCGTAAAGATTTCCAGTAGGTCCTGCAATTTTATCCATATCGCGGGTGATCAGAGACGGTTGTATGGCCATAATATTAGATTTTATTATTTTTTAATTTATTCACTTGACTAAGACTTTCACTATAAAAACGTTGTGCTTCTTTGAGGAAAGGACTGTTTGGAAAATTGTCCACTAACTCTTTATAATACTCCAGTGTTGCCGAATAGCGTTCAAACTGTTTTGAAGGAATGCTCACTTCGGCAAATTCAAATTCTGCAACTACTTTTAGGTAAGCCGCTTCTTCCAGATAGGGTGAATCTGGAAAGTTCTTTTTGAAATCGTCAAAAGCGACAATGGATGCTTTATACATTTTTAGCTTAAGATATTGCTTAGCGTTGTCAAAGCCTTTTTTCTCGAGCTTATCCTGACTTACATCAATCACCTCTACAGCCTTGTTCATGAATTGGCTTCCCGAGTACTTGTTTAAAAATACCTGCATGGCGTTCATCGCCTCAATGCTGCTTCTTTGGTCTTTGTTATGATCTGGCGATGAAGCATACAAGGAATAGGCATACATAAAGTTCGCCTCCTCTGCATATTGGCTACGGCCGTAGGTTTCGTAAAAAGTCTTAAACTGATCAGAAGCTAGCAGATAAGTTTTCTCATTATACTGGCAATAAGCAAGATAGAACTCCACTTTTTCACCCTCAGGTAGCCCTCTAACAATGGGCAAAATCGATTCAAAAAGAATGGAGGAACGATAATAATCTTTTTTTGCGTAGTAATTTAAGCCAGCCTCATACTTAATGCGCCAATCTTCACTCTTCTCAATCTTTCTGAACTGACTGCACCCCAAAGTAAAAATCACCATGAAAAATAGGCTAAAGCTTTTGGCTCGCCTGGCATTGAAGTATGTTAAAATGCTCAAAATCAAGGGTTGTAATACGTTTCAGCCTACAAATATACTACAGGAGGATGAATTAACAATTTGGAAAGTTTTAAGCTAAACGGTAAGGAGGTAAGATTATTTTCGAACTACTAGTTTTCGGGTAAGCACCCCATTGTTGTTAAGGTAGAGGGTGTAAAAATAGATACCCGAAACGAATTCTTCGGTTTGTATTTTAACCCGGTCTTCAAATGGAGATAATTCGAATTCGTTGATGACCCTGCCTAAAATATTATGAATGACTACTTTGGCTACTGCCGATTCGTTATGTAGGCGATAATCCATATAAGCCAGATCCTGTACCGGGTTTGGATACACATCTTGTATGGTAATGTCTTTAGATTGAAAAATGATCGGCTTATGATCTTTCTCCAGAACAGACACTGAGACAGTATACTCAATAGCATCTGTAGGATTACCCTTTATAAATACCTGAAACTTGATATTGCCTTGACTACTTAGAATTCCACTTTCTAAAACATAGGCAAGAGCAGTAAGTGTTTCACCCGGCTCTACTTTTTTCGAAAATTCTTCAATGACGGATTCAAGACAGTTTTTTTCAAAACAGAAATACCCCTTTTGGGTTCCGTTAAGATCGGAATGGAGTTTTCTGATGATATAAAATTGAGCATTGTTGGTGTTATTTCTAATTTTCAAAGGTATCCGAACTGTCTCACTGAGTGAAGCTTGTAGGCTTTCTTGCTTATCCAGGAGTTCGAATGTTTGTGCGAGCCCGGAAAGGCTAAAACCAGAAATGAGAAGAACAAAAATCCAACTTTTCATAAAGGACACACTTATTCAAGTGAAAATTTATTATAAAGCGGTAGCTTATCCTAATAATTCGAAATAAAAGTTATTAATGCTTGACAATTTTTGACGGATGACTTTCGTTTCCGTCCTTCTTCACTACCTGTTCGCGGGTGGGGCGCTCTTCGCCTCTCCAGATAAAGCCTTTTAATTTTCGGTCTGCTTCTTTTATTTGATGTGGAGGGATAAACTGAGCATCAGGCTTTACATAAGCATTTACGGTATTGACTTTACCATCCACAAAGATGATTCTCATCTTACTGCATATCATTTTGTTCATGCCCATGGTGATGGTTAGTTTCACACGAATACTATCCAGATCTTCCTCCCTTTCCTCCAGCGCATAGTATAAACTTTCTGCGTTCCCCTCGACTAAAACATTATTGATAGAACTTCCTTTGAAGTCGGTAGTCATATTTCTGCCTTTGATCTGGTTAAAGTTGGAAAGAGAATCCTGAGACACCACAAACGAGTTGGCGACCATATAAAGTTTATCAATTTTTTTATTCTTTAGTCGTATGCGTATGGAGTCAGCCGTCATTTGATTTCCACTGCTCCACAAAGCGGGTGCGCGATAGAAATAGATCGTTGAGTCCAACGAGCGATAGACCAATGAATCGGCAATTCCCTGAAGATCTTTTTTGAAAATTTTGACCTTGTTGTAAGCCAGTAATCTCTTCTTTTTTGGGTTTTTATTTTCGATCGATACTAATGTGTCAGCCGATATAAATAGGGTATCAAGATCGTCATCAATTTTTGCCACGTAGGCATTGCCATATACTTTTGATATGCCGGTCTTCTTATCATAAAAGCTATCGTCACCAAAGATGAGCATGTTTTCTTCTTTGGATGTCATTACTACTCTTCCTTTAGCTTTATATATTTTTTTTGCGTCATCGATATCATACGCATCGCCTTTGATTTTGTATTCAACGGATTCAATCACACCCAGATTCAGTGCGGATAATTTTTGGTTGGTATTATAGAATCCACTTTTGTAAATCGCAACTCCGCCATCTTTATCCTTGACTATAGTCTCATCTTTGAAATATATGATTCTTGTTTTTGAGTTGTATTGAAGAGTATCTGAGTTTAAGGTATAATCTGGGTTCACCCCGACTACATCTGATTTGAAAGCAGCCAGGTTGGTACGTACATCATAATACCCTTTTTTACTGGTGAGCACGTTGGTGGTGTCCACTAATTTCCCTCCGTTGAAATACTTCGCTTCATTTTTTTTGCGATCATAGTCCAGGTTTTCAGTGTAAAGCGTGGCGATACCCAATTTTGTAAAAACAACCTTTTTACGCAGGTGAGCAATTTTATCGTTGCCGTCATAGGTAAGTTCCCGTGAGGTTACATCTACCGAATCACCATCGATGATGTGGACTTTTCCATAGGCCTCAATTTTATTTTTGGTTTTAAAGAAGTGGGCCGAGTCACAATAAATAGTGGTTGTGTTTTGAATAAAGATCACATTGCCAATTAATCGGTCGAACCGGTCTCCATTGCGAATGCTCCCGATAAGGCTATCGGCATGTTTCATCTTTACTCTTCGTTGAGCCAGAGATCCTGTGGATACAAGTAAAATCAGAAATAAGGGTAAGTATCGATTCATTTTCGGGTCAAAAATATAGAAAAGTTATCTTTGGACTGTGATTGATAAGTTAAAGAGGTTTATTGATGAGAAGAATTTGCTCACAAAGCAGGATATAATTCTGGTTGCCGTAAGTGGGGGATTGGATTCTATGGTGTTGCTTCATGCACTCAAGCGACTGGATATTGAATTGGCTGTTGCTCATTGTAATTTTCAATTGCGTGGGCAGGATTCGGATGAGGATGAGGAGTTTGTGAGAAATTATTGTGTGCAGATTAACGTTCCTTTTTTTTGTAAACGCTTTGAGACCAACAACTATGCCACGGAGAACAAGCTTTCCATTCAGATGGCTGCACGTGAGCTAAGGTATGCCTGGTTTGAAGGATTAATAGAAGGAAAAGGATTTACTAAGTTAGCCACAGCGCATCATTTCAATGATTCCATCGAAACGATGATGCTGAATTGGATGCGTGGTGCAGGCATCGAAGGCTTACGTGGAATTCCTGCCCAGCGCGGAAAAATAACCCGCCCATTGTTATTTGCTACACGCGATGAGATCATCCGTTATGCGGCAGACTATCAAATCATGTGGCGCGAAGACATCAGTAACCAAACTGACGACTACCAGCGGAACTTTATACGCCATCAGGTAATTCCACAACTTAAGAGAATCAATATCGCTCTTGAAAATACCATCCGCGAAAGCGTGAGTAAGATGGAGGATGAGTGGGCTTTCTACCATAAACATGTGGAGGATTGGAAAGAAGAATTTGTTACTCAGGAAGGTGAAACGATCAACATCAGCAAAAAGGGATTTCTTCATCCCGCCCACGGGGCATCTTTGCTTTGGCATAGCATTAAGACATTTGGTTTCAGTTATGAACTCTGCAGGGAAGCTTTAGTCATAAAAGACAAGCAATCAGGTAAGCAGTTTTCGTCATCAACCCATAAGCTGGTAGTGGATCGGGATTATTTAGTGGTGACGCCACAAGAGAACCATTGGAATGAAATAAGTATTCAAGCGGATCAAACTAAGGTAATCCTAGGCCCTTGGAGGCTGGATATCAGAGCATGTTCTGAGATAAAACCTTCGGATCATGTGAATGAGGCAGTGCTGGACGCAGATAAACTTGTCTTTCCACTTCAATGGAGAAAGTGGCTGCACGGGGACTACTTCTTCCCGTTAGGCATGACACATCGCAAGAAAATCAGTGATTTTTTGATTGACCGGAAGATTTCTTTGGGGGAGAAAGATTCGGTTACTGTTTTGGAGTCGGCCGGTGAGATTGTTTGGGTGGCTGGGCATCGGATCGACAATCGATTTAAGCTTACGCCAAACACAAAAAGAGCCTTAACTTTTTTACTTTCTCCATAATTGTTCTAATACCTTTTCTTTTGATCACTCTATTGATAAATTCGCATCCGGTTTTAACGATCTAATCTTGATATATTATGAAAATAACTGTTGTAGGTGCTGGTAACGTAGGTGCTACATGTGCGGATGTTTTGGCGTACAAAGAAATCGCCAACGAAATTGTATTGGTAGATATTCGTGAAGGGTTTGCCGAAGGCAAGGCTTTGGACATTTGGCAGAAGGCTCCCATCGATTTATATGATAGCCGCACCATCGGATCGACTAATGATTACGCAAAAACAGCTGGTTCGGAAGTGGTGGTGATTACTTCCGGTTTGCCACGCAAGCCTGGTATGACACGCGATGATTTAATTACTACCAATGCGGGTATTGTGAAGTCAGTAACTGAGAATGTGGTGAAGCATTCGCCAAACGCTATCATCATTGTGGTTTCTAACCCATTGGATGTAATGACGTATCAGGCACACATCACCTCTAAATTACCTCGCACAAAAGTGATGGGTATGGCCGGTATTTTGGATACTGCCCGCTACCGTGCTTTTCTGGCCGAAGCTCTTACTGTTTCTCCAAAAGATATTCAGGCGATTCTACTTGGCGGACATGGCGATACCATGGTGCCGCTACCGCGCTACACCACGGTATCAGGTATCCCTGTTACCGAGTTGATTTCAAAAGATAAATTGAATGCCATCATCGAGCGCACGAAAGTTGGCGGAGGGGAGTTAGTGAAGTTGATGGGAACATCCGCATGGTATGCACCGGGTTCTGCTGCTGCACAAATGGTAGAAGCCATCGTGAAAGACCAGAAGAGAATTTTACCTGTTTGCATGCAGTTGGATGGCGAGTATGGAATTAAAGATTGCTACCTCGGTGTGCCTGTGGTTCTTGGTAAGAACGGTATCGAGAGAGTGATTGAGTTAGATTTGAATACTGAGGAGAAGGCCCTTCTTGAAACAAGCCGTGTGCACGTGAAAGAAGTGATGGAAGTGTTGGATAAGTTGGGAAAATAAAGAGTCTGGAGTAAAAAGTTGAAATAGAAAAGCCGGGTGAAGAGCCCGGCTTTTTTATTTGTGCCCGATGTAAAGTACTTCGTTCCTGACTAACCCATTTCTGTGCACTTTCTCTTCGTTGAGTTCGAAAGCAAACTTGCTAGCTTCCGCTTTTAATCCACTTTTTTCAATCCGTTTGGCATAATCTTTTCCAAATATTCTCACATGATCATCCTGACCAAAGGCTTTTTCACGCTCACGTGGATTGGTGATCGATGCGTCTTCGAATGTTATATCCGGAACGGGTGAGAAAAAGGGTACTTGCATTACGGCAAAACCACCGGGCTTTAGCACCCGGCATATTTCGCTCATGGCTTTACTATCATCCTTCACGTGTTCCAGCACATGATTACAAAGCACAAGGTCAAAATGATTTTCAGGAAATGGGATGTCATGGATATCCATTTTCACTTTGGCCAGCGGAGATTCAATATCCGCAGTAATGTATTTTTCTCGATGTTGCTTTTCAAAAGGCTTCATAAAGCAAGGCTCAGGTGCAATGTGCAGCACATCCAGTTTTTCAGAAAAGAAATTCGTTTTCTCTTTTAAGTAAACCCAAATCAACCGGTGCCGCTCTAGGCTCAGGCAATGGGGACAAAGCGCATTTTGCCTCGGGTTGATTCTGCCATAAGGCAAAAACTGGCGGTAGCGATGATTACATATAGGGCATTCTACTTGGTGGCCAGCATAAAATACTCCAAGCGTCTTAAGCCCAATTCCGGTGAATAATTGCAAATATTTCCGGGGAACATACCGGATCAGCAGAGAAATGATTTTTTGCATCGGACACAAAGTTATAAAAAGCAGAAAGCTCAGAGCAGAAAGCTCAGAGCAAAATGAGTATTTATCCTGAGTTTTGCAGCAAAAGCTGTTGCTTTACCATTTTATCCTTTCAGCTTTTTATCGGAATTTTAAAACTATTCCTTTCAGTCCTGCATCTTTAGACCATGAAAGCATTGCAATGAGTTCAACTTAAGCTTTTTCTGTGGCCGAAACTTTACCTACTATAGCTATGATGCATTCCGATACCCTGATCGCCCGGGCCCGCGAAGGGGATAAGAATGCCCAGGGAAAGCTGGTGCAGATGTGGTATAAGAGGATTTATAATTTCGGCTTTAAGTTCTTCTTCGACCACGATCTGGCTATGGAGGTAGCTCAAAAGACGTTCATCAGTATGCACCGGAATATTGATGGACTGCAGGAACCCACCCGATTTAAATCATGGCTGTATACCATTGCGGTGAATTATTGTCGCGAGGAGTTGAGAAAACGTAAAGCCACCCGGTCGGTGTCGTTACATGATCTCAGGCCAGGCGAGAGTGAAGAGAGTTACCGGTGGGAGGCGAGCAGCAGTCGCAGTGAAAATCCAGAAAAACAATTGCGACAAAGTGAACTGTCAGACTTGCTGCAGCAATGCCTGATGGAATTGAGTGATGAGCAACGTGAAGTGGTGATTATGAAAGAGTATGAGGGGCTGAAGTTTCGCGAGATTGCGGAGGCGCTGAATATTTCTGAGAACACCGTGAAATCGCGCATGTATTATGGGCTGGATGGATTGAAGAAGATTTTGGAGAGCAAGAATTTTACAAAGGAAACTATTGGTTATGAACTATAAACCGGACGAAGGCACACTGATCGCTTACCATTATGGTGAGCTCGATGCCGCAGAATCAAAAAAAGTGATGGAGTATCTTAATGAGCACCCTGAAGAATTAAAGCATCTTCAGCAGCTGGCAGGAGTGAGTAATGTAATGAAGCAAGTTCGGGATAAGGAGGTGATCGCTCCGACCATCTTTGGCGTTGGGCCGGATAAGCAAGTTCATTTCTGGCGGAGCAGTAATTTTAAAACGATAATGAGTATAGCGGCTTCGTTTATTCTGATCTTGGTGGCTGCAAGGCTGATCGGGCCAGAGATTACCTATTCCAGCGGTGAGTTGAGAATCAGTTTCAACGATTCGAAAAAAATGGAACAGCCAGCACAATCGTTACTTACTCCTGTGGAAGTTCAGGAAATGATCACCTCATCACTCCACCAAAACAACGAGGTGATTGCAGCAGGGTGGGAGGAAAATCAAAAGAAGATCAATCAATCCATGAAGACCAGCTTTGCGGTAAACTCTTATAAAATTGATGAGCTCATGAAAGTGACTTCCCAAGCCTCACAGGATCAGGTGGGCACGTTTGTGGCCAGCTTGCAGGCGGATAACCTGAAACTGATGAAGGACTACCTTAAACTTTCTTCCACAGAGCAGAAGGCCTATGTGGAGGCATTACTGGTTGATTTTTCAAAATACCTGCAAGAACAACGCAAGCAGGATTTTCAGGTATTTCAAACTCGTATGAGTAGCATCGAGAAAAATACAGATCAATTTAAACAAGAGACCGAACAGATTTTGGCAACCATTATTTCTAACCCTGATGCCACGATCAGGAAAGTCAACAACTATTAAAATAATTTTTATGAAAATACGAGACAGATTTTTTGTGCTGATGGCCATTATTTTTTCATTCGCAGTGCAAGCAAGTGCTCAAAGTAAGATAGATGAAAATCGCATGAACCGCGATATTGAAGTGACGGAGAACATATTGAGTACACTAATTAAGCAGCAATTTGAAAAACGTTTGTTCTTTCCCATGGAAATCAATGGTGAGTATCGTGAGGGCTTTGGAGTAACCTTCCGCTTGCCTTATGAAGTGAACGGACCTATGATTTGGAATTTAGCAGGTCAGACACCTGGGGTTAATATGTTGGATGGTAATTCATTTACTTATTCCTTCAACTTTCCTTCCGGTGAGGAGGCTGAATTGGCTCG
Organism: Bacteroidota bacterium; assembly: GCA_947470895.1. Lineage (GTDB taxonomy): Bacteria > Bacteroidota > Bacteroidia > Cytophagales > Cyclobacteriaceae > ELB16-189. The sequence goes on from CANIVF010000048.1 coordinate 26,874, forward strand.
CATCATCGATGAAGAGGGTAGGACCAAAACTGAAACCATTCGGAGCACAGGTCGCACAAGAGCGTCCTCGCGCAGGTTGAATATCGATAGTATACGTGATGCATCATCAAACAAAATTATTGATGCGTGCAAAGAATTCCTTACCGACTATGGAGACTTGATTACACAGTTGCCAACCAACGAAAAAATCATCATCACCAATCGCAGTGATGGGGAGCGTATCTGGTATGGCACTTTTATTAATGGTGCAAAGCCTAGTTATATGTCGTTGGAAGTAACCAAGGCCGATATCATCGCTTACAAGCAGGGTAAGTTGAGTAAAGACCAATTTGATGGTAAGATTAAAGTGATCAATAGTGTGATGGATGATGAGTTACAACCTGACCTGGAATTACTCACCAGTATTTTCAACCGTTTGTATCGTCAGGATTTGTCGAAAACTTTCTTTACAGAAGAAGATATCTATTACGAGCGAATGAAAGATTATGGAGTCATCTATTATATGGAGGTGTATTCCAGCAACCAGAGTGAATTTAACAGACGGTATATCATGCCTACGATAGGTCTGGAAGATTTGGATCAGGCCACCCGCGACAAAAAAGTGAAGGAGTTATATCCGCAATTTGAAATAGACATCAAAGAAGACATCCTGGAGTATGGACGTACTGTGAAGAGTTTGAAAGCAGAAGAGTCCTTACTATTTAACATTAAACTAACCCGATGCGATGGCTGTAACATTCCATCTTCTCTGGAGCTTTCGGTGAAGGCTAATGTTTTGAAAGATTATGCTTCTGGAAAATTGAGTAAAGAGGCAGCGTTGAACAAGTTTAGTACGAAGAAGGGCCCTGCGCAATAAATTCAAAAGGGTGAAGAATTCAGTTCTTTCGCCCCTCTTGATATTATTTCCAGTTTTTATTCGTTTCGATGTAACCTTAAAGGCACGTTCAGAGTAGATATAAAATCTGATGGTCACTTTTTGACCTTTCTTTAAAAATCTAACCCCAATCTATGAAACGCAAAATTCTATTAGGAACCGGCATCATCATTGTCTTGCTGATTGGATATTTTGTGGTAAGGGGAAATAAGGGCAGCGAGGCCGCTTCCATCATGGCTACCGTCAAGAAAGGACAATTCCGGGTTGACATTGAAACAACCGGAGAACTGGAGGCAAAGAACTCGGTAAAGATACTAGGACCGCAGTCGCTGCGTGACTTTCAAATATGGCAGGTAACCATTCAAAGTATTATCGATGAGGGCACCGTGGTAAAGAAGGGTGAATGGATTGCCACGCTGGATCGATCGGAGTTTCAAAATAAGTTTACGGCAAAGCAAATTGAATTGGATAAAGCCAATTCGAAATTCAATCAGACACAGTTAGACACCACCCTCGTCCTCCGTCAGTCGCGCGATGAGTTAATCAACCTGAGGTATGCTGTGGAGGAAACTGGAATTGTGTTGGAACAATCTAAGTTCGAACCACCGGCTACCATCAAGCAAGCTGAAATCAACATGGAAAAAGCGAAGCGTGCTTATCAACAGGCATTAGAGAATTATAAAATCAAGAAGAACCAGAATATTGAAAAGATGCGCGAGGTGAATGCCGAGTTGCGCAAAGTGCAATCTGAGTTTGACGGCATGACTAAAGTATTGGCTTCTTTTGACGTACTCGCCCCGGAGGATGGCATGGTGATTTATGAGAAGGGTTGGGATGGTAAGCCGATTAAAGCAGGATCGCAGATTCAAATGTGGGAACCTACAGTGGCTACATTACCTGATCTTACAAAAATGAAATCTAAAACGTATGTGAATGAAGTGGATGTTAGAAAGGTGAAAGTGGGTCAGCAGGTAGATGTAGGATTGGATGCTTATCCTGACAAGAAACTTACCGGAGTAGTGACCAACGTAGCCAATGTAGGAGAGCAACGTCCTAACTCCGATGCAAAAGTCTTTGAAGTATCCGTGGAAATTAATGGAACAGATCCAACCCTTCGCCCTTCGATGACAACCAGTAACAAAATAATTGCCAGTGTTATTGAAGATGCTTTACATATTCCACTGGAGTCGTTACACAGCGAGGCTGATTCTATTACTTATGTATTTAAGAAAGATGGACTAAATACCATTAAACAAGAAGTGATCATTGGTGAAACGAATGCGAATGACGCCATACTTGTTTCAGGACTTACCGTTGACGACCGCATCTACTTATCCGTTCCCACGGGATTGGAGAATCAAAAAATTGAGTTGCTGCCGGAGATGAATGGGAAGAGGAAACAGAAGGATGAGACATCCAATACAGAAGCGAAAATTGTTTCAGCCAATCCTGTAAATCAGTAATCTGTGCAGTTCAACACGAAGCTTATCGCGCCTCGCGTATTGGCTAATTTATACATTGCCATTGACGCTGTCATTGCTAATCGGGTACGCTCCTTACTCACTGCGTTAGGTATCATCTTCGGAGTAGCTGCTGTAATCGCCATGCTGGCCATCGGCAATGGTGCGCAGCAGGAAATCCTCAATCAAATAAAATTGGTGGGCGTCAATAACATTGTGATCAAACCCATCATCGAACAGAAAGAAGAAAAACTGAACGAACAGGCATCTGGGAAAAAGGAGAAAAAGAAATTCTCTCCAGGTCTTACGATACGCGATGTCAACAGCATTGTTACGACCATCCCGGGTTTAGCGAAAGTGAGCCCTGAGATTATTCTTAACACCAACATTATCCGTAATGGAATCAGGCGCTCCGCAAAATTGGTAGGCGTGGAACCTGCTTACTTTGAGATCTATGACTTTCAGCTTTCGGAAGGGCAGATGTTTAATCAGGAACAATTAAAGATCGGATCTCCTGTATGCATCATTGGCTCGGCTTTGAAGAGTAGATTTTTTCCAACAGCAAACCCACTTGGCAAAAGCATTAAAGTAGGACCGCATTGGCTGACGATTATTGGTGTGATGAAAGAACGCCTGGTGTCGCAGAACAGTATTAGCAAGCTAGGTATCCGCGATTTTAATATGGATGTGTATGCGCCTTTACAGAGTGTGCTGGTGCGCTATGAAAATCGTGATCTGATTACAGGAGAAGCTCTACGGTTGGCAGCTATGCGTAGTCGCGGCATGGTGTTTATGAGTTCAAGCAATGACTCGGAAGATGAACAAGATAAAAAGAATTATCATCAACTCGATCGATTGGTAATTCAGGTGGAGGAAACCAACAAGATGCAATCTACGGCCGAAATATTAACACGTCTGCTTTCGCGGAAGCATTATGAAGTAGTGGATTTTGAAATTGAAATTCCGGAACTGCTTTTAAAACAACAGCAGCGCACCAATGATATTTTTAACTATGTGTTGGGTGCTATTGCGGGAATCTCCCTTTTGGTAGGAGGTATCGGTATTATGAACATCATGCTCGCCTCCGTGCTGGAACGTATTAAAGAAATTGGATTGCGTCTTGCGATTGGAGCACAGAAGAAAGATATCGTTCAACAATTTTTATTCGAAGCCATTATGATCAGCGTAAGTGGTGGACTGATTGGTGTGGTGCTGGGAGTAACGATGGCATTTATTGTTTCATCTGTAGCGGATATACCCACGATTGTGAGTTTTTCTTCGATCATACTTTCATTTGGTGTTGCGGCAACCGTAGGTTTGATTTTTGGAATTGCCCCGGCACGCAAAGCAGCTACTCAAGACCCCATAGCCTCATTACGATATGAATAAAAAAAACTTTCTTATTGGCTTTCTATTCATCTGTGCAGTTCAGGTGCAGGGCCAAAATGTTTTTGCTATTGAAGAAATCATTGCTCGCGCCAAAGAGCAATCTATTTTTTCAAAGCAAGCAGAAACACAACGCGAAACCAGCTATTGGCAATACCGATCGTTTCGTACCAACTATAATCCGCAGCTTCGGCTAAATGGAAGCGTACCAACCTACACAAACTTTGTAACACCGGTTATTCAGCCTGATGGATCAAAATTATACCTGCCGGTGAATCAGATAAACCCGAATATCAACGTAGGACTTCAACAACCCATTGCTGCAACAGGAGGTATCATATCGGCCAATACCGGATATAACTTTTTCAATGATATTAATACCAAAATAAATCAATGGAGTGGAACGGTATTGAATGTCAGACTCAGTCAGCCAGTGTTTGCTTACAATCCATGGAAGTGGGATAAGCGCATCAAGCCAATTGTGTTTGAAGAATCAAAACGGATTTATGCAGAACGCTTGGAAGAAATATCCAGCACCGCTGTAAGTTTTTTCTTTGATGTACTTCTTCAACAGGTGAACGGGCAGATTGCTACTTTCAATTTGGCTAATAACGACACGATCAATAAAATTGAACAAGGCCGATATAATATTGGCACCACTTCAAAAGATAAGTTACTGCAAGTGGAGTTGCAATTACTGCGCTCGCGCCAGGAGGTTTCTCAAGCAAAACTGGATTTAGAAACAGCTCGTCTTCAGTTACGTTCTTACATTGGATTAAAGGATGGAGATAGTTTTGATTTAGTATTACCGGATCAAATTCCATACTTCGAAGTGACCGTGGAAGATGCGCTTACTTACGCACGATTAAATCGTGCGGACTACATCGCCTTCGATCGCAGAAGACTCGAAGCCGAGAGCGAAGTGGCTCAGGCGAAAGGGCAACGCTACCAAACCACCATCAATGCCTCTTATGGACTTAACAATGTGGGTTCATACGTTTCCGATTTGTATACTAATCCTTCCAAACAACAAATTGCAGATATATCATTTAATGTGCCTATTGTGGATTGGGGTCGCAGGAAGGCGATGATGCAAACGGCCATTGCCAATAAAAAATTCCGCGACTATGAAATTGAGCAAAGCAAAATCATTTTTGAACAAGAGATCATTACCAAAGTTCGTCAGTTTGAAATGATGCGCTTACAAATTGAGATCACTAAAAAATCAGATGAAGTAGCCCAGGAACGCTACAACGTAACCCAGAACCGTTACCTCATCGGTAAAATTGATATCACTAATTTGAATATTGCCTTGCGAGAAAAAGATGATGCCAAGCGCAGCTATCTGCAGGCCCTCAAATCTTTCTGGACAGCCTATTATGATCTGCGAAGATTAACGCTGTATGATTTTGCGAATGGGAAGCTGTTGTATGTTCCGGAGGATTAGGTGTAAATAATAGGAGACTTCCTTTAGGGAAGTCTCTATAATCTTATTTTCTTTTTTCAAGCACGCGTCTACTCAAAAAACGGTACTCCTTTAGGAGCGTACTTGCGCATTCCTTCTTCGCTGATCTCCACACCGATGCTGTGCTTTTCTGACAGTTTGATAAACCCAGATTATGCATTAGAAAATGCTAGTCGTTGATCTTTTTGCCTGACGATATCAAATAATCCGTCTAACCATATTCGTTTTTCACCAATGGCGGAGATATTGAGTGTTGTTTTTCCTGCATGTTTTGTTATCCAACTTCCTA